>DASVMK010000027.1:0-3805 GCA_036384395.1 Novosphingobium sp.
AACTCCGCCCCCAGCAAATCCGGTCCGGGCTGGTTCGGCCGGCTGATCCGCCGGCTCTTCGTCTGGGGCTTCGCGGTGGCGCTGCTCGGCGTGCTGATCGTCGCTGGCGCGGTCGCCTTTTCGGTGCGGTCGCTGCCGAGCTACAGCGAGCTCAAGAGCAGCCAGGCCGGGCAGATGATCGTGGTGCGCGCCCGCGACGGCAGCGAGCTGGTGTCGCTCGGGCCGAGCTACGGCCGCTGGCTGCCTTATGACCGCATCCCGCAAGTGATGAAGACGGCGATGGTCTCGGTGGAGGACCGCCGCTTCCGCTCGCACATCGGCATCGACCCGATCGGCATCGTCCGCTCGCTGGTCGTCCGCGTCGAGGCGGGGCGGTGGAAGCAGGGCGCCTCCACCATCACCCAGCAGCTGGCGCGCACGGTGTTCCTCAACAACACCCGCTCGTTCGATCGCAAGATCCGCGAGCAGGTGCTGGCGATGGCGCTGGAATGGAAGTTCTCGAAGGACCAGATCCTCGAGCTCTACCTCAACAAGGTCTATTTCGGCGGCGGCGCCTATGGGATCGACGCGGCCAGCCGCAAGTTCTTCGGCCATTCCGGCGAGGAGCTGTCACTGCCCGAGGCGGCGATCATCGCCGGCCTGGTCAAGGCGCCTTCGCGCTATTCGCCGACCGCCGACGCGCAAGCCGCGCTCGACCGCGCGCATGTCGTGCTCGACGTCATGCAGGATGCCGGCGCGATCACCTCCGCCGAAGCGGCCGCGGCCGATCTCAAGGCGGTCAGGATGGCGCCGGAGAAGGGGCAGAACTCGGTCCGCTACTTCACCGACTGGGCGCTGCCGCAGCTCGACTTGCTGCTGCCCGACAACACCGAGCCGATCGAGGTCTGGACGACGCTCGATCCCGCGCTGCAGCGCGCCGCCACCGCGGCGATCGCGGGCAACGCACCCAAGGGCGCGCAGGGCGCGCTCGTCAGCCTAGACCGCGACGGCGCGGTGCTGGCGATGGTCGGCGGCACCGACTACGTCACCTCGAACTACAACCGCGCGACCAACGCGGTGCGCCAGCCGGGCTCGGCGTGGCAGCTGTTCGTCTATCTCGCCGCGCTCGAGGCCGGCTACAAGCCGAACGATCCGGTGGTGGACGAGCCGGTGACGATCAACGGCTGGAGCCCGCGCAACTCGGGCGGCACCTTTGCCGGCCAGATCGACGTCCGCACCGCCTTCGCCTATTCGAAGAACACCGTCGCGGCGCAGCTTGGCCACGAGGTCGGCTTCTCGGCGGTCGCCTCGATGGCGCGGCGCTTCGGCATCACCACGCCGATCAACACGCTGCCCTCGATGGTGCTCGGCACCTCCGACGTCCGCCTGATCGACATGACCCGCGCCTTCGCCGCCGTCTCGGCCAAGGGCACCGCGGTCGAGCCGTATGGCATCCTCAAGGTGACGACCACCGACGGCGAGGTGCTCTACAAGCGCGCCAAGGCCGGCAGCGAAGTGCTGGTGCCGCCTTACGTGGCGGCGGGCATCACCGATCTCCTGCAGTCGGCGGTCGCCACCGGCACCGGCCGCGCCGCGCAGATCGGCCGCCCCGTGGCGGGCAAGACCGGCACCACCAGCTCGAACAAGGACGGCTGGTTCCTCGGCTTCTCCAGCGGCGTGACCACCGGCGTGTGGATGGGCCGCGACGACGCCAAGCCGGTTCACGGCCTCCAGGGCGGCACCGCCCCGGCGCGCGCCTTCGCCGCCTACATGCGCGTGGCCACCGCCCGCCGCCCGGTCGAACAGTTCGAGACCGAGCTCAAGCTGCCCGACTGGCAGCTCGAACCCGACGACGAGGCGCTGAGCGGCAACCCGGACGACTATTACTTCGTCGACGAGAACGGCAACCTGATCGATCCGGGCACGGCGCAGCAGCAGCAGCCGGGCGACATGCCGCCCGCCGGCCCCGACCCGCGCGACGCCCCACCGGCCGCCAACGACGATTTCCTCGACCAGGCGACCGGGCGCGGCGAACCGCAGGACCCACGCGATCCGCGTGCGCGCGATCGCGAACCGGCGCCGCGCATCCGCGAGCGGATGGATTTCTGACGGAACGTAAATCCTCCCCGTTTCTGCGCAGCAGAAACGGGGAGGATCGACAAGCTCGCTACCTCAGCGCAGCCGCACCGGCAGGTACGTCGCCGGCTGGCCGCGGCGCTGGACGCGCAGGAGGAGGGCGGCGCGGCGCGCGGACTTGGCTTCGCGGATCGCGGCTTCGATGTCGGCCACGGCGGCGACGTCGCGATAGTTGGCCGAGAGGATGATGTCCCCCCGGCGCAGGCCCTTGGCGGCGGCGTCGGACGAGGGGTCGACGCTGTTGACCACGACGCCGCGGGTATCCTCGCGCACGCCGAGCTGGCGGGCGATCTGCGGCGACATCGGCAGCAGCGCCAGGCCGAGCGCGGTTTCGGACGCGCTGGTGCCCTGCTGCTGTTGCTGCGGCCGGTTGAACGCGTCGTCCTGCTGGTCCTCGCCCTGCTCGAAGCTCTGCTGCGCCAGTTCCTCCTCGGTCGGCCGGCGGCCGACGGTGGCGGAGAGCGTCATGCGGCGGCCGTCGCGGATCAGTTCGATCTGGATGCGGCGGCCCGGCGCGGTGTTGGCGACCAGGTACGACAGCGTCTGTTCGCGGGTGACCTCCTTGCCATCGACCTTGACCACCACGTCGCCCGCGCGCAGCCCGGCCTTGGCGCCGGCCGCTTCGGGCTCGACCGCCTGGACGAACTCGCCGCGGTTGTGCGCGAGGCCGAGCGAATCGGCGAGGTCCTCGGTGATCGGCTGGATGCGGACGCCGAGGTAGCCGCGCTCGATCGCCTGGCCGGCCTTCAACTTCTCGACGATCGGCGCTGCGATTTCGGCCGGAATGGCGAAACCGATGCCCACGCTGCCGCCGGTCGGCGAGAAGATCGCGTTGTTGATGCCGATGACGTTGCCCTTCATGTCGAACATCGGGCCGCCCGAGTTGCCCCGGTTGATCGAGGCGTCGGTCTGCAGATAGCGGTCATAGGCCGAGCCGGTGCCGGTGGCGCGATAGACCGCCGAGATGATGCCCGAGGTCACCGTGCCGCCGAGGCCGAAGGGATTGCCGATGGCGATCACCCAGTCGCCGACGCGCGCGGTGCGGCTGTCGCCGAAGCGGACGAAGGGCAGCGGCTTGGTCGCGCTGATCTTGAGCACCGCGAGGTCCGAGGCGGTGTCGCGGCCGATCAGCTTGGCCGGGTACTCGGTGCCGTCGGGCATGGTGACGGTGATCGATTCGACCTCGCCCTGGCCGTCGGCGGTGATGACGTGGTTGTTGGTGACGACGAAGCCGTCGGCCGAGACCACGAAGCCCGAGCCCAGCGACTGCGCCTCGCGCGTCTGTGGCTGGCCGGGCGCTTGCTCCCCGCCGCCGAACAAGTCGGCGAACGGCGTGCCGGCGAAGGGGTTGGCGGTCGCGACCTTGACCCGCTGGCGGGTGGAGATGTTGACCACGGCCGGGGCGAGTTGCTGGGTCAGGTCGGCGAAGCTGCCGGGCGCGCCGGCGCGCGGCACGACGGTCTGCATCTGCTGCTGGTCGTTCTGGGCGACCTGCGCGCCTGCCGGATTGCCGGTGGCGAGGGAGACGACGGCACCTCCGAGCAAGAGAGCGGTGGTGATTCCATAGGCATAGCGCACGGGCTTCACGTCCTTCTGCTTCCTTGTCCTGCGGGCCCGCAAGGCCCGGTTGATCTGCACTTTGGTATTCCCGATCCCTCGACGGATTCACGCTTGCCCGGCTTAACCGGGT
>DASVMK010000028.1:0-16299 GCA_036384395.1 Novosphingobium sp.
GGAAGGCTGGTTGCCTTTCCAAGGGCGGCTTTGGCCGAGATGGAAGCCATTTGGGCGTCCCGCAGGGATTTGATCAAAATGGCCCATCCCGGCGTCGAGAGGTCTTGAAATATCGACATATTCCTGCGCCCTCTCTCCTTGCGCTGGGCCATTTTGATTCAAACCTCGAAGGCGCCGGTTATGAGTTTACGGCCTAGGGAGGAATGTTACTTCCGCGTCCGTTCGAAGGCGTTCTTCGTCTTGAGGCTCGGGTCCTCGGTCCAGGGCGCGTCGGGCCAGCGGTGCTTGGGGTAGCGGCCCTTCATGTCGCGCACCACGTCGCGCCAGCTGCCGCGCCAGAAGCCGGGCAGGTCGCGCGTCGTCTGGATCGGCTTGCCGCCGGGCGAGGTCAGCTTGAGCAGGAGCGGTTGGGGCGGCTGGCCGAAGGTCGGGTGGCGGTCGAGCCCGAACAGCGCCTGCACGCGCACCTCGACGCTGGGGCCGCCGTCGTCCTCGTAATCGATGGCATGGCTGGTGCCGGCCGGACTGGTGAACTGCGCCGGCGCGAGGCGTTCGAGCGCCTGGCCGCCGTCCCAGCCAAGCCGGTCGCGCAGCGCCTGGTGCAGCTTGCCGGGATCGAGGGCGTCGAGGCGCCGGCCGAGCAGCGGCGCCAACCAATCCTCCAGGCCCGCCAGCAGCGCTTCGTCCGAGAGTTCCGTCACGCCGGCATAGCGCGCGCGCCGCAGCAGCGAGAGGCTGGTGGGCGACAGCGGCAGAAGGTCGAGGCCATGCTCGCGCACGCGTGCGATCAAGAACGCGGCTATGGCCTGCGGATCGGGGGCGGGGTCGGGGCCGCAGCTCAGCGTCACCGCGCCCAGCCGCTGTTCGAGCAAGGCCTCGACCCGCCGCTCGCTTTCGATCCAGCGCAGCGTCGCGCGCCTGTCGATACGGTGCGCGAGGAAGCGCAGCACCTCGGCTTGGGTCAGCGCGATCGCGTCGGTGATCCGCGCGCCCTTGGCGTCGCCTTGCGCCTCGCCGACCGCCAGCCACTCGGCGCGCGCCAGCGGCGAGGCGGGATCGAGCCGCAGCCCGCGGCCCCCCGCCGCCAGCCAGTGCTCGCCCGAGGCGTCGCGGCGTTTGGCGAGGTTGTGGGGGAAGGCTTCGGCGAGGAGGACGCCGAGGGGGACATCGGCGTGGCGCGCGCGGGGCGCACCCACTGCCGTCTCCCACCGTGCCGCCAGCTTGCGCGAGGCGTCCGCGCGGGCCGAGCGGTCGCCGTTCCAGCGGTCGAGCCGCTGCGCGAGGTCCTCGCCGCGCCCGCCGAGGCCGCGCTCCTGCAGCAGCAGCGCCAGCCGGGCGGCTGCGCGCGCGGCGCCGCGTTCGGCGGCGAACAGGAGCATGTGTGCGAGCGCGGGTTCCATCGGCAGCGCGGCCATCGCCCGGCCATGCGCGGTGATCCGTCCCTCGTCGTCCAAAGCGTCCAGCGCGGTCAGCTTAGCCCGCGCGGCCGCCAGCGCGGCGGCGGGGGGCGGGTCGAGCCATGCCATCGCCGCGGGGTCGCCCGCGCCCCATTGCGCCAGCGTCAGCAGCAGCGGCGCGAGGTCCGAGGTGAGCATCTCGGGCGGTTCGAACGCCGCGCGACCCGGGTGCGCGGCCTCTTCCCACAGGCGGTAGGCAACGCCCGGTCCCTGGCGCGCGGCGCGGCCCGCGCGCTGGGCGGCCGAGGCCTGGCTGGCGCGGTGGGTGACGAGCCGCGTGACGCCGGCCGCTTTGTCGAACTCGGCCCGGCGCGACAGCCCGGCATCGACGACGACAGTAACGCCGTCGAGCGTCAGCGAGGTCTCGGCGATGGCGGTGGCGAGGACGACGCGGCGGCGGCCTTCGGGATCGCGGCGGATCGCGGCGCGCTGGGCGGCGGGCTCGCATTGGCCGTGGAGCGGCAGGACCAGCGCGTCGGGCAACCTGGTCGCCAGCCGCTCGCGGGTGCGCTCGATCTCGCCGACGCCGGGCAGGAAGGCGAGCACGTCGCCCGCCTCCTCGCGCCAGGCGGTGACCACCGCGCTCGCCATCGCGTCCTCGATCCGCAGTTCTGGCCGCGCGCCGAGCCAGCGGATCGCGAGCGGATGCGCCTTGCCCTCGCTCTCCACCGTCGGCGCGCCGCCGAGCACCTCGGCGAAACGCGCGCCGTCGATCGTCGCCGACATCACCAGAAGGCGCAGATCGGGGCGCAGCACCTGCTGGCTCTCGACCGCCAGCGCCAGGCCGAGATCGGAATCGAGATGCCGCTCGTGCGCCTCGTCGAACAGCACCGCCGAGACGCCGGCCAGCTCCGGGTCGCGCAGGATGGTCGAGACGAAGATCGCCTCGGTCATGACGAGGATGCGCGTGCCTGCCGAACGCTTGCTGTCGAGGCGGGTCAGGTAGCCGACCGTCTGCCCGGCCGGTTCGCCGAGCAGCTCGGCCATCCGCTCGGCCGCGGCGCGCGCGGCGACGCGGCGGGGGGAGAGGATGATGACGGTGCCGCCGCACCACGGCTCGCCGATCAGCGCCGGCGCCACCGCGGTGGTCTTGCCCGCGCCCGGCGGCGCGATCAGCACCGCGCTCTCTCGCTCGCGGAGGGTGGCGAGCAGGTCCGGGAGGACGGCGTGGATGGGGAGGGAGATCGGCCTCAGAACCGCCGTGCCACCGCGAACTCGGCGGCTTCGGCCATCGCGCTGCGGGCTTCGCTGGGCGGAAAGCCGGCGATCGCGTCGATCGCGCGCTGGGCGAAGTGGCGCGAGCGGTCGCGCGTCGCGCTCACCGTGTCGTGGCGGTTGATGAGCCCGATGGCATGGGCGAGGTCGGCGTCGGTGGTGGCGAAGCCGGCGATGGCGTCCTGCCAGAAGCGGCGCTCCTCGGCGTCGCCGCGCGCATAGGCGAGGATCACCGGCAGCGTCATCTTGCCGTCGCGGAAGTCGTCGCCCTGGCCCTTGCCCATCTCGCCGGCGTCGGAATCGTAGTCCATCGCGTCATCGACGAGCTGGAAGGCGATGCCGAGGTTGCGGCCATAGTCCTCGAGCGCGCGTTCCTCGGCCTCGCCGCGTTCGGCGACGACCGCGGCGATCCGGGTGGCGGCGGCGAACAGCGCGGCGGTCTTGGCGCCGATGATCGAGAGGTAGCGGTCCTCGCTGGTCTCGATCTGGCGCTGGGCGGTCAACTGGTCGACCTCGCCCTCGGCAATGGTGGCCGAGGCGGAGGACAGGATCTTGAGCACGCGCAGGCTGCCGTCCTCGACCATCAGTTCGAAGGCGCGACTGAACAGGAAGTCGCCGACCAGCACGGTGGCCGGGTTGCCGAACACGATGTTGGCGGTTTCCTTGCCGCGACGCAGGTCCGAGCCATCGACGACGTCGTCGTGCAGCAGTGTCGCGGTGTGGATGAATTCCACCGCGGCGGCCAGCTTGTGGTGGCGCGAGCCCTCGTAGCCGCAGAGCGCCGCCCCGGCGATCGTCAGCATCGGGCGCATGCGCTTGCCGCCGCCCGAGATCAGGTGCCCGGCCAGTGCCGGGATCAGCGGGATCTGGCTTTGCATCCGCTCGAGGATGACGGTGTTGACGCTGTTCATGCCCGCCGCGGTCAGGGCGAGCATCGGCGCCAGCGACGGCTCGGAGCCGCGCGGGCGCAGGGGTATGACTTCTGCCGACATGGTTGCCGCATTGCCCGTCCGCGCCAAGAAGGCAAGCGCAAAGGCGGCGATGGAAACGGCGGGAATGTCATGCTAGCTGGGCGCCATGTCCGATACCCCCGCTTCCGATCCGGTCCTGGCCGGCTATCGCGCCAGCATCGACAACATCGATGCCGCGCTGATCCATATCCTCGCCGAACGGTTCCGCATCACCCAGGCGGTGGGCGCGTACAAGGCGCAGAACAAGCTGCCCGCCTCCGATCCGGACCGCGAGGAACGCCAGATCGCCCGCCTGCGCAAGCTGGCCGGCGACGCGCAGCTCGACCCGGAATTCTCCGAGAAGTTCCTGCGCTTCATTATCCAGGAAGTGATCCGGCACCACGAACGCGCGCAGGCCAGAGGGTAGGCGCGCCGCCACCCCTCATCCAAGCGATGCGAGTTAGTCGCAGCGGTGAGGGTGGCTCAGATCACCGGCTCGAACATCCTGGCGACATCGTCCTCCGAAGCGTGCCGCCCGGGGCGCGCCGCGCCGACGATCGACGTGCGATGCATCACGCGCCCCTCGTCGGTGTAGGGGACGACGCGGTGCATCAGCCCTTCGTTGTCCCAGATCACCAGATCGCCGACCTGCCACTTGTGGGTCAGCACGAAATCGGGCTGCGAGGCCCACTGGTTGAGCCGCCAGAGGTAGGCGCGGCCGTGCGGACCCGGACGGCCGACGACGCCGTCGGCATGGGTGCCGATCAGCAGCGACTTGCGACCGTCCTGGTGCGTCCAGACCAGCGGATGGTCCATCGCGGGCGCCATCTTGCGATAGCGTTCGGCGCGGTGGGGCGGGGTCGAGCCGAACACCGGCCGCACCGCCGCCTCGATCGAATGGATCACGCGCAGGTCTTCCGCCTCGCGCTTCTCATCCTCGGGCAGGTATTCGTAGGCGGCATAGAGGTTGGCAAACTCGGTCGCGCCGCCCTCGGCGGAAAGCTGCCGCGCCGAAAGGATGGTCGCCTTGGGCAGCGGGATGTCGAGCAGCAGCCCGTCGATGTGCCAGAAGAAGGTCCCCAGGACGTAGTCGGGCTCCTTGTTGATCGTCTTGTCGAGCGTCACCTTGTACACGTCCTCGGCCGAAACGTCGGAGCCGGGGACTTTCTTGGTGAAATTGGTGCGCTCGCCGAAGGCGTCGGTGAAGGCGAGTTGCTCGGCATCACTGAGGTCGATCCGCGGGAACACCAGCACGCCGCGCTGCTCGAGCTGCGCGCGAATCTGCGCCATCACGTGGGGATCGCAGACATGCGCCTTGTCGACGTGGACGGTGCTGCCGATCAGCGGCTTGATGGGCTTGAAGGTAACACTCATGGGCAATCCTCTCGGAGACCGTACGCTGAACACCTGTACAGCATGTCTGAAAGTGTGGTGGGAGTCCAGAGAGGAGGCCGGTGAGTGCGGGCGGTTCGATTTTTGCGCTGTGCGATAGGGGGGTGCGCCCAACCCCGATACGGGCTCCGTCCGTGCTGAGCTTGTCCAAGCACCGTTCTTTGACTTGAAGCGGGGCGTTTCGCCCAAAGTGGGCGGTTTTCACGCGGAGACGCGGAGGCGCGGAGAGGTGTTTCCGCCGCGTCAGCGGCCTTCCTCATCCCACTTCTTTTCTCCTGCCCCACAGTCGGCGTAAGAGCGGCCGCATCGCCCGGAAGCCAACATCTCCGCGCCTCCGCGCCTCCGCGTGACCATCTTTCTGAATGCCGATCGGTCCTGGCGCGTCAGAACTGTCGCAAGGCGGCCAACGGGAGACCATTGCGTGCAACATAGTCGTTAAAGGACGCGATCGCCTCGGAGTTTTCCTCCTGCCACCGCCCTCCAGCGGTCTTTGCAATCGGCTTCGGGGTGGACCTCTGCGCGACTCGTTCGGTCCTTCAAGCCCGATGGTGTCCTGGAATCCTTCACCATATGCTCTCCATTCGGCGAAGACCGTCGAACTCACCTCAGCGAGCGCGGCAGGCGCAGCTTGACCAGCAGCCCGCCAAGGTCGTCGCTTTCGGCCAGTTCGACCTCGCCGCCGTAGATCTCGACCACGTCGCGCACGATGGCTAGGCCGAGGCCGGTGCCGGGCTTGCCGGTGTCGAGCCGGGCGCCGCGGTCGAAGATGCGGACGCGCTCCTCCTCGGGAATGCCGGCGCCATCGTCCTCGACCCAGCATTCGCACCAACGCGCGGATTCGGCGTTCGGGACGTCGATGGTGACGAAGACGCTGCCGCCGCCGTATTTCGCCGCGTTCTCGATCAGGTTGCCGAAGATCTCGTCCAGATCCTGGCGCTCCATCGCGACGGTGACCGCGCGGTTGCCGTCGAGGTCGAAGCGCGTCCGCTCATAGAGCCGGGTGACGGCCCGCAGCACCGCCTCGACGCTTTCCCAGGGGACCGCGCGCGACATCCCCGCCGCGCGGCGGCCGACCGCGCGGGCGCGCGCCAGGTGGTGATCGACTTGTCGGCGCATCACCGCCGCCTCGCGGATGACGGTATGGGCGAGGTCGGGCGCGTGGGCCGTGGCGGCGTTCATCACCACGGTCAGCGGGGTCTTGAGCGCGTGGGCGAGGTTGCCGGCATGGGTGCGGGCTTCCTCGGCCTGACGGTCCGAATGCGCGAGCAGCGCATTGACCTCGTCGACCAGCGGCTGGACTTCGAGCGGCAGTGGATCGTTGAGTCGGTTGGCCCCGGTGGCGCGCATCTTCTGGATGGAGCGCCGGACGCGCCGCAACGGGATCAGCCCGTAGCGCGTCTGCAATCCGGCCATGAAGAACAGCCCGAAGCCCAGCATGACGAAGCTGTAGAACAGGATCGAGCGGACCTCGTGGATCTGCTGGTCGAGCTCCTCGCGGCTGGCGGCGACGGTGAACCACCAGCGGGTGTCGCTGCCGGGCAGGATGATCGTGCGCTCGATGATGCGCAGCGGCTCGCCGTCGAATTGCGGGCTGTCGTAGATGTGCGGCTGTGAATCCTGATGGTCGCCGCGCGTGCGCAAGGTGCGGTCCCACAGCGAGCGCGAGGGGAAGACCTCGTGCCCTTTGCCGGCGATCTGCCAGTAGAGGCCGCTGTTCGGTTCGAGGAAGCGCTGGTCGCCGAGCGGGCGGTTGAAGAACACCTCGCCGTCCGGACCGATCTCGGCCGAGGCGACCATCGCGGTCAGCATGTAGCCGAGCTGCTCGTCGAAGTTGTTGGTGATGAGGGTGGTCAGCGTCCGGTCGAGCGCCAGCCCGCCGAGCAGCAGCAGCACGGTGATCCAGCCCGCGGCGATCAGCGTCATGCGCCGCAGCAGCGATCCCGTGTGCGGCGCGCCGTCCGCGTTAACCGGTGCCACGGACGGCGGCACGGCCGTTTCCGGCCCGCTCATGTCAGCCCCGGGTGGGTCCGGCGGGGTCGTCGAGACTGTAGCCGAGGCCGCGGATGGTGGTGATGACGTCGGCGCCCAGCTTCTTGCGGATGCGCGTCACGAAGACTTCGATCGTGTTGGAATCGCGGTCGAAGTCCTGGTCGTAGATATGCTCGATCAGCTCGGTTCGGCTGACGACCTTGCCCTTGTGGTGGAGCAGGTAGGACAGCAGCTTGTACTCCTGCGCGGTCAGCTTGACCGGCTCGCCGTTCAGCGTGACGCGGCCCGAGCGGGTATCGAGCCGGACGTCGCCGGCGATCAGCTCGGACGAGGAATTGCCCGAGGCGCGGCGGATCAGCGCGCGCAGGCGGGCGATCAGTTCCTCGGTCTGGAAGGGCTTGGCAAGATAGTCGTCGGCCCCGGCATCGAGCCCGGCGACCTTGTCGGACCAGCTGTCGCGCGCGGTCAGGACCAGCACCGGGAACTTGCGGCCTTCGCGGCGCCACATGCCCAGCACGGTCAACCCGTCGATCTCTGGCAGGCCGAGGTCGAGGATGACCGCGTCGTACTGCTCGGTCGAGCCCATGAAGTGCCCGTCCTCGCCATCGACCGAGAGGTCGACGGCATAGCCGTTCTGCTCGAGCGTGGTCTTGAGCTGCTGGCCAAGCGTCGGTTCATCCTCGACAATCAGGAGACGCATCGACCAATTCCCATGTGACTGTTTTGCATCGGACAGGAGCCTGCAATGGGGTGAAACGCCCGGAGCGTCAAGCGAGCCGCGCGTTTCAGCGGCGGCGGCCGATGACGGCGCCCGAGCGCGCATCGACGTCGATGAAGACGACGCGGCCGTCGCGGATGAACTTCAGGCGATAGGCCATCGCGCCGGGATCGTATTCCGGCCCGAGATACTGCATGCCGGGCATCGTCGGCAGGACGCGGCCCTCGATCTCGCGGAGCGAGCGTACGTTGCCCGCGCGCATCTCGCGGCGCACCTGGCCTTGCTCACGCCCCGGTTCGGCGGCGAGGTCCATGACCGGAACGGTCAGCGCGAGGAGGGTGGAAACAAGAAGGACGAGCGTTTTCATGTCGCGGCCGCACTACCCTTGAAGGCTTGAACACCGTCTGAATGCGGGCGTTACGCCTTGTCAATCATCCTATGCCTTCGCTAGGGCGCGGCGATGGCAGCAGCACCGATTTTGAGCTGGGAAGGCCTCGGGCTGATCCAAGGGTCCGGATGGCTGTTCCGCGATCTCGACATCCACATCGCTCCGCGCGACCGGCTGGCGCTGATCGGGCGGAACGGCGCGGGGAAAACCACGCTGCTGCGCCTGATCGCCGACCAGGTGGAGGCGGACAAGGGCAAGCGCTCGGTCCAGCCCGGCACGCGGGTCGTGGTGCTCGAACAGGATCCGTTCTTCACCGGCTACGACACGCTGCTCGATTTCGCGCTGTCGGGCGACGATGCGCCGCCGCGCCACGAGGTCGAGGCGATCGCCGGCCAGCTCGGCATCGACTTGTCGCGCGCGGCGGAAAACGCGTCGGGCGGCGAGCGGCGCCGCGCGGCGCTGTGCCGTGCGCTGGCGTCGGAGCCCGACCTGCTGCTGCTCGACGAGCCGACCAATCACCTCGATCTCGCGGCGATCGACTGGCTCGAAGGCTGGTTGCAGCGCTATAACGGCGCGTTCGTGGTGATCAGCCACGACCGCACGTTCCTGACCCGCCTGACCCGCGCCACGTTGTGGCTCGACCGCGGTTCGATCCGGCGCAAGGACGTGGGCTTCGGCGGCTACGAGGCCTGGGAGGACCAGGTCTATGCCGAAGAGGCGCGCGCCGCCGAGAAGCTCGATGCCCGGCTCAAGATCGAGGCGCACTGGCTGGAGCGCGGCGTCACCGCGCGCCGCAAGCGCAACCAGGGCCGCCTCGCCAAGCTGTGGGAAATGCGCGCCCAGCGCGCCGCGATGATGGGGCCGCAAGGGACCGCCAAGATCGGGCTCGCCAGCGACGACAGCAAGACCAAGTCGGTGATCGTCGCCGACCGGGTGACGAAGAAATTCGGAGACCGCGCGGTTATCAAGGACTTCAGCTTGCGCATCCAGCGCGGCGACCGCATCGGCGTGGTCGGCGCCAACGGCTCGGGCAAGACGACGCTGCTCAAGCTGCTGACCGGCGAACTGGCACCCGACGAGGGAACCGTGACGCTGGCCAAGACGCTCGACGGCGTGGTGATCGATCAACAGCGCAGCCTGCTCTCGCCCGACAAGCGGGTGCGCGACGTGCTCGCCGAGGGGGGCGATTGGGTCGACGTTCGCGGCGTTCGCAAGCACGTTCAGGGATACTTGAAGGACTTCCTGTTCGATCCCGGCCTGGTCGACGCGCGCGTCGGCACGCTTTCGGGCGGCGAGCGCTCGCGGCTCCTGCTGGCCCGCGAATTCGCCCGGAAATCCAACCTTCTGGTGCTCGACGAGCCGACCAACGACCTCGATCTCGAGACGCTCGATCTGCTGCAGGAGGTGATCGCCGACTACGAGGGCACAGTCCTCATCGTCAGCCACGACCGCGACTTCCTCGACCGCACGGTGACGGTGACCCTCGGTCTCGACGGCTCGGGCAAGGTCGATGTCGTCGCGGGCGGCTATGCCGATTGGGAAGCCCGGCGCAAGAAACCGGCCGCGAAGACCTCGGCCAAGCCCGTGTCATCCACGCCCGCCGCGCCGCCCCCGCCGCCGCGCAAGGGCAAACTCTCGTACAAGGACCAGCGCGACTACGACCTGCTGCCGGATCGCATCGCCGAGCTGGAAGCCGCGATCGCCCGCGATGAGGACGCGCTGCACGATCCGGCGCTCTACACGCGTGATCCGGGCAAGTTCGCCGCGCTCACTCAAGCGGTCGCCAAGGCCCGCGCCGACAAGGACGCCGCCGAGGAGCGCTGGCTGGAACTGGCGGAAATGGTCGAAGGCTGACCGGTCGGCAGGTTACTGCCGCAGTTGCAGCCGGCCCTGGGTGTAGGCGGTGCGGCAATCGGTGGCGTCGTGCTTGATGTCCGAATCGAGCAGCGGCGTGCTGGTCATGCCCGCGCCGACGAAGCGCTTGTCGTCGCACTCGCCGTCCTTGGCGTACTTGCTGGCGTCGTCGCCCCAGATGATGTGGTTGACGCCGCTCGCCGCGTAAGTGCTGCCGGTCGATCCGCCGTCGCGGCGGCCACCGTTGTAGGTCAGCCGGCCCTGGTTGTAGGCGGTGCGGCAGTCGGTCGCGTCGTGGCGGATGTCGCTGTCGATCAGCGTGGTGTCGGTCATGCCGGGGCCCGAGAAGCGCATGTCGTCGCATTCGCCGTCCTTGGCGAAGCGGCTGGCGTCGTCGCCGAAATCGATATTCTGGGCGAGGGCCGGCACTGGCGCGGCGAGCAGCGTGGCGGCGGCGGCCTGCAAGATGCGGCGGCGGATGATGGACATGGTCTAATCCCCTGAAACGACGGGCGATTGCTGCGCCCGAATCGAAGCCCTGACCCACCATATCAGAAGGTTGCGCGCGGTGGATGGGCGAAATCCGCGGGGACTTGCGCAAACGCGGCACCGCCGCCATATGCGCCTCCGGGAGTCCGGGCGGGCGTTTGCGTCCGCCAATCTGGTCAGGTCCGGAAGGAAGCAGCCACAACGGATTGCGGCGGGTCGTCCGGCTCCTACTGCCTCATACCTTTGGCGCTGGATATTGGGCCGGTCGCCGCGCGTCCGCGAACGGGCCTCGCCGCGCGAGCCCAGGCGCCCCCGTCATCGCAGCCTCCTTGTGATAAATCGCGGAACGCCACATTCGACAAGCCGGCCTGCAAACTCTACCTATCCGCCGATGGGCGATTCACCCGACATCTTCGGTCACGATCCGGACGAAACCGACGAGCAGCCGAGCGCGGCGGAGCTGGAAGCGGCGGGGCAGTCCGCGTTGTTCGGCGCGCCCGATCCCGCGCCTGCGTCGGCTCCCGTGACAGCACCGGTCCCGGTGACAGCGGCGCCCGCAGCGTCCGCGCAGCCCTATCGCGTGCTCGCGCGCAAGTATCGCCCGCAGACCTTCGCCCAGCTCATCGGCCAGGATGCGATGGTCCAGACGCTGGCCAACGCGATCCGGCGTGATCGGTTGGCGCATGCCTTCCTGATGACCGGCGTGCGCGGGGTGGGCAAGACCTCGACCGCGCGGCTGATCGCCAAGGCGCTCAACTGCGTCGGGCCGGACGGGCAGGGCGGTCCGACGATCGATCCTTGCGGTGTCTGCGAGCCGTGTACCGCGATCGCCGAGGGCCGTCATATCGACGTGATCGAGATGGACGCCGCCAGCCATACGGGTGTCGACGACGTGCGCGAGATCATCGAGGCGGTGCGCTACGCCGCGGTCTCGGCGCGGTACAAGATCTACATCATCGACGAAGTTCACATGCTGTCGCGCAATGCATTCAATGCCTTGCTCAAGACACTTGAGGAACCACCCGCGCATGTGAAGTTCCTCTTCGCCACCACCGAGGTGGAGAAGCTGCCGGTCACTGTGCTGTCGCGCTGCCAGCGTTTCGACTTGCGCCGCATCGCCACGCCGATGCTGGCCGAGCACTTCGCCGGCATTTGTCAGGCCGAGGGGGTCGCGGCCGAGGGGGAGGCGCTGGAGATGATCGCCGCCGCCGCCGAGGGATCGGTGCGCGACGGACTATCGATCCTCGACCAGGCGATCGCCCATGCGGACCTCGACGGCGCCGGCCAGGTCACGGCGGCCAAAGTGCGCGATATGCTCGGGCTGGCGGACAAGTCGGTGCAGCGCAAGCTGTTCGCGGCGCTGCTCGAGGGCGATGGCGCGGCCTTGCTCGATCTCGTCGCGCACCAGTTCGCGCTCGGCGTCGAGGCGCTGGCGTTGATTCGCTCGGCGATGGAGCAGGCGCACCGCGTGACGGTGGCGCAGCTCGGCAAGATCGAAGTGGCCTCGGCCGAGGAGCGCGAGGCGATCGAGGGCTGGGCGGGCAAGCTCACCGCCGGGCAGCTCCACCGCCTCTGGCAACTGTTGCTCAAGGGGCATGACGAGGTGCGCAGCGCGCCCGATCCGCTGGCGGCCGCGCAGATGGCGCTGCTGCGCGTGATGCACGCCGCCGAGATGCCCGATCCCGGCAAGCTGGCCAGGAAGCTGGAAGACCTGGCCTCGCGCCCGGCGCCTGCGGGCGGCGAAACGGCTGTCGGGGCGGGCGCGGCGGTCCCCGCGGCTCGGATCGACTGGAAAACGCTGATCGACCGGGTCGAGCGCCACAGCGGCATGAACATCGCCAACACCATGCGTCTGCAGGTGCGGGTGGTGGAACTGGCGCCGGGGCTGCTGCGCTATGCCCAGCCGCCGGGGTTCAACGAGGATATCGCCGCGCTGCTGCGCCAGGCGCTGAACACCGCGACGAACGAGTCCTGGACCGTAGAGCGCGTGGCGGGCGAGGGCGCGCCGACGCTGGTCGAGCAGGACGATGCGGCGAAGGCCGACGCGCAGGCCGCGCTGCGCCGCTCGCCGTTGGTGGAGGCGACTCTTGCGGCCTTTCCGGGCGCGGAGTTCGTCGAGGAAGAAGAGAATGCGGGCCGTTACGGCGGCCAGCGCAACTGGAGTCAGAGACGATGAAATCGATGGAGGAGATGATCAAGGCCGCGCAGCAGGCGGCCGAGACCATCCAGAAGCAGATGAACGAGGCGCAGGCCACGCTCGACAACATCGAGGTCGAGGGTGTTTCCGGCGGCGGGCTGGTCAAGGTGCGCTGCTCGGCGAAGGGTCGGGTGATCGGCGTCAGCATCGACGACGGCATGATGCAGCCCTCCGAGAAGCCGATCCTCGAAGACCTGATCGCCGCCGCGTTCAACGACGCGCGCGTCAAGGCCGACCAGGCGAGCAACGCGGAGATGGAGCGCATCCAGCAGAGCGTCGGCCTGCCGCCGGGGTTCAAGCTGCCGATGTGAGGCTGCCCTCGCCCCGAGGGGGTAGTGCAAGGCCCTCGCTCTTTGAATTCCCGTCATTTCCGCGAAGGCGGGAACCTGTCTCCTGCCCTATCGCCTTGGTGAGACCTCGGGATGGGTGCCCGCCTTCGCGGGGGATGACGAAGTTTTGATTAACGCAACCGCCCCTCGAAGGGGAAGAAAGCGTCGCCCGATGCCCCACTACGACTACGACCTCTTCGTCATCGGCGCCGGTTCGGGCGGCGTGCGCGCCAGCCGGATCGCGGCGTCGCACGGCGCCAGGGTCGCGGTCGCCGAGGAGCACCGGATCGGCGGGACGTGCGTGATCCGCGGCTGCGTGCCCAAGAAGCTGCTGGTCTATGGATCGCACTTCGCGGAGGAACTGCAGGACGCGGCCAACTATGGCTGGACCGTGGAGGGCATGCGGTTCGACTGGTCGACGCTGCGCGACACCGTGCTGCGCGACGTCGATCGGCTCGAGGTCGCCTACACTTCGACGCTCGACAACAACAAGGTCGAGCACTTCAAGGAACGCGCGACGATCACCGGCCCGCATGGCGTCAGGCTGGCGTCGGGGCGCGAGATCAGCGCCAAGTACATCCTCGTCGCCACCGGTGCCTGGCCGGTCATGCCGGAGTTCGAGGGCAGCGAGCACTGTGTCACCTCGAACGAGGTGTTCCATCTGCCCGAACTGCCCCGCCGCGTGGTGATCCAGGGCGCGGGCTACATCGCGATGGAATTCGCCGGCATCTTCAACGCGCTCGGCAGCCACGTCACCGTGGTCAACCGCAGCGACGTGATCCTGCGCGGCTACGACGCGGCGCTGCGCGACCGCCTGCTGCAGATCACGATGGCGCGCGGCATCGAGTACAAGTTCCACTGCCCGATCACCAAAGTCGAGAAACAGACCGACGGCTCGCTGCTGGCGACGCCGGGCAAGCTCGATCCGCTGCCCGCCGACGTCGTGCTGATCGCCACCGGCCGCCGCCCCAAGACCGAGGGGCTCGGGCTGGAGGCCGCCGGCATCGCGCTCGGCCCCAAGGGCGAGATCCCGGTCGACGAATTCAGCAAGACCGCCTGCGACAGCATCTACGCAGTGGGCGACGTCACCGACCGGGTTCAGCTCACCCCGATCGCCATTCGGGAAGGCCACGCCTTCGCCGACACCGTATTCGGCGGCAACCCGCGCTCTATCGCCTACGATTGCGTGCCGAGCGCGGTGTTCTCACAGCCGCCGTTGGCTTCGGTGGGGCTCACCGAAGGCGAGGCGCGCAACCGCTACGGCAATGTGAAGGTCTATTCCTCGGACTTCCGCCCGATGAAGAACGTCTTCGCCGACCGCCACGAGCGCGGGCTCTACAAGCTGGTGGTCGATGCCAACACCGACCGCATCCTCGGCGTCCACATGATCGGGCCGGAAGCGCCGGAAATCCTCCAGGGCGCGGCGATCGCGGTGCGGGCCGGGCTGACCAAGGCCGATTTCGACGCCACGGTGGCGCTGCACCCTTCGATGGCCGAGGAACTCGTGCTGATGCGCTGAACCCCAATTTGCGCGCGCAAGGGTGTTAATCGGCCGGTTAAGCCCTATTGACCTGCGGGCGGTGCCGGGCTTAGGCGCGCTGGCAGATAAGGAAGGGACCTTGCGCGCATGACTGCGAACATCGCCGAGATGGAAAGGCGCCGCGCTGCGGCCAGGATGGGCGGCGGCCAGCGCCGCATCGACGCCCAGCACGCCAAGGGCAAGCTCACCGCGCGCGAGCGGGTGGACATCCTGCTCGACGAAGGCTCGTTCGAGGAAGTCGATCCCTATGTCGAGCACAACTGCATCGACTTCGGAATGGACGAGACCCATATCCCGGGCGACGGCGTCGTCACCGGGTCGGGCACGATCAACGGCCGCCTGGTCTTCGTGTTCAGCCAGGACTTCACCGTGTTCGGCGGCGCCGTCTCGGAGCGGCACTCGCAGAAGATTTGCAAGATCATGGACGCGGCCATGAAGGTCGGTGCGCCGGTGATCGGCATCAACGATTCCGGCGGCGCGCGTATCCAGGAGGGCGTCTCGGCGCTCGCCGGCTATGCCGAGATTTTCCAGCGGAACGTCAACGCCTCGGGCGTGGTGCCGCAGATCAGCCTGATCATGGGCCCCTGCGCGGGCGGTGCGGTCTATTCGCCGGCGATCACCGACTTCATCTTCATGGTGAAGGACAGCTCGTTCATGTTCGTCACCGGACCCGACGTGGTCAAGACCGTGACCAACGAGATCGTCACGCAAGAGGAACTGGGCGGCGCGATCACGCACTCGACCAAGACCTCGGTCGCGGACCTCGCTTTCGAGAATGACATCGAGACGCTCCTCGCGACGCGCGATTTCTTCGATTTCCTGCCGCTGTCGAACAAGGAAGAAGTCCCCGAGCGCCCCTCCGCCGATCCGTGGGATCGCGTCGAGGACAGCCTCGACACGTTGATCCCGGCCTCGGCCGCACAACCTTACGATATGCACGAGGTGATCCGGAAGACGGTCGATGAGGGCGACTTCTTCGAGGTTCAGCCGGGTTATGCCGCCAATATCATCTGCGGTTTCGGCCGGGTGGAGGGCCGTACCGTGGGCATCGTCGCCAACCAGCCAATGGTCCTCGCGGGCGTGCTCGACATCAACAGCTCGAAGAAGGCCGCGCGCTTCGTTCGTTTCTGCGACGCTTTCAACATTCCGCTGATCACCTTTGTGGACGTGCCGGGCTTCCTGCCGGGCACCAACCAGGAGCATAACGGCATCATCAAGCACGGCGCCAAGCTGCTGTTCGCTTATGCCGAGGCGACCGTGCCGAAGATCACCGTGATCACCCGCAAGGCCTATGGCGGCGCGTACGACGTGATGGCCCCCAAGCACTTGCGCGGCGATCTCAACTACGCCTGGCCGACCGCGGAGATCGCGGTGATGGGCGCCAAGGGCGCGGTGGAGATCATCTTCCGCGAGGACAAGAACGATCCGGCCAAGCTGGCCGCGCGCGAGGCCGAGTACAAGGCGCGCTTCGCCAACCCGTTCGTGGCCGGCGCGCGCGGCTTCATCGACGACGTCATCCTGCCGCACGAGACGCGCAAGCGCATCTGCCGCTCGCTGGTGATGCTGAAAGACAAGAAGCTGGAGAACCCGTGGCGCAAGCACGGCAACATCCCGCTGTGACGGCCCGAGGAGAAAGCAAGATGTTCAAGAAGATCCTGATCGCCAACCGCGGCGAGATCGCCTGCCGCGTCATCGCCACGGCCAAGAAGCTGGGCATCGCCACCGTGGCGGTGTATTCCGACGCCGACAAGGAAGCGCGCCACGTGCAACTCGCCGACGAA
>DASVMK010000029.1:0-2181 GCA_036384395.1 Novosphingobium sp.
CTACGTCGAGAGCCTGTCGGCCTATGCGCGCCAGTTCCTCGAGATGATGCAGAAGCCGGATGTCGAGCATATCGACGGGCTGTCGCCGGCGATCTCGATCGAGCAGAAGACCACCAGCCGCAACCCGCGCTCGACGGTGGCCACGGTGACCGAGATCTACGACTACATGCGCTTGCTGTGGGCGCGTGTGGGCGTGCCCTATTCGCCCGCCACCGGCCTGCCGATCGAGGCGCAGACCGTGTCGAACATGGTCGACCGGGTGATGGCGCTGCCCGAGGGCACGCGGCTCTACCTGCTCGCGCCGGTGGTGCGCGGCCGCAAGGGCGAGTACCGCAAGGAGCTCGCCGAGTGGCAGAAGGCCGGCTACACCCGCGTCCGCATCGACGGCGAGATGCACGCGATCGAAGACGCCCCGGCGCTCGACAAGAAGTACAAGCACGACATCGAGGTGGTGGTCGACCGGCTGGCGGTGCGCGAAGGCATCGAGACGCGGCTGGCGGACAGCTTCGAACAGGCGCTCAAGCTGGCCGAAGGGCTGGCCTATGTCGATCTGGCCGACGGCAATGTGCCTGGCCGCGAGGACGAGGGGCAGGGCAAGAACCTCAAAGGCGCCGGCCTGCCGCCCAACCGCATCGTCTTTTCCGAGAAGTTCGCCTGCCCGGTCTCCGGCTTCACGCTCGAGGCGATCGAGCCGCGGCTGTTCAGCTTCAACGCCCCGCAGGGCGCGTGCCCGGCCTGCGACGGGCTGGGCGAGAAGCTGCTGTTCGATCCGCAACTGGTGGTGCCGAACGAGGCGCTCACCCTCAAGCAGGGCGCGATCGTCCCCTGGGCCAAGTCCAACCCGCCGAGCCCTTACTACATGCAGGTGCTCGCCAGCCTGGCCAAGGAGTTCGGCTTCGACCTGACCACGCCCTGGGCCGAGCTTTCGGGCGAGGTCAAGGTGGTGATCCTCCACGGCACCGCCGGCCGCCCGGTGCCGCTGACCTTCGTCGATGGCCGCAAGAGCTACACCGTCAAGAAGGCGTTCGAGGGGGTGATCGGCAACCTCAACCGCCGCATGCTGCAGACCGAGAGCGCCTGGATGCGCGAGGAGCTGTCCAAGTTCCAGACCGCGCAGCCCTGCGAGACCTGCGACGGCAAGCGCCTCAAGCCCGAGGCGCTGTCGGTCAAGGTGGCGGGCGAGGACATTGCGATGGGCACCCGCCGCTCGGTGGCCGATGCCTATGCCTGGTTTTCAAGCCTCGAGGCCAAGCTCACCCCCACCCAGCGCCAGATCGCCCACGCCATCCTGAAGGAGATCAACGAGCGGCTGGGCTTCCTCAACAACGTCGGGCTCGACTACCTCAACCTCGATCGCACCTCCGGCACATTGTCCGGCGGCGAGAGCCAGCGCATCCGCCTCGCCAGCCAGATCGGCTCGGGCCTGTCGGGCGTGCTCTACGTGCTCGACGAGCCCAGCATCGGCCTCCACCAGCGCGACAACGACCGGCTGCTCGAAACGCTCAAGCGCCTGCGCGACCTCGGCAACACGGTGATCGTCGTCGAGCACGACGAGGACGCGATCCGCCACGCCGACCACGTCGTCGATCTCGGTCCCGGCGCCGGCGTCCACGGCGGCGAGATCGTCGCGCAGGGCACGCTCCAGGACATCCTGCAGAGCCCGGCCAGCCTGACCGGCCAGTACCTCACCGGCGCGCGCGCGATCGAGGTGCCGGCCAAGCGGCGCAAGGGCAACGGCAAGAAGATCGTCGTCGAGAACGCGCGCGCCAACAACCTCCAGGGCGTCACCGCGGCGATCCCGCTCGGCACCTTCTGCTGCATCACCGGGGTCTCGGGCTCGGGCAAGTCGAGCTTCACGATCGACACGCTCTACGCCGGGGCGGCGCGCACGCTCAACGGCGCGCGGGTGATCGCCGGCCCGCATGACCGCATCAAGGGCCTCGAACACTGCGACAAGGTGATCGAGATCGACCAGTCGCCGATCGGCCGCACCCCGCGCAGCAACCCCGCGACCTACACCGGCGCCTTCACCCAGATCCGCGACTGGTTCGCCGGCCTGCCCGAAGCCCAGGCGCGCGGCTACAAGCCCGGCCGCTTCAGCTTCAACGTCAAGGGCGGCCGCTGCGAGGCGTGCCAGGGCGACGGGCTGATCAAGATCGAGATGCACTTCCTGCCCGACGT
>DASVMK010000030.1:0-5752 GCA_036384395.1 Novosphingobium sp.
GACCGCCATCTCCTTGGCGAAGCCCTCGACGTGCTCCGCCTCCTTGGCGAAGTAGCTGAGCGGAATGAACAGCGGGAAATAGCAGTTGTCGACGCCCGCGGCCTTGATCCGCTCGTCCATCAGCTTCTGGATGCGCTCCCAGATGCCGTAACCCCAGGGCCGGATCACCATGCAGCCGCGTACGCCCGATTCCTCGGCCATCTCGGCTTCGGCGATGACCTCCTGATACCACTGGGCGAAATCGCCCTCGCGGGTGGTGGAAAGGGCGTGGCGGATGGCGGGCGGCTTATTCATGCCGCGGCTGTTAGCGGGAGATGGCGTCGGTTTCAAACCCGCCGGGCGTCATTTGCCCCCTCATTTGCTCAATGCGTCGAGCTTCTTCTGTATTGCGGCCATCTGTTCGCGCAGCGCAGCGAGCTCCTCGGCGGTGCCGGTTTCCTTGGCCGCAGCCGGTGCGCCCGAGGCCGCGTTGCCTTCGCCACCGGGCATCAAGGCCGATGCGGCCGCCTTGAACATCGCCAGGTTGTGCTGCGCCAGCTTGGCCAGCGGGTTTTTGCCCAGGCTTTCCTCGAAAGCCTTGTGCAGCTTCGACTGGTTTGCGCGGAAATTGTCCATCGACGCCTCAAGGTAGTGCGGCACCAGCGACTGCATCGAATTGCCATACATCGAGATCAGCTGCCGCAGGAAGCTGACCGGCAGCATCTGCTCACCGCTGGCCTCTTCCTCCATGATGATCTGGGTGAGGATCTGGTGGGTGATGTCGTCGCCGGATTTGGCGTCGAGCACTTTGAAATCGACGCCCTCGCGCGTCATCTTCGAGAGATGATCGAGCGTGATGTAACTGGACGACTGCGTATTGTAGAGCCGCCGGTTGGCGTACTTCTTGATGATGACCGTTTCGCCGCCAGCCTGGTCCGTCATGATCGCGCTCTCCAATGCAAAGCGCGATGTTAGCATGTGCAGCAACGGCGATGCAACATGCGCTTTGCTGCGCAGCATGGGCCGGGTCGGGACGGCCCGGTTATGCCCAGCGCGCGAAGCGATCTCCGAGCAACGTCAGCAGCTCATATTGCGAAAGTCCGCTTTGCCGTGCCGCCTGCGGCAGCGCGTATTCGGCTTCGACCCAATCGCCCTCGCGCAAGTCCGGCGCGGCGCTGAGGTCGATCACGGTCATGTCCATCGACACGCGGCCCAGCACCGGCAGCCGTCGCTCGCCGTGCAGCATCGCGCCGCTGCCCTGCGACCAGCAGCGCAGGAACCCGTCGGCATAGCCCAGCGCGATCACCCCGACGCGCATCGCCGCGGGCGCGACGAAAGTCGCGTTGTAGCCGACGCTGTCGCCGGCCTGCAGCGCGCGCAGTTGCATGATCGCCGCCATCGGCCGGGCGACCTGGCGGATGACGCCGGTGAGTTCCGACCGCGGCACGCCGCCGTAGAGCGCCAGGCCCGGCCGAGTGAGATCGCCGTGGTAGTCGGACCCGAGCGCGATGCCCGCGCTGTTGGCCAGGCTGGCGCGGCGATGCGGCACAGCCTGCCGCGCCGCCAGCCAACGCCTGCGCTGGGTCTCGTTGAGCGGCGTGTCCTCGTCGGCCGAGGCAAGGTGCGACATCAGCACGTCGACGTCGAGCGCATGGACCGCCGGATCGCCGATGTCGGCCAGCGGCACGCCGAGGCGGTTGATCCCGCTGTCGACCATCAGGTCGCAAAGCCCGCCGCCCGCCTCGGCCCACAGGTGCGCCTGGTGCAGCGAGTTGATCACCGGCCGTACGCCGGCGGCCTTGGCGAAAGCCGCGTCGGCGGCGTTCAGCGGGCCGTGCAGCACCGCGATCGCGCTCGCGGGAACATGCTCCATCAGCGCCGGCACCTCGCACCAGTGGGCGACGAAGAAATCGCGGCATCCCGCCGCCTGGAGCGCGGGCACGGCCTGGCGCGCGCCGACCCCATAGGCATCGGCCTTCACCGCCGCGCCCGCCGCGGCGCGGCCCGACAGCCGGTCGAGCGCCTGCCAGTTCCCCGCCAGCGCCGCGGCGTCGATCACCAGGCGCAGCGCTTCGGGCGGCGGGTCAGGCGGCATCATCGCCATAGTCGCGCGGCATCCCGCCCTTGAGGCCCCAGAGCGAGACGAGGAAGGCGACCGCGACCACGCCCCAGGTGTACCACAGGCCCGCGAAGGGATCGCCGGTCTTGGCGACGATGTAGCTGGCGATCAGCGGCAGGAAGCCGCCGAAATAGCCGGTGCCGATGTGGTAGGGGATCGACATCGAGCTGTAGCGGATGCGCGGCGGGAACATTTCCGACAGCAGCGCCGCGACGGGGCCGTAAGTGGCGCCCGAAAGCGCCATCATCAGCAGCAGGCACAGTACGATCATCGCCGCGTTGCCGAGGCTCGGCACGGTCTTGGCAAGGTCGTAGCCGGCTTCGCCGAGCGAGGCCTGAAGCTGCTTGGTCCGTGCGGGCTTATCGTCCCAGGCATAGGTGTCGAGCGCCAGTGCGCGGCCGCCGGCGGTGGCCGACAGCGTTTCGGCCGCGCGCAGTTCATAGGCGACGCCAGCGCCGGTCAGGTCGCCCAGCAGCTTGCCGCACTGGCTCTTCTGCTCGGCATCGAAGGGATTGTAGTCGCAGGCCGGGCCCGAGACGACCACCGGCGCGCGCTCCGCCGCGGCGGCGAGGCCGGGGTTAGCGTAGTGGCCGATCGTCCAGAACACCGGGAACATCAGCACGAGCGTCAGCAGGTAGCCGGCGACGATCGGCAGCTTGCGCCCGATGCGGTCCGACAGCTTGCCGAAGATCACGAAGAACACCATGCCCACGGCGGCCGAGATGCCGACGATGATCTCGGCGGTGGTGTCCTCGATCCGCATCGCGCCCTTGAGGAAGCTCAGCGCGGAAAACATCGCGGTGTACCAGATCACCGTCAGGCCGGCGGCGATGCCGAACAGCGCGATGAAGATGCGCTTCTTGTTGCCGGGATAAGTGAAGCTCTCGACGAAGGGATTGCCGGCGAGCTCGCCCTGCTCCTGCATCGCCTTGAACACCGGGCTTTCGGACAGCTTGAGCCGCATCCACAGCGAGATCGCGAGCAGCGCGATCGACAGCAGGAACGGTACGCGCCATCCCCAGGCCAGCCAGGTCTCGTCGCTCATCGCGCCCTTGCAGGCCAGCACGACGACGAGACTGAGGACGAAGCCTCCCACCACGCTCGCCTGGATATAGCTGGTGAAGTAGCCGCGGCGCGCCGACGGCGAATGCTCGGCGACATAGATCGCCGCGCCGCCGTATTCGCCGCCGAGCGCCAGGCCCTGCAGCACGCGCAGCAGGATGACGATGAGCGGCGCGGCCACGCCGATCGAGGCCGACGAGGGGATGAGGCCGACCCCGGCGGTGGCGATGCCCATCAGCGTCACCGTGACGAGGAACGTGTACTTGCGGCCCAGCCGGTCACCCAGGAAGCCGAAGAGTACCGCGCCCAGCGGGCGAAAGCCGAAGCCGACCGCGAAGCCGGCCCACACGAGGAGCATCTCCAGCGTCTCGTTGCCCGAGGGGAAGAACGTCTTGCCGATGATCGCGGCGAGCGTGCCGTAGATGAAGAAATCGTACCATTCGAACACGGTACCGGCCGAAGAGGCGGCGATCACGAGCCGAATGTCGGACGCGCTCGGTTTCGTGTGCGCGGTGCCCACTGCCACTGCTTCAGCCATCTGTCGAATTTCCCACCCGCGTCTCTCGTGCGGGGTCTCTAGCGAGGCATTCCCGGTTAGGGAAGAAGCCGCCGGCTTAGGGAAGAATCTCGCTCGCCGCCTGCCAGCCGAGCAGGATCGCCCCGTGGCGGCCCGGATAGTCGCGCGCCGGCGCGATCGCCGACAGGCAGGGCCAGTCGGGCAGCAGCCCCTCGCCGTCGAGCCACGCCTGGATCGCCGCCGCGGTCGCGCGCACCCGCGCGCCATCGCAGCCGACCGCCCCTTGCGCGAAGATCGCTGCCGAAGCCTGGCCGATCGCGCAGGCATGGGCGCGCAAGCCGATCCGGGCGATCCGCCCTTCCCCGTCGAGCGCCAGCCCCAGCGCCAGGGTGCTGCCGCAACTGCGCGACCGCGCGGAGCCCTGGAGCGGCAGCGCTTCGTCCCAGCGGAACGCGGCCAGGCCGGTTGCCAGCGCCAGGATCTCGGGCGTGTAGAGGACCGCGCCGGTCGCCACCGTCAGCGCCGCGCGGCCTTGCGGTCGTCGTCCTGCAGCGCTTCGCGCCGTTCGGCGATCATCGTCACCAGTTCCTCGCTGGCGGCATTGACCAGCGGGTAAGTGCGCGCCTGCGAAATCCAGTCGGGGCGTCCCTCGCTCCCCCACACCGTGTCGTAGCCGAGCATGAGCACCGAGAAGCCGAACACGGTGATGAGCATGCCCTTGACCGCGCCGAAGCCGAAGCCGAGCACCCGATCGATCGGGCCAAGCACAGAGGCGCGGCTCATGCCGCCCAGCCAGCCGGCGAAGAGCTTGATCGCCGCGTAGGGCACCAGCAGCAGCAGCGCGAAGGCGAGCACGGCGGCGCCCGATCCAGTGCCGATATGCGGTTCGAGGAACTGTGTGACCGGCGTGTGCAGATAGCGGATGGCGAAGATCGAGAAGACCCACGCGCCGAGCGCGATGATCTCCTGGACGAAGCCACGGACGAAGCCCGCCACGGCGCCGATCCCGACGAAGAGCAGAACGATTATGTCGAACCCGGTCATTGGCCGCGCTAATTACGGGGCGCCCAATATCCGGTCAACGAGATTTGGCAGCATGGCGAGGCCGACGAACTTTACGCCATCCGCGCCGACATCGCTGTCGGGCGGGCCGTAGCCGCGCGCGAAGCCGAGCTTCGCCGCCTCGCGCTGGCGCAGGCCGGCATGCGCGACCGGGCGGATCTCTCCGGCAAGCGACACCTCGCCGAACCACACCGAGCCTTGCGGCAGCGGCCGGTCGCCGAGCCCCGAGATCAGCGCGGCGGCGACCGCGAGATCGGCGGCCGGGTCGGCCAGGCGATAGCCGCCGGCGACGTTGAGATAGACCTCGGCCGACGAGAAGCTGAGCCCGCAGCGCGCCTCCAGCACCGCCAGCAGCATGGCCAGGCGCCCGCTGTCCCAGCCCACCACCGCGCGGCGCGGCGTGGCGCCGCTCGCCAGGCGGACGATCAGCGCCTGAATCTCCACGAGGACCGGCCGCGTGCCTTCCATCGCCGGGAACACCGCGCTCCCCGGCACCGGTTCATCGCGGCCCGAAAGGAACAGCATCGAGGGATTGCCGACTTCCTCCAGCCCTTGCCCAGCCATCGCGAAGACGCCGATCTCCTCGACCGGGCCGAAGCGGTTCTTGAGGTTGCGCAGGATACGGTACTGGTGGCTGCGCTCTCCCTCGAAGCTCATCACCACGTCGACCATGTGCTCGAGCACGCGCGGGCCGGCGATGGCGCCGTCCTTGGTGACGTGACCGACAAGCACCAGCGCGACGCCGTTCTCCTTGGCGTAGCGGATCAGCTCGAACGCCGACGAGCGGACCTGGCTGACCGTGCCCGGCGCGCCCTCGATCTGGTCGGAATGCATCGTCTGGATCGAATCGATCACCAACAACGCCGGCGGCTCCATCCGGCCCAGCGTGGTCAGAATGTCCCGCACCGAGGTTGCCGCCGCCAGCCGGATCGATGCGCCCGCCCCATCCTTGCCGTTAAGCCCCAGCCGCTCGGCGCGCAGGCGCACCTGACCCACCGCCTCCTCGCCGCTGA
>DASVMK010000031.1:0-10806 GCA_036384395.1 Novosphingobium sp.
ATGGACCGCCAGCGCCACCAGGAACACCGCCGCGAGCGCGGTCCAGGCCGCGCCTTCGGTCCAGGCGCGCCGCCAGAACGCCGTGGCCGCCATCAGCAGCACGAACGGCAGCGCGTGCTCGCGGATCGCCAGCGCCAGCGCCGCGACGACGAGCGATGCTACCCAAGCTCCTCCTCCGGGAGAGGTGGCGGCCCGCGGGGCCGACCGAGGGGGCTGGCGAACCCGATGCAGCCCGAACGCCAGCGCCAGCAGCATGCCGGCCCACAGCTCGTGGAGCTGGAAGAAATAGCGGTTCACCCCCAGCGAAGCGCCGACGAACAGCAGCGCCATCGCCCGCACGCGGAAAGGCAGTCCGCCCGGCTCGCGTCCCAGCCGCCCCCACCAGGCCGCTAACACGGCGATCATCAACGCGATGGCGGCGGCGATCTGTCCGCCCTCGCCGATCGCGGCGTTGATATAGGCCAGCGTCGGCAGTCTTACCGCGAGCCCCGGCCGCACCGGATAGTGCGCGCGGCGGTGCTCGGCGACGATGAAATCGTAGTAGTTCTCGCCCTTGCGGATACGCGCCACCGCGCGGTCGTAAAGCGCCAGGTCCTCGTCGCGCGCGCGTTTCTCGCTTTTCGCGCCGCGGGCATTGTCCGCGATGTTCTCGACGAAGCCCTTGGTCCTGACTTTGCTGTCACCCTGATCGATCGGCACCAGCGCGGCAGCGAGCAGCATCGCCGCCAGCGCGAACAGCAACCAGAGCGCGCGCGCGCGTGGCCAACCGGCATAGCGATCGTCGGACGGGGCCAGCGCCCGCCCGTTCACGGCATCCAGCCGGCCTGCATCGTCAGCCATGCGATCCCCCCGCCGGCCAGCAAGGCCGCCACATACCCCAGCCAGCGCCCGCCGCCGCGTTCCCGGTCGCGCCGCCGTTCCCACACCAGGTCGATCTCCGGCAGCGGCGCTTCGAGCGGCGCGCCGCCGCGCGGCGGGAAGCGTTCCTCGATGCGGCGGATCAGTTCGGGCAGGCGCAGCAGCGTGGCGCCGTCCTCGCGCAGCCGGTCGGCGATCGCCGCCTCGGGGCCGAGCTCGTCGCGGATCCAGTCGCCGACGAAGGGCGAAGCCACGTCCCACATGTTGATCGCCGGATCGAGCGCGGTCGCGAGGCCCTCGACCATGACCATCGTCTTTTGCAGCAGCAGCAGGTGCGGCTGGGTCTGCATGTCGAAATCGCGGGTGATGGCGAACAGGCCATCGAGCATCTGGCCGACCGACAGCTCGCTCACCGGCTTGCCGCGCATCGGCTCGCCCACCGCGCGCAAGGCGGTGGCGAACTCGTCGACCGAATGGTGCGGCGGCACGTATTGCGCCTCGAAATGGATCTCGGCGACGCGGCGATAGTTGCCGGTGGTGAGGCCGTAGAGGATCTCCGCCAGCCACTGCCGCGCCCGCCGGTCGATCCGGCCCATGATGCCGAAATCGATCGCCGCCAGCGTGCCGTCGGCCTCCACGAACAAGTTGCCCTGGTGCATGTCGGCGTGGAAGAAGCCGGCGCTGATCGCCTGGCGCAGGAAGGTCAGCACCAGCCGGCGCGCCAGCTCGGGCAGATCGTGGCCGGCGGCGATCAGCGCCTCGCGGTTGCTGATCTTGATGCCGTCGATCCAGGCGATGGTCATCACGCTGCCGTTGGTGCGGTCCCAGTCGACCGCCGGCACGCAGTAGCGCTCCTCGCCGCGCATCGCCTCGGCCAGCTCCGACGCGGAGGCCGCCTCGCGCCGCAAGTCGAGTTCGCGCGCGGTCCAGCGGCGCAAGTTGGCGATCACCGCGCGCGGGCGCAGGCGCGCCACCTCGCCGCCGAACGCCTCGACATGGGCCGCCGCCCATTCGTAGGTCTCGAGATCGCGGGCGAACTTCTCGCGGATGCCGGGGCGCAGCACCTTGACCGCGACGGCGCGCCCGTCGGTCGTGACCGCGCGGTGGACCTGGGCGATCGAGGCGGCCCCCACCGCCTGCTCGTCGATGCTGGCGAAGAGCGCGGACAGCGGCTTGTCGAAGCTCGCCTCGATCTCGGCGCGGATTTCGGCGAAGGGCACCGCGGGCAGATCGTCCTGCAGGCTCAGCAGGTTGCGCGCCGCTTCCTCGCCCACCAGGTCGGGCCGTGTCGCCAGCGTCTGCCCCAGCTTGATCGCCGCCGGGCCGATGTGCTGGAAGGCGCCGGCATAGTCGGGCACGCGCGGCTGGATCGTGCCGAGCCGGGCGAGGCGGCACAGCCGCTTGACCGGCAGCGGCGCGTTGCGATCGCGCTCGATCCCGCGCAGCGCGCCGTGCCGCGCGAGCACGCGCCCCCAGCGCAGCAGGCGGAAGATATGGGTGGCGGAGGTGGTCAGATCTTCCACCCCGAATGGATCGCCACCAGCCCGCCGAGGATCGGTTCGACCCGCGTCTGGCCGAAGCCCGCGCTGCGGATCATGCCTTCGAACTGCGGCATCGTCGGGAAGCGGCGGATCGATTCGATCAGGTAGCGATAGCTCTCGGCGTCGCCCGCCACCGCCTGGCCGATCCTGGGCACCAGGCGGTGCGAATAGGCGTCATAGACTTCCTTGAAGCCCGGCCACTGCGTGGTCGAGAATTCCAGGCAGAAGAAGCGGCCGCCGCGGCGCAGGACGCGGTAGGCTTCGGCCAGCGCCTTGTCGATGTGGGTCACGTTGCGGATGCCGAAAGCGATCGTATAGGCGTCGAAGTGGCGATCGGGGAACGACAGCTCCTCGGCGTTCTGCCGCGACCAGACGAGCGTATCGATGCCGCGCTCCAGCGCCCGCTCGATACCGACGTCGAGCATGTCCTGGTTGATGTCCGACACGGTGACCTCGGCCCCCGCGCGCTCCAGCCGGAAGGCGATGTCGCCGGTGCCGCCGGCCATGTCGAGGATCGCCTCGCCGGGCTGGGGCTTCACCCGGCGGACGAAGCGGTCCTTCCACAGCCGGTGCATGCCGCCCGACATGGCGTCGTTCATCACGTCGTATTTCCGCGCGACGCTGGAGAAGACCGCGCCGACGCGCGCTTCCTTGTCGTCGGCGGCGATGTCCTCGTAACCGAAGGAGACTTGTTCGCTTTCGCTCATGAGCCGCGCCTTAGGGGAGTTTCGGCGGACCGCAAAGCTTGTTAGGGGCGCTCATGCCCGAGCTGCCCGAAGTCGAAACCACCGTGCGCGGCCTCGCCCGTTATCTGGAGGGCGAGCGCATCGCCCGGGTGCGCGTCAACCGGCCCGATCTGCGCCGCCCCTTCCCCCCCGGCCTGGTCCAGGCGCTGACCGGCGCCAGAGTCGTCGGGCTCGGCCGGCGGGCGAAGTACGGCCTCGTCCATACCGACCGCGAGCAGACCCTGGTGTTCCACCTCGGCATGTCGGGGCGCTGGCGGATCGAGCCCGAAGCCGCCGACAAGCACGACCATCTCGTGCTCGAGACCGGCTCGGGCCACGTCCTCGCCCTCAACGACGCCCGGCGCTTCGGCTCGATCGACCTCGTCGACACCACCGCGCTCGACGCCTGGCCGCCGTTCGCCGCGCTCGGCCCCGAACCGCTGGGCGACGACCTCACCTCCGCCCACCTCGCCCGCGCCTTCGCCGGCCGCGCCGCGCCGGTGAAGCCGCTGCTGCTCGACCAGCGGGTGGTGGCCGGGCTGGGCAACATCTACGTCTGCGAAGCGCTCCACCGCGCGCGGATCCGGCCCGATAGGGAAGCGGGCCGCGTCTCGCACCCCGCCATCGCGCGGCTGGTGCCGGCGATCCAGGCGGTGCTGGCCGAAAGCATCGCCGCCGGGGGATCGACGATCCGCGACTATGCCCAGCCCAACGGCGAGCTCGGCTATTTCGCCGCCGCCTGGCAGGTCTATGGCCGCGAGGGCGAGCCTTGCGCCTGCGGCGGCACGGTCGCGCGGTTCACCCAAGGCGGACGCAGCACGTTCTGGTGCCCGAAGTGCCAGAAGTAGGCCGCGTGGTCAGGCCGCGGGCCGGCAGGCGGCGCAGCGCCCGCGAATTGCTTGACGATTCGCCGGTCCGCCGGTAAGGGCCGCGCTTTCCGGCGGGTCTCCCCGCCTCAAGATGACAGCATTCAGGTTCCAACGGCCGCCTGGCGGCCCGCCAAGACAGAGGTCCATAGAAGCTACATGGCCAATACGCCGCAAGCCCGTAAGCGCATCCGCCGCAACGAACGCCGCGCCGAGATCAACGGCAATCGCCTGGGTCGCATCCGTACTTTCGTGAAGAAGGTCGAAGCGGCGCTCGCCGGCGGCGACAAGACTGCGGCGTCCGAAGCGCTCAAGGCTGCGCAGCCGGAGCTGGCGCGCGGCGTCGCGCGCGGCGTGCTGCACAAGAACACCGCTTCGCGGAAGCTGTCGCGCCTGACCAAGCGGGTCGCAGCGCTCTGATTCGCTTGAAGTGATTCGCCGCCGCGGAAGGTTCGCGGCGGGACGAAAAAGGAACATGGCCGGGGGCATCGCCTCCGGCCATTTTCGTGCCGCGCGCGAACGCGGGCGACGCCATTTCAAAAGCTTCGGAAATGCTGCGATTCGCATTTCTGTAATGAAAAATATCTCGACCACTCATCGACTTAGCCAGCGCTTTAGGGATTGCGCGGACGGTGGAGAGTCAAGGGAGATTATTTCATTTTTTTTGCAAAGCGCGCCTTGCCCTCCCCGGCCAGTGCTTCATAAATCCCCAACTGCCCGGGGCGAGATACCAGGGCACTTACGAACAGCGACAAAGCATGCGTTCCCGGCCGGGGGGCAGGGGCGCGAATGGACCATGCATGCGTGGTTCATGCCGATTGCGCTGTGCCGTGTGTGGGGAACTTTGGGTTCAGGAGGTCATCGGGTGGCGGTTTCTGCGTCTGGAGGGTCGCGCGTGCAAGCGGTGGCGGCAAAGGGAAAGGCTTGCGGGTCGGACATGGTTGAGGATCGGGAAGCGCTGGATCTGGCGGCCGACTGGTCGGACATCAGCCAGGGCCTGCGCAAGGACCTTGGGCAGCAGTTGCACAGCCAGTGGATCAAGCCGATCCAGCTGGGCAGCTTCTGCAAGGAAACCGGCACGCTCGACCTGTTCCTGCCGACCGAGTTCTCCGCGAACTGGGTGACCGATCGCTTTTCCGACCGGCTGTCGCTGGCGTGGAAGATCGCCCGGCCCGACGTGCGCCACGTGCGCGTCACGGTCCAGCCCGGCCGCCGCCAGCTTCCCGAGCTGCGCTTCGCCGCCAACGGCGCCCGCGCCGCCGCCAACGATTCGCCGCGCGCGCCGCAGGACAACCGCCTGATGACGATCGGCGGCACGCTGGCCGGCGGAGACGACCTGGGCCAGCTCGGCCAGGCGCCGATCGGCCTCGACCCGTCGCTGACGTTCGCCACCTTTGTGACCGGCACCGGCAACGTGCTCGGCTTCAACGCCGCGCAGCGCATGGCCGCGGTGGAACCGCCGCAGTTCTCGCCGCTCTACCTCAAGGCGGCGACCGGCCAGGGCAAGACCCACCTGCTCCACGCCATCGGCCATACCTATCTGGCCGCGCATCCGCGCGCGCGCATCTTCTACTGCTCGGCCGAGCGCTTCATGGTCGAATTCGTCCAGGCGCTGCGCCAGAACCAGATGATCGAGTTCAAGGCGCGCCTTCGCGGCTTCGACCTGCTGCTGGTGGACGACATCCAGTTCATCATCGGCAAGGCGAGCGCCCAGGAAGAGCTGCTCTACACGATCGACGCGCTGCTGGCCGAGGGCAAGCGGCTGGTCTTCGCCGCCGACCGCGCGCCGCAGGCGCTCGACGGGGTGGAGCAGCGGCTGCTGTCGCGCCTGTCGATGGGCCTCGTCGCCGACATCCAGCCGGCCGACATCGAGCTGCGCCGCTCGATCCTCGAGAACCGCCTGTCGCGCTTCGCACCGGCGGACGTTCCGGCCGACGTCATCGAATTCCTCGCCCGCACGATCAACCGCAACGTGCGCGAACTCGTCGGCGGCCTCAACAAGCTGATCGCCTACGCCCAGCTCACCGGCCAGGAAGTCTCGCTGCAGCTCGCCGAGGAACAGCTCACCGACATCCTCTCGGCCAACCGCAAGCGGATCACCATCGACGAGATCCAGCGCACCGTCTGCCAGTTCTACCGCGTCGATCGCACCGAGATGGCCAGCAAGCGCCGCGCCCGCGCGGTCGTGCGCCCGCGTCAGGTGGCGATGTACCTCGCCAAAGTGCTGACCCCGCGCTCCTACCCCGAGATCGGCCGCAAGTTCGGCGGACGCGACCACAGCACCGTGATCCACGCCGTGCGCCTGATCGAGGACCTGCGCACCCGCGACGCCGACATGGACGGCGACGTGCGCAGCCTGCTGCGGCAACTGGAAAGCTGAGAGGACGCTAGGGCCGGGCGCAAGACGCCGCTAGGCGCGCGCCGCCTAGCGGATCGCGCCCAGCGTGGCTCTGACCCAGTCCCGCGTCTCTTCGATCGCGCGGTTGATCCGCTTGATCTCCAGCAGGTAGCTGGCCGGATCGGCCTCGATCTCATGCATGCGCCATTTCGCCTGCATTCGGCCCATCTGCACACGCATCTGGCTGATATGAGCATCGAGCTGCGAGGCGATCTCGGCGTTCGTCTTCAGGCGCGGGTCGGCTTTCACCGCGTGCAGCAGCTTCGCGCTCTCGTCGTTGTAGGCGACGCGGATCTGGAGGAGGCGGCGCGCCAGCCCGGAATCCTTGGCGGCGGCGGCCGCCTCCGCATCGGCGCTGCACGCCACGATGCGATCGAAAATATCCTCTATCTCAGCCATACTGCATGCTCCCATCGACCCCTGGGGGAGAAGCCGCACCGAGCCCGAGCCGGCGGACTTTTGCCGCCGTGTATACCATCGGACACCGTGCCGCTTCTACGGGATAAAGGCCGAAGGTGTAAACCGTCGCGGTCAGCATTCCGCGGCCTTTCCCTTCCCGGCGCGCCTGCTCTATGGCTCACGCCATGTCACTACCTTCCGAACGCCTGAACCGTTTCGCCCGCCATATCGTCTTGCCCGAGGTCGGCGGCGCCGGCCAGGTCGCGCTCTCCCAGGCGCATGTCGTTCTGGTCGGCTGCGGCGGGATCGGCAGCCCGGCGCTGCAATACCTGGCGGGCGCCGGGGTCGGGCGGCTGACGCTGATCGACAGCGACACGGTCGACGAGACCAACCTCCAGCGCCAGACGATCTTCACCCCCGCCGACATCGGCCGGCCCAAGGCGGAAGCGGCGCTCGCTTGGCTCCAGCGCTTCGATCCCGCCATCGCGGGCTGCGCGGTCGTCGGCCGGGTCGAGCGCGGCACCGCCGCGCAAGTCCCCGAGGGCGCCAGCGTGGTCCTCGATGGCTGCGACAACTTCGCCACCCGCTTGCTCGTCTCAGACGCCTGCGTCGCCGCCGGCGTGCCGCTGACCAGCGCCGCGCTCGGCCGCTTCCAGGGTCAGATCGCCAACTTCGCCGGCCATTTGCCAGGGCACGCCTGCTACCGCTGCTTCGTCGGCGACGCCTTCGACGCCGACGATTGCGACACATGCGCCGCCGACGGCGTGCTGGGCGCGATGGCCGGGATGATGGGGGCCTTCGCGGCGATGAGCGCGATCCGCGTGATTCTCGAAGGCCACGCGACGCTGGGCGACCCGCAATGGGGACGGCTGCACGTGTTCGAGGGCCTGACGCCGAGCCTGCGGACGCTCAAGATCGCCAAGGACCCCGAATGCCGGGGATGCGTTGACGCCTAGGTCAATAGCTCATCGACCCAGGCCGGCACCAGCTCGGTCGCCGGACCATGCCGCGCCTCGTGGAACCAGCGCGAGCCCTGCGACGGTTCCAGGTTGAGCTCCAGCGTCCGCACGCCAAGGTCGCGCGCGTCGCGGACCAGGCCGGCGGCGGGATAGACCGCGCCCGAAGTGCCGATCGAGACGAACAGGTCGGCGCGGCGCAGCGCCGCGTAGATCTCGTCCATCCGATAGGGCATCTCGCCGAACCAGACGACATCGGGCCGCAGCGCCGGTGTGCCGCAGGCCGGGCATCCCGGCCGGTCGATCAGCGGGCCGGTCCAGCGCGAACGGATGTCGCAGGCGGTGCACCAGGCGTTGAGATGCTCGCCGTGCATGTGCAGCACGCGCCCCCTTGTCTGACCAATTTGCGCCCCCGCCCGCTCGTGCAGGTCGTCGACGTTCTGCGTGACGATCAGCAGCTCGCCCGCCCACGCCTGATCCAGCCGTGCCAGCGCCGCATGCGCCGCGTTGGGCGCCTTGGTCTGGATCGCGGCGCGGCGCATGTCGTAGAAGCGCAGGACGAGTTCAGGATCGCGCGCGAACGCCTCGGGCGTTGCCACGTCCTCGACGCGGTGCTGCTCCCACAAACCCCCGGCATCGCGAAACGTGTCGACGCCGCTTTCGGCGCTGACCCCGGCGCCGGTGAGGATGACGATGTTGCGAATGGTCTCCATCGCGGCCATGAAGCACGGCCTGTAGAGGAGTTGCAATGGCGAGGATCGGCATCATCGGCAGCGAAGGCCGCATGGGACAGGCGCTGCGGCAGGCGATTTCCGCCGCCGGGCACGACTACGCGGGCGGCGTCGACAAGGACGACGGCGACGTCGCGCTTCTGGCCGGGCAAAGCGACGTGCTGGTCGATTTCTCCAGCCCCGCCGCGTTGGAGGCGACGCTCGACGCCGCGATCGCGGCGCAGAGGCCCATCGTCGTCGGCACCACCGGGCTGGAAGAGCGCCACCACTGGCTGCTCGACGCGGCGGCGGAGCGGATCGCGGTGCTGCAGACCGGCAACACCTCGCTGGGCGTGAACCTGCTCGCCCACCTCGTCCAGGAAGCCGCCAGCCGCCTCGGCGAGGATTGGGACATCGAGATCGTCGAAACGCATCACCGCAAGAAGGTCGATGCGCCGTCGGGCACCGCGCTGCTGCTGGGCGAAGCGGCGGCGCAAGGCCGGGGCGTCCCGCTCGGCCAGAATCGCGTCAGCGGCCGTGATGGCATCACCGGCGCACGCGGGATCGGCACGATCGGCTTCGCGGCCTTGCGCGGCGGCACCGTCGCGGGTGACCACACCGTCCACTTCCTCGCCGACGACGAGCGCCTGGCGCTTTCGCACCTCGCCGAGAACCGCGGCATCTTCGCCAAGGGCGCGGTCAGGGCGGCGGCATGGCTGGTCGGACAGCCGGCGGGGCGCTACACGATGAAGGCAGTCTTGGGCCTGTAATCGTTCGACAAATTGGGGGAAACATGAAGATCGTCATCGCCGCCGCGAGCCTGCACCGCGAGGAGCGGCTGTTCGCCTCTACGGCTGCCCCACGGCTCACCGATTCGAGCGACAACCTGCGGGCGGCGGAGGAAGCCCGGGCGGGGCAGTGACGAAGGACCATATCTTCGAATTCTTCCGCCGCCTCGCCGAGTTCAATCCCTCGCCCGAGACCGAGCTCGAATTCGGCAACACCTATCAGCTGCTGGTCGCGGTGGTGCTCTCGGCGCAGGCGACCGACGTCGGCGTCAACAAGGCGACGCGCGCGCTGTTCCGCGAGGTGAAGACGCCGCAGGCGATGGTCGATCTGGGCGAGGAGGGGCTGAAGCAGCACGTCAGGACGATCGGGCTGTTCAACACCAAGGCCCGGAACGTGATCGCGCTGTCCGAGATCCTGGTGCGCGATTTCGGCGGCGAGGTTCCCGCCGATCGCGACGTGCTGACCTCGCTGCCCGGCGTCGGCCGCAAGACCGCCAACGTCGTGATGAACTGCGCGTTCGGGGCGGAGACCTTCGCGGTCGACACGCACATCTTCCGCGTCGGCAACCGCACCGGTCTGGCCAGGGGCAAGACGCCGCTGGCGGTGGAGAAGCAGCTCGAGAAGAAGGTGCCGCGGCCGTTTCGCGTCGGCGCGCACCACTGGCTGATCCTCCACGGTCGCTATGTCTGCAAGGCGCGCACACCCGAATGCTGGCGCTGCCCGGTGGTTGACCTTTGCGCCTACAAGGACAAGATACTGGTGAAGGGCGCGAAACCGGACGCCAAGGCAGCGGTTGCGCGCAAGTTGCGAAAGCCTGCCTGAAGGAGGCTGTCATGCCCAAAGCCGCGCCTATCGCCGTTCTCGCCCTCGCCCCGCTGCTCGCCGCCGCGCTGGCGGCCGGTTCGTCCGCGTTCGCCGGCAGCGGCAAGCCCCGCCCGCGCCCCGAACCCTCGCCCGCCGCGCGCCCGGTCGGCACGCCGACGAGCTGCATCCCGCTGAATCAAATCCGCGAGAGCAAAGTGCGCGACGACTGGACGATCGATTTCGTGGCGGCCGGCAAGCGGGCCTGGCGCAACACGCTGACCGCACGCTGCCCGGGCCTGCGGATCAACAACGCGATCACCTACGAGACCTCGCTGAACCAGCTTTGCAACACCGACATCGTCTATGTGCTGGAGACCGCCGGCGGCATCAGGCGCGGCGCGGCATGCAGCCTGGGCCAGTTCGTACCCGTGGAGCTGGAGCGCTAGAGCGGGTTGCGCGATATCTGAATCGCCCAGCCCGCTCCAAGTTTTTGTTGTCGCATCGTTATTTGCGGAGCCAAAGTCCGGCGCAGCTAAAACCGGTTCCCACTTTTCCGCGCGATGCTCTAACCCGCGCGACTGGTCGCCGAGATCACCGTCGCCGCGACGAGGTCGCCCACGACGTTGAGCATGGTGCGGCACATGTCGAGGAAGCGGTCGACGCCGAGAATCAGGCCGATCCCCTCGGGCGGCACGCCGACGCCGCCCAGGATCAGCGCGATCACCGGCAGCGAGCCGGCCGGCACCCCCGCGGTGCCGAC
>DASVMK010000032.1:0-6612 GCA_036384395.1 Novosphingobium sp.
GCGATCTCGCGCCGGATCGCGCCGGGATCGGCAAGCGCCGCCGCCGCGCCGCCGCCGCGCGCCGCCAGCACGGGCAGCGCCTCGAGCGCCGCTTCCGCGCTGCCGAAACGGGCGATCAGCTGGCGGTAGGTGACGGGACCGACGCGCGGCGAGCGGATCAGCCGCAGCCGGACGAAATCCGCTTCCTCACCCATCCTTGCGGCCGATGCGGGGCTCGGTCCCCGCCAGCAGCCGCTCGAGATTGGCGCGATGCTTCCACAGCACGACCAGCGCCAGCGCGAGCAGCAGCAGGACGATGTCGAACCGCCCGAACCAGGCGGCGCTGACCGGCGCGCTGACCGCCGCGGCGATTCCCGCGACCGAGGAGATGCGGACCAAAGCGAGCAGCCCCAGCCACACGCCCGCGAACACCAGCCCCGAAGGCCAGTGCAGCGCGAGGACGATGCCCATCAGCGTCGCCACGCCCTTGCCGCCCCTGAATTTCAGCCAGACGGGATAGCAATGGCCGAAGAACGCGCCCGCCGCGGCGAGCACGCCGGTGCCGGGCCACAACGCCTCGGCCAGCAGCACCGCCGCCGCGCCCTTGCCGAGATCGAGCAGCAGCGTCGCCGCCGCCAGCCCCTTGCGCCCCGTGCGCAGCACGTTGGTCGCACCGATGTTGCCCGATCCGATCGCCCGGAGATCGCCCGCCCCCGTCAGCCGGGTGAGGAGGATCCCGAAGGGGATCGAGCCCAGCAGGTAGCCGAGCAGCAGCGCGTAGAGCCAGTCCATGCCCCCTGCCCTAACCCGCCGCGGGAAGCTTGTCGAAGGGAAGTGCATCCGAATGCCGCCCCCCTTCATTTTCGGAACGGCCTCGCTAGAAGCGTATCCGATGACCGATGCCGCCGCCCCCATCCTGCTGTTCGATTCCGGCGTCGGCGGCCTCTCGGTGCTCGCCGAGCTGCGCGCGCTACTGCCGCAGGCGCCGGTGATCTACGCCGCCGATAACGCCGGCCTGCCCTATGGCAGCAAGAGCGAGGCGCAGATCGCCGCGCGCGTCTCGGGCCTGCTCGGCCGCATGACCGAGCGCTTTCGCCCGCGGCTCGTCTGCATCGCTTGCAACACCGCCTCGACCATCGCGCTCGCCTCGGTGCGCGAGGTGCTGGAAGTGCCGATCGTCGGCACCGTGCCCGCGATCAAGCCCGCCGCCGCGCTGACGGCAACGGGGACGATCGGCCTGCTCGGCACCGAGGCGACGATCCGCCAGGGCTACGTCGACCGGCTCGAAGCCGAGTTCGCCGCCGGCAAGCGCCTGCTCCGCCACGGCGCGCCCGAACTCGTCGCCGCTGCCGAAGCCAAGCTGCGGGGAGAGCCGGTCGATCCGGCGGTCTACGCACGCGCCGCCGAGGGGCTGCGCCGGCAACCTGGCGGCGACGCGATCGACACCGTCGTGCTCGCCTGCACGCACTTCCCGCTGCTCGCCGCCGAGCTGGCCCAGGCCTTCGGGGACGGGGTGCGCTTCGTCCACGGGGCGCAAGGCATCGCCCGGCGCATCGCTCACCTCACCGAGGGTCAGGCTTTCGAACAGCCCGAGCCCGACCGTGCGCTGTTCACCCGCGCCGATCCCGGCCTCGCCGCGCTTGCTCCGGCCTTGTCCGCCCAAGGGCTTCGCACCATCTCGATTTTCTGATCGGCTGTTGCGATTTTCGCGACATCGGGCGACAAAGTGACGCTGGTCTTTGGCTTTCGCCTAAGGTAAAGGCGCCGCGAAAGCCGGGGACAGGCTTGCCGTTTCGCAGGATGATCCATTTCGTGAACTACGAACACATCTTCGATCAGGCGATCGAGCGCCTGCACTCCGAAGGCCGCTACCGCGTATTCATCGATATCCTGCGCAACAAGGGCGCCTATCCCAACGCGCGCTGCTTCGCCGGCCACAACGGACCGAAGCCGATCACCGTCTGGTGCTCGAACGATTACCTGGCGATGGGCCAGCATCCCAAGGTGATCGAAGCGATGGAAGAGGCGCTGCACGACGTCGGCGCCGGCTCGGGCGGCACCCGCAACATCGGCGGCAACACCCACTACCACATCGATCTCGAGCGCGAGCTGGCCGATCTTCACGACAAGGAAGGCGCGCTGCTGTTCACCTCGGGCTACGTCTCGAACGAGGCGACGCTGTCGACGCTGGCCAAAGTGCTGCCCGGCTGCGTGATCTTCTCCGACGAGCTGAACCACGCCAGCATGATCGCCGGTATTCGCAATTCCGGCTGTGAAAAGAAGGTGTTCCGGCACAATGATGTCGAACATCTTGAAGAGCTTCTGGCGGCCACCGACCCCAAGTTGCCCAAGCTGATCGCCTTCGAGAGCGTCTATTCGATGGACGGCGACGTCGCCCCGATCCACCCGATCTGCGACCTGGCCGACAAGTACAACGCGCTGACCTACATCGACGAGGTTCACGCGGTCGGCATGTACGGCAAGCGCGGCGGCGGCATCTCCGAGCGCGACGAGGCGGCAAGCCGCATCACCATCATCGAAGGCACGCTGGGCAAGGCGTTTGGCGTGATGGGCGGCTATATCGCGGCCGATTCCAAGATCATCGACGTGATCCGCTCTTACGCGCCGGGCTTCATCTTCACGACCTCGCTCTCGCCGGTGCTGGTCGCCGGGGTGCTCGCCTCGGTCCGCCACCTCAAGAGCTCCAGCGCCGAGCGCGATGGCCAGCAGGCGTCCGCCGCGCTGCTCAAGCAGCTGTTCCGCGACGCCGGCCTGCCGGTGATGGATTCGGTCACCCACATCGTCCCGCTAATGGTCGGCGATCCGGTCAAGGCCAAGAAGATCAGCGACATCCTGCTCGCCGAATACGGCGTCTATGTGCAACCGATCAACTTCCCGACCGTGCCGCGCGGCACCGAGCGCCTGCGCTTCACGCCCGGCCCCTCGCACACCGACGCGATGATGCGCGAGCTGACGGCCGCGCTCGTGGAAATCTGGGAACGGCTCGACATGGAACTGAAGCAAGCGGCCTGACCACCGGTCACCGGCAGACAGACCCCAAGTGTTACATCTCGTGCGTTCCGCGTTCGCGGTCTGCGCCTTCGCCCTACCCGGCGGGGCGCTCGCCGCCCCGCCCGCGCTGCAAGACGCGATCGGCGATCCCGAGAACTTCAGGCTCTCCGGCAGCCTGCGCGTCCGCTACGAGACGCTCGATGGCCAGTCGCGCCCGGGCCTCGACCCGCGCGACGACCAGCTCGCCTTGCGCGCGACGCTGGCCGCCGAGTACCGCAAGCACGGCGTGCGCGTGGGCGCCGAGCTCTTCGACAGCCGCGCCTACCTCACCGAGCCGGGCAGCGCCGCCAGTGCGAACGAGGTCAACACGCTGGAACTGGTCCAGGCCTACGTCGGCGCCGATCTCGGCAGCGTGCTCGGGCGAGGCAGCAAGACCGAGGTGCAGCTCGGTCGCTTCATGCTGAACCTCGGCTCGCGCCGGCTGGTCGCGGCCGACGAATATCGCAACACCACCAACGGCTACACCGGCGCGCGGATCGACCTCAAAGCGGCCGACGGCAGCACCGCGACGCTGATCTACACGCTGCCGCAGCTGCGCCGCCCCGACGATCTCGATTCGGTGCTCGACAACCGGCGGCAAGGCGACCGCGAAAGCTTCGACTTGCGGCTGTGGGGCGCGGTCGCCCAGCGTCCCAAGGCGTTCGGCGAGACCGCGCTCGAATTGGCCTATTTCCGCCTCCAGGAACGTGACTCCCCCGGCCGCCCGACGCGCGACCGCGACCTGCACACGCTGAGTGCGCGGATGATCCGCAATCCCAAGGCCCGGGTCTGGGACTACGAGCTGGAAGGCATCTACCAATTCGGCGCCGTGCGTGGCAGCACCGCGCCCGCGGCGGCGCGTGTGTCGGTCAGCGCCTGGTTCGTGCACGCGGACCTGGGCTACACATTCCCCGGCCCGGCCAAGCTGCGGCTCTCGGCCGAATACGACCAGGCCAGCGGCGACGGGCCGGGCCGCGGCTTCGGCCGGTTCGACACGCTGTTCGGCATGCGCCGCGCCGATCTCGCGCCCTCGGGCATCTATGCGGCGGTGGGCCGCGCCAACATCCTCACCCCCGGCATCCGCGCCGAGATCGCGCCCTCGCCCCGGCTCGACGCCTTCGCCGGCTATCGCGCGATGTGGCTGTCCGACCGGCGCGATGCGTTCTCGACCACCGGGGTGCGCGATCCCGCCGGCGCCTCGGGCCGCTTCGCCGGGCATCAGCTCGACGGTCGGCTACGCTACTGGCTGGTGCCGCAGACCCTGCGGGCCGAGGTCAACGCGGTGTGGCTGATCAAGGGCCGCTTCCTCAAGCACGCGCCCAACGCTCCGCGCACCGGCGACACGCATTACCTCAGCACCGCGCTGGTCGCGATGTTCTGACCGAAACTTGGGAGCGCCCCCGCAGGGGCGCTCACCGGCTCAGCGCAGGCTGACGACGTTGTCCGACACGCGCTGGTCGCGCCGGCCGAGGTACTGGCTCGCCATCGGCTCGTCCGCCACTTCGACCGCGCCGCCCTGGCCGAAGCCGTTGAACGCCGTGCGCATCGCCGCGCCATAGGCGCCGAGCATGCCGATCTCGATGTAGTCGCCGGCCTGGATGTCGGCCGGCAACAGGAACGGGCCTTCCATGAAGTCGGCATCGTCGCAAGTCGGGCCGTAGAACGAAAAACCGGCCTCGGCGGGCGCGCGGCCTTCGCCGAGGCAGCGCACCGGGAAGCGCCAGCCCACGTGGGCCGCGTCGTAAAGCGCGCCATAGGCGCCGTCGTTGATGTAGAGCTCGTCGCCGCGGCGCTTCTCGACCTTGACGATCAGCGAGTTGTACTCGGCGCAGAGCGCGCGGCCGGGCTCGCACCACAGCTCCGACGAATAGGAGATCGGCAGCGATTCGGCGGCGCGATGGATCGAGGCGAAGTAATCCTCGAGCGGCGGCGGCACCATGTCGGGATAGATCGACGGGAAGCCGCCGCCGACATCGACGATGTCCACGGTGACCGCGGCGTCGACGATCGCCGCGCGCACGCGCTCGAGCGCCTGGACATAGGCGAACGGCGTCATCGCCTGGCTGCCGACGTGGAAGCAGACCCCCAGGCTGTCCGCCACCTGGCGGGTGGCCTGCAGCAGCGGCGCCGCGTCGGCGAGGTCGATGCCGAACTTCGAGGCGAGGCTGAGCTCGGAATATTCGGAGCTGACGCGCAGCCGCACGCAGAGCGCGAGATCCTCGGCCGCGTTACCGGCCTCGTCGGCGGTCGCCGCGACGATCTTGTCGAGCTCTTCCTGCGTATCGAGACTGAAAGTCCGCACGCCGTGGACCTTGTAGGCCTCAGCGATGGCGGACGGCGCCTTCACCGGGTGCATGAAGCACAGCACCGCCTCGGGCAGCGTCGCGCGAACCAGGCGCACCTCGGCGATCGAGGCGACGTCGTAATGCGTGATGCCAGCAAGCCACAAGACCCTGAGCAGCTCGGGCGAAGGATTGGCCTTCACCGCGTAGAGCGACTTGCCCGGAAACTTCTCGGCGAAGAAGCGGGCGGCCCGCGCCGCAGCGTGCGGGCGGTTGAGGATCATGGGTTCGTCGGGCGCGAAGGCGCGCGCTACAGCCGATGCGTCTTGGTGAATGTGCAACTCAAGGGACCCCCAAACGGATAGTTGAACAAGGCAGCCTTGCGGTTTGGAAGTCCCCATGGGGCTGCGGGGGGTCGATATAGGGCCGCGCGAATGAACTGCAAGTGAAAATGGACCCCACGATCTCATCAAATTGTCACGGATCGGGACTTACTGAGGTTCAATGGCCAAATCACTGACATATATGTCAAAAACTGGTCATGTCAGGGTCGTGTTTCCGGCCCGGATCAGCTCAGCCGGCCGCGGAAGTCCTCGTAGGTGAAACGGCGCAGGCAGACGAGCTCGTCCGACTCGCTGTCCCACAGCCAGATCGACGGCAGCGGCACGCCGTTGAACGTGGTCGTCTTGACCATCGAATAGTGCGCCTGGTCGAGGAAGGCGAAGCGCGCACCGGGCACCGGCTCCACCGGCAGGCGGTAATCACCGATGACGTCACCCGCCAGGCACGACGGCCCGCCCAGGCGGATGGCGTCACCCTGCTCGACATCCACCAGTTCCTGCTCGAGCGGCCGCTCGCCGAGCATCGCCGGGCGGTAGGGCGCCTCTATGACGTCGGGCATGTGGCACGTCGCCGAGACGTCGGTGATCGCGAGCGGCATGCCGTTCCAGTGGGTGTCGAGGATCGTGCCGACGAGGATGCCCGCGTCGAGCGCCACCGCCTCGCCCGGCTCGAGGTAGATCTCGCAGCCGGTCCGCGCCTTCACCTCCTGCAGGAAGCGAACGAGGTCGTCGCGCTGGTAGTCGGTGCGCGTGACGTGGTGGCCGCCGCCGAAGTTGAGCCACTTGAGCTGCGGCAGGAAACGCTCGATCCGCGGCAGCAGCGCCTCCCAGGTGCGCTGGAGCGGCGGGAAGTCCTGTTCGCAGAGCGTGTGGAAGTGAAGCCCGGTGACGCCTTCGAGATGCTCGTCGATCAGCTGGTCGACGGGAAAGCCGAGGCGCGAATGCGGCGCGCACGGATC
>DASVMK010000033.1:0-3513 GCA_036384395.1 Novosphingobium sp.
ATGGTGCCGCTGATGTACCGCGGCGTCGACAAGGCGCTCCACCCGGCGGCGGGCCGCTCGGTGCTGGCGCATCTGATCGATCTGGAGAACCGCGGCCGCGTGCGGCGCGACGGCGAGCAATGGCGGATCGCGGCGTGAGCGGGCCCGTCCCGACGCGCAATCTCGCGTTCCGCTCGATGCTGCCCTGGGTGCTGTTCATCCTCGCCCTGGCGCTCGCCGCCTGGGCGCTATGGCGCGCCTCCGCGCCGGAGGAGACGCCGCGCGATCCGCTGGCGACCGCGCTCGTCGTGTTCGACAAGCAAAACCGGCTCACGGTGTTCAGCGCCCGCCTCTCGCCGGTGGTGGCCAGCGACGAATCGAGCTTCCTCGGCCTGGTGAAGAGCCGGCAAGTGGCGGTGATCCCGGCGCGGATCGACTATGGCGTCGATCTTTCGGCGATGGACCGCAACCGCCTGTCGTGGGACGGCGAGGCCCAGCGGCTCGACGTGCGGCTGCCGCCGCTCCAACTCAGCCGCCCCAGCCTCGACGAGGGCCGCGCGCAGTTCGTGCGCGAAGGCGTGCTGATCGCCGGCACCACGCGCGACCGGCTGAGCCGCGCCATCACCCGCCTCGCCGAGCAGCAGGCCAGCCAGGCGGCAACCGACCCCGTCCTGCTCGACCTCGCCCGCGCCGCCGCCAAGGACGTGATCCGCCAGAACCTGGCCATCCCGCTCGACGTCGCCGGCTTCGGCAAGGTCAGCGTGACCGTGCGCTTCGACGGCGAACCGTACCAGCCGCAGGCAAGGTAAACGCGCGCGATCGCCCTGGCGCAGGCGCCCGCCCTAAATTTGGTTGTCGCGTCGCTATTTGCGAAAAACCGGTTCCCACTTTTCCGCGCAACACTCTAAGGGGTGCACCACAGGCAAACCGTCACTATCTTCGGGGCATCATGACCGTCCAGACCGCCAACCTCTCCGGCATCGACATCCGCGCCGAGATCGAACGCCTGCGCAAGGAGCGCAACGCGGTGATCCTGGCGCATTACTATCAGAAGCCCGAGATCCAGGACCTCGCCGATTTCGTCGGCGACAGCCTGGAACTGAGCCGCAAGGCGGCCGCCACCGACGCCGAGGTGATCGGGTTCTGCGGCGTGAAGTTCATGGCCGACACCGCCAAGATCCTGAGTCCTGAGAAGATCGTCGTGCTGCCCGATCTCGACGCCGGCTGCAGTCTCGAGGATTCGTGCCCGCCCGAGAAGTTCAAGGCCTTCCGCGAGGCGCATCCCGATCACATCGCGCTGACCTACATCAACTGTTCGACCGAGGTGAAGGCGCTCTCCGACGTCATCGTCACCTCGTCGAGCGCCGAGACGATTCTCGCGCAGATCCCGCCCGAGCAGAAGATCATCTTCGGCCCCGACCGCCACTTGGGCGGCTACCTGTCGCGCAAGTTCAACCGCGAGATGCTGCTGTGGCCCGGCGTGTGTATCGTCCACGAGGCGTTCAGCGAGACCGAGCTGCTCAAGCTCAAGGCGCAGCACCCCGGCGCGCCGATCGCCGCGCATCCCGAATGCCCGCCGACGATCGTCGACCACGCCGACTACGTCGGCTCGACCAGCGGCATCCTCAAGTTCGCGCAGGAGTTCACCGGCGACACGCTGATCGTCGCGACCGAGCCGCACATCATCCATCAGATGGAAAAGGCGCTGCCCAACAAGCGCTTCATCGGCGCGCCCGGCGCCGACGGCAACTGCAACTGCAACATCTGCCCCTACATGGCGCTCAACACGCTGGAAAAGCTCTACCTCGCGCTGCGCGACCTCCAGCCCCGCGTCGAGATCGACGAGGGGCTGCGCCTGGCGGCGAAGAAGAGCCTCGACCGCATGCTGGAGATGGCGGCAGGGACCGTGGGCAAGGGGGACCTGGGGGCGCGGTGACCCAATGGCCGAATGGTTCACCATTCGCTTCATCGACGAGGCGAGCCTCGATCTGCCGGGCATCTATCGTTGGGAAATCGACGGTATCGAAGTCTATGTCGGCCGTTATACGCGGGCGAGTCGGCCTTTAAGAGAATATCGCAACAACGTCGCTCGCATACACGACAGCCGCCCTTATCGTCGGGCCGACCCGGACGGCTTTCGCACCATTCATCGCGCTTTGGCCCAGGCCGCTCTCGAACGCCGGCAGATCGAGTTGGTTATCCTTGAGAATTGCCATCCCGACCGGCTCAACGAACGGGAACGATGGCATATCGCTCAACTATCGGATGCCCACCGGCTGAACGGACAACGTCGAGAAAGAGAGAAGCCAAAGGCGGTCAGCCCGCCACTGCCTTGCGCACCACCTCCGGCGCCGCCTCGATCACCTTGAGATAGGCGCGCACCGCCGGCGGCGGCATATGACGGGCCATCTCGTATTGCCGCAGGCTGGCAAGCGGGATGCCATAGGCCTTCGCGAAACGCTCCTGCGTCATTCCCAAACGATGGCGCAAAACGCGGAAACGCTGCCCCATATTCGCCCTCTCGAGCCCCGCGATCGAAACGTCGAAATCCTCAGGATCGTTGGGGTCGGCCGGAATGTCGATCGTAGTCTCTTTGTTCACCCGCATTGCTCCTGCGCACGGAGATCAGACGGATCGCTGCGCCCCGCTGCGCGTGGACCGCGACGTATAGCTTTCCATCGACCATTCCGACTGCCTTGTATCGCTCTTCACGGTCATGCTCGCGAAACGACGGGAGCAGGCGATGATAAGGATCATCAAACACCCGCCGACCGAACGCCAGCGACAACCCGTGCTTGAACCGATTGCTTCGTCCTTGGCCGGTCGAATTCGAACTCCATGCCGCCTTCTATGTGAATCACATATAGCAGGCAAAGCGAAGCGGGTCGAGAATGGTGCTACCTCGCCCGAGAGTCCGGTCTATTCGGGCAGCGGCGGGGCGCTTGCCGAAGCGGCCGGGGCCGCGTCGCTGGCGGCGGCGCGCGCCGCATCGGTGGCGGTGGCCTCAGGCTCGCCCGAAGCGGCGGCCTCGACATCGCCCTTGCCGGTGGCGCGGGTTTCGCTCGGCGGCGCGGCCGGCGGTTGCGAGCGCAGGCTGCCGAGCGGCAGCATAGCGTCGCTCGCCGAGCCGGGCAGGATCTCGCCGCCGGCGCGCGCCTTCTCGTCGGGCTTCTCCTGTCCGCAGGCCGCGAGCGCGAGCGGCAGGGTCAGCAGGCAGGCGAGGCGGAATGCGGCGTTCATCGGCGGCCTTTCAGCTGTCAGGTCAAAGTGGGGCAGGGCTTGTCGAGCGCGGCGAGAAACGCACCCGCGTGGGCGAGCATGGCGCGGTCCCAGGCCTGCGGATCGACCGTCAGCCCGAGCCGGGCGAGGCTGGTCACGCCGAATTCCTCGATGCCGCAGGGCACGATGCCGGTGAAATGCGACAAGTCGGGCGCCAGGTTCACCGAGAAACCATGCATCGTCACCCATTTGCGGATGCGCACGCCGATCGCGCCGATCTTCGCCTCGCGCCCGTCGATGTCGCGCGTCCAGATG
>DASVMK010000034.1:0-8234 GCA_036384395.1 Novosphingobium sp.
CCTCATCGCCATCCTGGCCGGCCGCCGCGCGCTGTTCGCCTATGTCCGCAGCCTGTTCGGCGGCGAGGTACGATGGGACAAGACCGCCCATCGCGATCATCCGGCGCTGCGGGCCGATGGCGCTGCGGGAAGTGTGGTGGGGTGAGCGAAGTCTTGTCCCGTCGCGGTCAGCCGCTGGTCGCGCTGAGCCTGATCCTCGCCAGCTGGATCGGGGCGCGCACGCTCTTGTGGGAAGCCCCGGCGGTCGCGCGCCTGCAGCCGCTGCCGGCCTTGGCGGTCCGCACCGAGGGGGATGTGTCCCCCGCGCCGGTCGCCGCTGCCGGAGCCATCGCGCCCCGGCGGGCGTGGACGCCGTCGCCGCCGCCTTACGTGGCGCGGCCCGCATCGCCCCCACCGCCGCGTGCCCTGACGCCGCCGATGCGAATGGTCGTCGGCCAGCAACAGCTGTTCACGTCGGCGCAGTCGGACGTGCCGCGGCCCGATGCGCTGTCGCGGACGATGCTCGGTGGCCTGCCGTCGCGCACTCCCGAGACCGAGGCAGGGCCGCACTGGTCCGCCGACGGCTGGCTGCTGCTGCGTCCCGGCGGCACCGTCGCGCTCGGCGCGCCGCCTGTCGCCACTTACGGCGCCAGCCAGGCGGGCGCGCTGCTGCGCTATCGCCTGGATCCGGCGAACGCGCATCGGCCCACCCTTTATGCCCGCGTCACAGCCGCGCTCAACGGCTCGCGGCAGACGGAGGCGGCGCTCGGGCTTTCGGCGCGGCCGCTCGCCCGCGTGCCGATCGTCGCGGCGGCGGAGTTGCGCGTCACCGACGACCGCTTCGGATCGCGCACCCGGCCGGTGGCGATGCTGATCACCGAGCTGCGCCCGTTCCGCCTGCCCGGCGGTCTCACCGGCGAGGCTTACGCCCAGGCCGGCTATGCTGGCGGCCGGGACGCCACCGGCTTCGTCGACGGCATGGTGCGCGCGGATCGCCCGGTACTGCGCGCCGGGCAGGCCGAGTTGCGTGCCGGCGCCGGGGCCTGGGGCGGGGCGCAGCGGGGCGCCGCCCGGCTCGACCTGGGGCCCTCGGCGACGCTGGACGTGCCGCTGTCCGAAACCGCGAGCGCGCGCATGGCGCTCGACTGGCGTTTTCGCATCGACGGCCGCGCCGCGCCGGCCTCGGGCCCCGCTTTCACCCTGTCCGCAGGTTTCTAGGCGCTTCGGCCTTTCGGCCGGAGGCTCAGCGGGTTAGGGTCGTGTTCGGTCATGGACGTCTACCTCCCCATCGCGAACCTCTCGGTGAACGGTTTGGTGATCGTCGCGCTCGGCGCGCTGACGGGCTTGCTGTCGGGCATGTTCGGCGTCGGTGGCGGCTTCCTGACGACGCCGCTGCTGATCTTCTACGGCGTCCCGCCGACCGTCGCCGCCGCCTCGGCCGCCACCCAGGTGACCGGCGCCAGCGTCTCGGGCGTGTTCTTCCATCGCCAGCGCGGCGGGGTGGACGTGCTGATGGGCGGGGTGCTGGTCGTCGGCGGGGTGATCGGCACCGGCGTCGGCGCGCTGCTGTTCCGCTTGCTGCAGGAACTCGGTCAGATCGATACCGTGATCAACGTGCTCTATGTCCTGCTGCTCGGCTCGATCGGCACGATCATGGCGCGCGAGGCGGTGCAGTCGCTGCGTGCCGAGCGCAGCGGGGTGCCGCTGCCGGCCCGCAAGCGGCGGCACCATCCGCTCGTCGCCAACCTGCCGCTGCGCTGGCGGTTCTACAGCTCAGGGCTCTATATCTCGCCGATCGCGCCGCTGATCCTCGGGCTGATCACCGGCATCCTGACGATGCTGATGGGCATCGGCGGCGGCTTCGTGCTCGTGCCGGCGATGCTTTACATCCTGGGCATGAGCGCCAACGTGGTCGTCGGGACGTCGCTGTTCCAGATCCTGTTCGTGACGATGGCCTCCACGATGATGCACGCGCTGACGACGCGCGCGGTGGACATCGTGCTGGCGGCGCTGCTGCTGCTCGGCTCGGTCTCGGGCGCGCAAGTTGGCGCGCAATTCGCCCAGAAGGCGAGCCCGACGAAGCTGCGGCTGGCGCTCGCGGTGATCGTGCTGATGGTGGCGCTGCGCCTGGCGCTCGGCCTCGGCTATCAGCCGGACGAGATATACACGGTCGCGCCGTTATGAGGGCGCTACCAAGAGCGTTTTGTGCCCTGTTGGCCCTGATCCTGCTCACCGGCGCGCGCGATCCGATTCTCATCCCCGAAGTGTCGCAGCACGAGGTTCAGGTCCGCCAGGGCTTCACCGGCGCCGAACTGCTGCTGTTCGGCGCTATCCTCAATCCCGAGGGGCTGCGCGCTGGGCGCGACTACGACATCGTCGTGGTGCTCAAGGGGCCGACCCAGTCGATCGTGCTGCGCGAGAAGCAGAAGGTGGCCGGCATCTGGATCAACGCCGACAGCACCCAGTTCCGCTCCGCGCCCTCGTTCTACGCGATCGCCTCGACCCGGCCGATCCGCGACATCGTCGACGAGAAGACCGCGGCGATCTACGAGCTGGGCCTGCCCTGGCTGCAGCTTTCGCCGATCGGCGCGATCGACCCGGCCGAGCAGCAGCGCTTCGCCGCCGGGCTGGTCGAACTGCGCACGCGCGAGGCGCTCTACAACCAGGCCGAGGGCAGCGTGCAGGTGAACGGCCAAGTGCTGTACCAGGCGCGCATCTCGCTGCCGTCGAACGTGCTGACCGGGACCTACACCGCCGAGACCTTCGCCATCAACCGTGGCCGCGTGGTCGCCTCGGCCACCAGCCGGGTTGAGGTACGCAAGCGCGGTTTCGAGGGCGCGATCGTCAATTTCGCCGAGGACAACGGCTTTTTCTATGGCCTGCTGGCGGTCGGCCTCTCGGTGCTGATGGGCTGGATCGCCGGGCGGCTGTTCGCCCTGGTTTGACCCAATCTTAACGCTTGCCTCCGTAGTATCGGCGCGGGATCAGCTTGCAAGGCGGGGCACCGCATGTCCGACATGAGCATCAACCGGTTCGATGACGCACGCCCCGCCAATCCGGCGGACCTCGCCGCCGGAGGCCAGTCCGTCCCCGCCGCCGGGCCCAACGCGCGCGATCCGATCGGCGTGGTGCTGGACGTCGCCGGCGCGGGCAGCCAGATCGCCATCGATCTCCAGCGGCTGACCGAATGCATGGCCGATGCCGATCCCTCGGTGGCGCTGGCCGGGCAGGTCGGCAGCCAGATCAAGATCCGCGTCGGCAACAGCTGGTTGCTCGCCAGCGTCCGCAACCAGCGGCAGGACGCCAAGACCTCCGGCATCCTCGCCGGAATCGACTTCCTCGGCGAGGGCGAGGAGGAACGCCTGACCGGGCGCATCCACAGCTTCCGCCGCGGCGTCACCCGCTATCCGATCCCCGGCGCGCTGGTCTATCCCGCGACCAACAGCGACCTGCGCCAGATCTACGCCAGCGACGGCCGCGCCAGCGTGCAGATCGGCAAGGTCTATCCCACCAAGGACATCCGCGCCGGGCTCTATGTCGACGCCATGCTGGGCAAGCATTTCGCGCTGCTCGGCTCCACCGGCACCGGCAAGTCGACCAGCGCCGCGCTGATCCTCCACCGCATCTGCGACATGGCGCCCGAAGGCCATATCGTGATGGTCGATCCGCATGGCGAATATGCCTCGGCGTTCAAGGACACCGGGGTGATCTACGACGTCGGCAACCTCCAGATGCCCTATTGGCTGATGAACTTCGAGGAGCACTGCGAGGTGTTCCTCACCTCGACCGGCGACGACCGGCAGGAGGACGCGGAGATCCTCGCCAAGGCGCTCACGGCCGCGCGCGCCAAGAACCGGCTGGCGGAGGGCATGGGCAAGGTTACCGTGGACACGCCGATCCCCTATCTGCTGTCCGATCTGACCACGATAATCCAGAACGAGATGGGCAAGCTCGACAAGGCGAGCACCAGCGCGCCCTACTTGCGGGTCAAGGGCAAGATCGACGAGATCAAGGGCGATCCGCGCTATCAGTTCATGTTCTCCGGCATGCTCGTCAGCGACACGATGACCGATTTCCTGTCGCGCATCTTCCGGCTGCCGGCGCGCAGCAAGCCGATCTCGATCATCGACGTCTCGGGCGTGCCGTCGGAAATCACCACGACGGTGGTGGCGCTGCTCAGCCGGCTGGTGTTCGACTTCGCCATCTGGGCGCGCGAGGAGAAGACGCGGCCGGTCCTCCTGGTTTGCGAGGAAGCGCACCGCTACGTCCCCAACGAGAAGAACGCCGACGGTTCCTCGGTCGGGCGCATCCTCTCGCGCATCGCCAAGGAGGGGCGCAAGTACGGCATCTCGCTCGGCCTGATCACGCAGCGGCCCTCCGACCTCGCCGAGGGCGTGCTGTCGCAGTGCGGCACGATCCTGTCGATGCGGCTCAACAACGAGCGCGACCAGGCCTTCGTCAAGGCGGCGATGCCCGAAGGCGCGCGCGGGTTCCTCGATTCGATCCCGGCCTTGCGCAACCGCGAGTGCATCATTTGCGGCGAGGGCGTGTCGATCCCGGTGCGCGTCTCGTTCGACGAGCTCGAGGAATTCCGGCGCCCGGCCTCGGAAGATCCCTCGTTCAGCCAGCTCTGGAGCGAGACCGGCGGCGAGGAGGAGATGGTGGAGCGCACCGTCCGGCGCTGGCGCGGCCAAGCCCGTTAAAGTCCGCGCGCTCTACTCCGCCGGCACCGCCGCTGGCGCCACTTCCGCCGTGCCGCTCTTCCGCCAGCGCCCGCTCGCGTAATAAGCGTAGGTCAGCGAGGCCGAGATCACCGTGCCGACCGGCCCCGCCCACCACACCGCCTCGCCGCCGATGTGCGGATAGGCGAGGTAGTAGAAGCCGACGCGGCCCGGGAACAGCGCAATCACCATGATCACCATCGGCGCGATCACCACGCCATAGGCGCGCATCGTCCCGCCCAGCACCATCATCACCCCCATCACCACGAACGACCAGGTGGTGACGAGCTGGACATGCTCGGCGATCGGCAGCGCCGGGCTGTCGCCGCCCAGGAACAGCGCCAGCAGCGGGCGGTCGAACAGCACGATCAGGCCGGCCAGCACCGAGGTCATCACCAGGTTGGCGGCCATGCCGACGCGCGTCACCTCGCCCACGCGCCCGTGCTGTCCGGCGCCGATGTTCTGGGCGACGATCGCGCTCACCGCCGAGCTGATGGCGAAGGCGGGCATCTGCAGGTAGTTCCACAATTGCAGCGACGCGCCGTAGGCGGCGGTGGCGTTCAGCCCCTCGCGGTTGACGAAGCCGACCATGATCACCCCGGCCGCCGACATGATCAGCATCGAGGCGCCCATCGGCAGGCCCTTGCCCAGCACATAGCGCAAGTCGGCGGCGTCGGGGACGAGGTAGTGCAGCTCCGCGCCGCGCAGCCGCAGCGGCAGGTCCTGGCGATAGATCGTCACCAGCATCAGGATCACCCCGCCGAAGCTGGCCACGGCCGAGGCGATCGCCGATCCGGCGATGCCCAGCGATGGCACCGGCCCGGCGCCGACGATCAGCAGCGGGTTGAGCACCACGTCGAGCGCCACGGTCAGGATCATGGCGTAGAGCGGCGTCCTGGAATCGCCCGCGCCGCGCAGCCCCATCGAGATCATCATCGACAGGGTGCCCAACGGCATCGTGATGAAGATCACCCGCATATAGGCCAGCGCCTCGGCCAGGCTCGCCGCCGGGGTCGAGAGCAGGCGCAGCAGGTCGGGCGAGAACACCCAGCCGAGCAGGCCCCCGGTCACGGCCAGCACGAAGCACAGGCCCAGGCCCGCGCCGAAGGTGCGCCGCGCCGCGTCGATGTCGCGCGCGCCGAAGAACTGGCCGACGCGCACCGTCGTCGCCATGCCGAAGCCGAACACCGCGGCGAACAGCAGGAACATGACGATATTGGCATTGGCCGTGGCGGCCAGCGCGCTCTCGCCGATCAGCCGGCCGACCCAGATCGAGTTGATCGAGCCGTTGAGCGTCTGAAGGACGTTGGACGCCAGCATCGGCACCGAGAACAGCAGCAGCGTGCGCAGGATCGGGCCCTGGGTCAGGTCGCCCCGCTGCGTTTCGGCGCGCGATTCCCCCTTCGCTGCGGCTTCCCCCGCGCCTTTCATGCCGGCATCCTCAACTAGGTTATTATCGCTTACGTTCCTCTAGTGTCGCCAAAGAGGTGGATGTGCAAGCGGTCCGAAAAAGAAAGTTCATTTCTTGAACATAGTTCGGCGAGCCAGCCGGCGCGGCGGCGCAGGGTTTGGCCGTCGCGGCCCTCGGGCATCAGGTAGAGCCGCGCCGAAGGGATGGCGTGGCGGGCCTGCAAATCGAGCACTTCGGCCACGTCCTCGGGCTCGGCCACCACGAACTTGAACACCGCGCGCGGCTCGCGCGCCCAGGCGTCGAGGCGGTCGGCGGGCAGCGCCAGCGCGGCGGGATTGCCGCTGTGCGCCAGCTTGGGGCTGACGTTGTACTGCGCCACCAGGGCGTCGAGCGCGGCGTGCGGCGCGACGGTACCGTTGGTCTCCACCTCGATGACGGTCGGCGGCAGCAGCGCCACCATCTTGGCAAGGGCCGCGCCCTGGAGCAGCGGCTCGCCCCCGGTGATGACGAGGCGCGGCTGCCCGAGCGCGGCGATCCGCGCGGCGACGTCCTCCTCGCTCAGCACGAGCTGGTTGTCGGCGCGCGCGAAAGCCACGCCATCGCGGTGCGGGCGGTTATCGCCGGTGAAGCGCCAGGTATAGGCGGTGTCGCACCATTCGCAGGCCAGGTTGCAGCGCGACAGCCGCACGAACGCGCAAGGCTTGCCCATCGACGCGCCCTCGCCCTGGAGCGAGGCGAAGATCTCGGGCTCGCCGGGCGTGGTGGTGGCAAGGGTCAGCATGGGCGGTGCGCGGATGAAGTTGACGGAGTGGACGGTGTCCTGGGGAAGATGTGTGACCCGGCGTCACCACCTGTCACCCGGTGTAACCCGGTGTCACCTTGTGTCACCCCGTGTCCGGGACCGGTGGGAATCGAAATGAGGCAAAGCGACATGCTTTCGCTTTGTCACTTCGGGGCTGAGTAGGAAAGCGGCGAGAGCGGATCATGCCAGGCTCCTCCCCCACCGGGGGAGGGGGACCGCCGCGAAGCGGTGGTGGAGGGGGCGCCCCACACGCGAGGTTGCCCTGTAGCCGCGCCCCCTCCGTCAGCGCTTCGCGCTGCCACCTCCCCCGGAGGGGAGGAGCGAACGTTACCCCAACCGCGCCAGCGCCGCCGCCAGCCGCTCGGCCTCCGCCGCGTGGGCGGCGTGGTCGGCGCGGGCCTTGTCGACCGCCTCGGGCTTGGCCTTCTCGACGAAGGCCGGGTTGTTCAGCCGCCCCTCGAGCGATTTGGCCTCCTTCTGCGAGACCGCCAGCGCCTTCTCCAGTCGCGCCTTCTCGGCGGCGATATCGATCACGCCTTCGAGCGGCACGACGATGTTGGCATCGCCCGCGCCGATCTGCATGGCGGCGCCGGCGGGCGCGGGCGAAAACTGGATGGCGTTGAGACGGGCAAGGCGGTCGATCGCCGCGGCGTTGCGCTCGATGATGCCGCGCGTGGCCGCGCTGGCGTCGGGAAGGAAGGCGTCTAGCTTCGCGCCCGGCGCGATGCCGAGTTCGTTCTTGGCGGTGCGCAAGTTGCCGACCAGCGCGATCAGCCACTCGACCTCGCGCTTGGCCTCGGCATCCACACCCACGCCCGGCTCGGGCCATTGGGCGACGATCAGCGCATAGGGCCGCGCGCCCATGCTGGCCCACAGCTCCTCGGTCACGAAGGGCATGAACGGGTGCAGCATGACCAGGATCTGGTCGAGCACCCAGCCGGCGACCGCCTTGGTCTCCTCGTCGAAGTTGCCCTTCACCAGTTCGATGTACCAGTCGCAGAACTGGTCCCAGACGAAGTGGTAGATCGCGTTTGCGGCGGCGTCGAAGCGCAAGTCGGCCATCGCCTGGTCGAGCGCGGCCACGGTTTCGACGACCTCGCCGACGATCCACTTGTTGACCGCCGAAGTGGCCGCCGGCGCGGCCACGCTTTCGGAGGCCCCGATGCCGTTGGACTGGCAGAACCGCGCGGCGTTCCACAGCTTGGTGGCGAAGTTGCGATAGCCTTCGACCCGTCGCTCATCCATCTTCACGTCGCGGCCCTGGCTTTCCATCGCCGCCATGAAGAAGCGCAGCGCGTCGGCGCCGTACTTGTCGATCAGC
>DASVMK010000035.1:0-13369 GCA_036384395.1 Novosphingobium sp.
ACCGACGCCGCGATCGCGACGATGCTCGCGCTCACCGTGGTCGAGCCGCAGAGCTCGGGCATCGGCGGCGGCGGCTTCTTCGTGGCAAGCGACGCCGCCGGCCGCGTCGAGACGATCGACGGCCGCGAGACCGCGCCCGCCGGCGCCACCCCGCGATGGTTCCTGGGGCCCGACGGCCAGCCGCTGCCCTTCCACCAGGCGGTGCTGAGCGGCCTTTCGATCGGTGTGCCGGGCAACATCGCGCTCGCCGCCGAGGCGCATGCCAGGCACGGCAAGCTGCCCTGGGCCAGGCTGTTCCAACCGGCGATCCGCCTGGCGCAGGGCGGGTTCGCGATCACTCCGCGCCTGAACACGGCGCTGGAGGCCTCGCGCGATTCGGCAGCGCGCAGCCCGGCCGGCAAGGCGCTGTTCTACGATGCGAACGGAGCGCCGCTGCCGGTGGGGGCGCTGGTGCGCAATCCCGAACTGGCGCGAACCCTCGCGACCATCGCGGAGAAAGGCGCCGCGAGCTTCTACGCAGGCGACCCCAGCGCGGCGCTGCAACGCGCAGTGGCGGCCGACACTCCGGGCCGTTCGGGCGCGAGCTGGTCCTGCGAGCCTCACCCTTCGCACCGGGAACTCTGTGTCTCGGAATCCGTCACCGGCCGCACGGCGATGACCTCCCAGGACATCGCCACCTACCGCGCCAAGCCGCGCGAGCCAGTCTGCGGCACCTATCGGCGCTACAAAATCTGCGGCATGGGCCCGCCCTCCTCGGGCGCGACGACGGTGTTCGCCACGCTCAAGCAGTTGGAACGCTTCAACTTGCGCAAGCTCGGCAAGCGCTCGCCGGTCGCCTGGCACCTGCTCGCCGAATCGATGCGCCTGGCTTACGCCGACCGCGCGCGCTGGCTGGCCGATCCCGATTTCGTCACCGTACCGCTGCCCGGGCTGGTCGATCCCGCCTATCTCGCGCAGCGCTCGCGATTGATCGATCCCCGCCACACCGCCGCGCTCGTGACCGCCGGCACGCCGCCCGGCGCGGCCACGCTGTCACGCGCTGATTCCCTCGCCCAGCCCGAGAACGGCACCTCGCACTTCGCCGTGATCGACCGCAGCGGCGCCTCGGTCAGCTATACCTCGACGGTCGAGAGCGCCTTCGGTTCGGGGCTGATGGTCGGCGGCTTCTACCTCAACAACGAGCTCACCGACTTCGACATGGCCCCCGAGGCGGACGGACGGCCCGTCGCCAACCGCGTCGAGGGCGGCAAGCGCCCGCGCAGCTCGATGAGCCCGACCCTGGTCTTCGCGCCCGACGGCCGGCTGCGCCTCGCGATCGGCGCGGCCGGCGGTGCGACGATCCCGGCGCAAGTCGCCAAGGCGATCGTCGGCGTGATCGACTGGAAGCTCTCCGCGCGCGATGCGATCGCGCTGCCGGTGCTGTTCGTCCAGGGCGATGCGCTCGCCGTCGAGCCTGGAAGCGCGCTGGAGACGATGATCCCGGCCTTGCGCGCGCTCGGTCACCAGCGGGTGACAAGCCGGTCGATGTCGCTCAAGGCCAACGCGATCGAGATCGTCGGCAAGCGCCCGGTCGGCGCCGCCGATCCCCGCAGCGAGGGGCGGGCGGTCTCGGAATAGGCGCGGCTTGCCGCTGGGGCGAAGCCGCCTTAGACGTTCAGGCACTTGGGACGAGGTGAAGATCAGGCGTGCAGCTTTCCGATTTCGACGCCAGCGCCAATCTGGTCGCCCTGTTCCTCGCCCGCGCCGACGAGCTTGACGACAAGCCGATGCTGCTGGCCAAGCGCGAGGGGGCCTGGCAGCCGCTGAGCTGGGCCGAGGTCGCGCGGCGGGTGTGCCTGGTGGCCGAATCGCTGCGCGGACTGGGACTGGACGCCGGCGACCGCGTGATGCTGGTCTCCGAAAACCGCCCCGAATGGTGCATCGCCGATCTGGCGATCATGGCCGCGGGCTGCGTCACCGTGCCCGCCTATACGACCAACACCGAGCGCGACCATCTTCATGTCCTGGAGAATTCGGGTGCGCGGGCGGTGATCGTGTCCGACGCCAGGCTCACAAAGCCGCTCCTCCCCGCGGTGCTGCGCGCCAATGAGGTGCAGCACGTGATCGGCATGGCGCCGTGCCATGTCCAGCAGGCGGGCAGCTTCGACTATCACGACTGGTCCGCGCTGCTCGAAGGCGACGCTGATGCGGCGCGCGCCTCGGTCGAGGCGCGGATCGCCGGAATCGGGCGCGAGGACCTCGCCTGCATCATCTACACCAGCGGCACCGGCGGCGCGCCGCGCGGGGTGATGCAGCACCACGGCATGATCCTGCGCAACATCGACGGCGCGGCGCGGATCATCGCCGAGGATTTCGGCTGGGACGATGAGGTGTTCCTCTCGTTCCTGCCCTTGAGCCATGCCTACGAGCACACCGGCGGCCAGTTCCTGCCGATCGCGCTGGGCGGCCGCATCCATTACGCCGAGGGACTGGAGAAGCTGGCCGGTAACATCGAGGAGGTGCGTCCGACGATCATGGTCGTGGTCCCGCGGCTGTTCGAAGTGCTGCGCACCCGGATCATGAAGCAGGTCGAGAAGCAGGGCCGCTTCGCCGCCTACCTGATGGACCGCGCGATTGCGATCGGCGAGGCGAAGGCGGCGCGGGGCAAGCGGCGGCTGCGCGACCTGCCGATGGATCTGGTGCTGGCGCGCACGCTGCGGCCCAAGGTCCGCCAGCGCTTCGGCGGGCGGATCAAGGCGCTGGTCTCGGGCGGCGCCCCGCTCAATCCCGAGATCGGCACCTTCTTCGACGCGATGGGGCTGACGCTGCTGCAAGGCTACGGCCAGACCGAGAGCGGCCCGGTGATCAGCTGCAACCGGCCAAACATACCCGGAAATAAGGGCGCGGGGATCCGGATGTCCACCGTCGGCCCGCCGCTCAAGGACGTCGAGGTGCGGATCGCCCCCGATGGCGAGATCCTGGCGCGCGGCGAGCTGGTGATGCGCGGCTACTGGCGCAACGAGGCCGAGACCGCGCGCGTGCTGATCCCGGACCCGGCGGAACCGGACAAAGGCCCCTGGCTGCACACCGGCGACATCGGCCATTTCGACGCGCAGGGCCGCATCGTCATCACCGACCGCAAGAAGGACATGATCGTCAACGACAAGGGCGACAACGTCTCGCCCCAGAAGGTCGAGGGCATGCTGACGCTCCAGCCTGAGATCGCCCAGGCGATGGTGGTGGGGGACAAGCGGCCCTACGTCGTCGGACTGATCGTGCCCGACGCCGATTGGGCGCTCGCCTGGGCCCGCGCCGAGGGCGAGAAGTTCGATTTCCAGGCGCTCCAGGCGCTGCCCGCCTTCCGCAGCATGATCCGCGCGGCGATCGACCGGGTGAACGAGGACCTCTCGGTGATCGAGAAAGTCCGCCAGTTCGCCTTCGCCGACGAGGCCTTCGGCATCGAGAACGGCGAGATGACGCCCAGCCTCAAGATCAAGCGCCACAAACTCAAGGATCGCTACGGCGCGCGGCTGGACGCGCTCTACAAGGGGTGACGGGCTCCCTTACGGCACCAGCGTGGTGAACAGGTAGGTCGCGAAGATCACCAGGTGGATCACGCCGTGAACCACGGTGGTCCGCCCGGTTCCCAGCGTCAGCGAGGCGACGAACAGCGTCAGCGCCAGCAGCGCGATGCCGCGCAGCGACAGCCCGAGCTCGAGATCGAGGCCGAGCAGCAGCGCCGTCGCCGCGACCGCCGGGATGGTCAGGCCGATGGTCGCCAGCGCCGAGCCGATCGCCAGGTTGAGGCTGGTCTGCACCCGGTTGGCCCGCGCCGCGCGCACCGCCGCGAAACCCTCGGGCGCCAGAACCAGCGCGGCGATGATGATGCCGACCATCGCTTGCGGCGCACCGGCGGCGGCGACGCCCGCCTCGATCGACGGCGACAGCGCCTTGGCCAGCAGCACGACCGAGACCAGCGCCGGCACCAGCGTCACCGCCGCGGCGATCGCCTTGACCCGCGACACCGGTGCTTCGTGCGCGTGGTCGTCTTCCTCGGGGTAGAGGAAGTGATCGCGATGGCGGATCGTCTGCGCCACGACGAAGGTGCCATAGACCACCAGCGAGATCACCGCCGCGAAGGCGAGCTGCTGCGGCGCATAGAACGGCCCCGCCGCGCTCGTGGTATAGTTGGGCAGCACCAGCGTCGTCACCGCCAGCGTGGCGAGCATCGCCAGCCCGACGCTGACGCCCGACTGGGTGTAGCCCTGCTCGTGATGACGCCCGCCGCCGGCCAGCAGGCAGACCCCGACGATGCCGTTGATCGTGATCATGATCGCCGCGATCAGCGTGTCGCGCGCGAGGGTCTGCGCGCCGCCGTTGCCGCTCTCGCCAAGCATGATCGAGACGATCAGCGAGGTTTCGATCACCGTCACCGCGAAGGCCAGCAGCAGCGTGCCGAACGGCTCGCCGAGATGGTGCGCCAGGATTTCCGCGTGATAGACCGCCGCCATCACCACCGCGCCGAGCAACAGCGCCAGCGCGGTGACGAAGACCACGCCGGACGGCTTGCCGACGAGCAGCGAGGCCAGCCCCAGCAGCGGCACGGCGATCGTCCAGGGCGCCAGGCCGAAGCATGGGAAACGGGCGGGGGCGGGGTTGGGGGAGATCGTTGCCGGGGTGGCGGCGTGATCGGGGTCGGTGGGGGCCTCGGTCATGCGCCTATATAGGCACGGGACCTCGTTCTCCAATGGCCGCAACGGCTTTGGTCGAAATGGCTTACGCCGCTTCCTTCTCCACCCACTCGGGATAGAAGCAGGGCTCGCGGGTGGACCAGCCGAGCGCGGTGGCGGCGGCTTCGCTGATCGACTGGAGCAGGTGTTTGCGGCGGTCCGGGCGGATGTGCGGCAGCGCGCTGGCGGCGCAGAAAGCGGCCGGCAGCCAGGGCCGGACCTCGGCGCCGAGCAAGCGCTCGTAGAGGAAGCGATAGGCTGAGAAGCTCGTCAGCCTGTCCTGCATCAGGTCGTAGGCGGTGACGCGCATCAGCTTGCCGACGAAATCGTCGACGCCTTCCAGGCCGTTTTCGTCGGGCAAATTGCCGCGCAGGCCCTTCAATTCCTGGTAGGCGAGATACTGGCCGCGGATCGATCCCGCCTCGTCGGCGTCGCGCGCCCAGAGCTTGAAGGCGTCCTGCCGGCCGAGGCCGACGTCGAGACTGCGCTTGATATAGCGCTGCTCGCAAGGGCTGAAGCTGGCGAATTCGCGCAGCTCGTTGATCGTCAGCGATGCGGTGCCGGTGTTGGCCATGATAACCCCCTGCCCGGGACTTGCGTCCCCACGCCGACAGAACACCAGAATTTGGTTAGCAAGCCGTTAAGCGGCTTAACCGCGTCTCAAATCAGGCCGGCGAGCGGGCTGGAGGGATCGGCGTATTTGCGTGTCGCCATGCGCCCGGCGAGGTAGGCGTGCCGCCCCGCTTCGACCGAAAGCTTCATCGCGCGGGCCATGCGGATCGGGTCCTTGGCCTCGGCGATCGCGGTGTTCATCAGCACGCCGTCGCAGCCGAGCTCCATCGCCACCGCCGCATCGGAGGCGGTGCCAACGCCGGCGTCGACCAGGACCGGCACTTTGGCGCCCTCGACAATCAGGCGGATCGTCACGCGGTTCTGGATGCCGAGGCCCGAGCCGATCGGCGCGCCCAGCGGCATCACCGCGACCGCGCCTGCCTCTTCGAGCTGCTTCGCCGCGATCGGATCGTCGACGCAATAGACCATCGGCAGGAACCCCTCGCCCGCCAGCACTTCGCACGCCTTCAGCGTCTCGCGCATGTCGGGGTAGAGCGTGCGGGCCTCGCCCAGCACTTCGAGCTTGACCAGGTCCCAGCCGCCCGCCTCGCGCGCCAGGCGCAAGGTGCGGATCGCCTCGTCGGCGGTGAAGCAGCCGGCGGTGTTCGGCAGATAGGTGATCTTTTTGGGATCGATGAAGTCGGTGAGCATCGGCGCCTTGGGATCGCTGACGTTCACCCGCCGCACCGCGACGGTGACGATCTCGGCGCCCGAGGCTTCCACCGCGGCGGCGTTCTGCGCGAAATCGCGGTACTTGCCGGTGCCGACGATCAGCCGCGAAGAGAACGTGCGGCCGGCGACGGTCCAGGTGTCGGCGTGAGTATCGTTATCGCTCATCAATCTTCTCCGCCGCCGACGAAATGGACGATCTCCAGCACATCGCCATCGCGCAGCGCGACATCGGCGAGCGTCGAACGCGGCGCGATCTCGCCATTACGCTCGACCGCGACCTTGGCCGCGTTCAGTTCGAGGCTGCGCACGAGATCGGCGATCGTCGCGCCCGCCACGATGCGGCGCGGCTCGCCGTTGACGGTCAGGGAAAGTTCTGTGGCGGACATGGAGCCGCGCCATAACGCTCAGACGGCGTGACGCAAGTTCCGGATATGCGCGGTGGCCACCAGCGCCACGCCGGCGATCGTCAGCACCGCCTCGCGCCAGCCGTGGCCGACGAAGAGCGCGGAGGCCATCAGCGCGATGCCGCACAGGCCGATCAGCAGCGGCGCGGCCTGCCCGTGGCGCAGCACGCCAACGCCGAGCGTGACCACGCCGACCAGGATCGCCAGCATCAGCCCGAACTCGTGGATCGCGGGCGCCAGCAAAAGCTGGCCGCCCAGGCCCAGCACCGAGACCAGCACGATCGACAACACGCAATGCAGCGCGCAGAGCCCCGAGAGGAGTACGCCGACCCGGTCCAGCCGGTCGCGAATCGAGAGCAAGGCGGTACGCATCGGCAATCGAGATATGTGACGATGTAACATTTCGCAAGGCGCGCCGATCACACCGCTTGCGATTCAGCGCGCGCGGGCGCAGGAGCGCCGGCATGGCCGACGCTCTTTCCGCCGCCCCGCCCGAAGCCGCCGCCCGCACGGCCGAGCAGACCGGCAATCCCACCGCCCTCGCCCGCTGGCTCCTCGCCGTCGCGCTGCTGGTGGTGCTGATCGTCGCGGTCGGCGGCGTGACCCGGCTGACCGAATCGGGGCTGTCGATCACCGAGTGGAAGCCCGTCACCGGCGCGATCCCGCCGCTGACCGAGGCGCAGTGGCAGACCGAGTTCGACGGCTACAAGCGCATCCCCCAATACCTGGAGGTTAACGGTCCGGCCGGCATGACGCTGGCGGACTACAAGTTCATCTACTTCTGGGAATGGATGCATCGACTGCTCGCCCGGCTGATCGGCTTCGCCTTCGCGCTGCCGCTCGCCTGGTTCTGGGTGCGGCGGCAGATCCCGCAAGGCTACAAGCCGAGACTGCTGGCGCTGCTCGCGCTCGGCGGGCTGCAAGGCGCGGTCGGCTGGTGGATGGTGTCGTCGGGGCTCACCCAGGACGTCAAGGTCAGCCACTTCCGCCTCGCCGCGCACTTGCTGGTGGCATTGACGACGCTGGCCGGCCTCGTCTGGACCGCGCTCGACTTGCGGGCGCTGACACGGGGTGAGCCGCGCGCGCGGATGACGCGGCTGGGCGCGCTGACGCTGGCGATGCTGACGGTGCAACTGTTCTTTGGCGCGCTCGTCGCGGGCCTGCGCGCCGGCCACGTCGCCGGCGACTGGCCGACGATGCAGGGACGCCTGTTCCCCGAAGGCGTGGACTGGTCGCAAGGGCTGATCCACGCGCTGCTCCACGATCCCTTCCTGATCCACTTCGTCCACCGCTGGTGGGCCTGGGCCGTGGTCGGCGTGTTGATCGTGGTCGCCGGGCGGTTGAAGAAGCGCGGCGACCGCCAGGGTTCGCGGCTGATCCATGCCGCCTTCGGCACGCAGATCGTGCTCGGCATCTTCACCGTGTGGAGCGGCATCGCGCTATGGCTGGCGGTGCTGCACCAGTTCGTCGGCGCGCTGCTCGTCGCCGCGACCACGCGCGGCGTCCATGCGCTGGGGCGGCGCGCATGATCTCCGAAGGCCCCGCGCTGATCTGGTGCCCGTTCCCCGACGCGCCGAGCGCCGCCGCGACCGCCAAGCTGCTGCTCGACGAACGGCTGGTGGCTTGCGCCAACATCCTGCCGGCGATGCTCTCGTTGTTCGAATGGAACGGCGAGCGCGGCGAATCGAGCGAGGCGGGCGCGCTGTTCAAGACCGACGCCGCGTTCCTCGACCGTGCCGTCGCCCGGCTGGCCGAACTCCATCCCTACGACGAGCCGGCGGTGCTCGGCTGGCGCGCCGACGCCGCCACCCCCGGGGCCGCGGCCTGGCTGGCCGGCCTGCTGCGGTGACCTGCATTTCGCACGCGGTATTATTTTACCTCCTCGCAACGCCGCCGAAACCTTGACTTTCGGATGATTCTCCACGATTGGGCCGCCTTCCCGCCGCGCCTTCCCCCGACGGCGCGCGAATGGTTCATAGGGAAAGACCTCTAAGGAAAGGCTGGCCATGAAGGCGCTCAGCAAGGTCACCCGGTCGATCAAACCGGCCGAGGTGGAGAAGAACTGGCATCTGATCGATGCCGATGGTCTGGTGGTCGGTCGCCTCGCGGTGATCATCGCCAATATTCTGCGCGGCAAGCACAAGCCGAGCTTCACCCCGCACGTCGATTGCGGCGACCACGTCGTCGTGATCAATGCCGACAAGGTGCGGCTGACGGGCAACAAGCTCAAGCAGAAGATCTACTACAAGCACACCGGCTACGCCGGCGGCATCAAGCAGGTGACCGCCGGCAAGGTGCTGGAAGGCCGTTTCCCCGAGCGCGTGCTTGAGAAGGCGGTCGAGCGCATGATCCCGCGCGGTCCGCTGGGCCGTGACCAGATGCGCGCCCTGCACCTCTACGCCGGCGCCGAGCATCCGCATGCGGGCACCCAGCCCCAGCCGCTCGACGTCGCCAGCCGCAACCGCAAGAACAAGGTGGGTGCCTGATGTCCGATAACACCGTCACCGATCTCGCCGAGCTCGGCAATCTCGCCGCCGGCGCCGTCGCGCCCGAGGGCGACGCGACCGAGGCCGTCCAGGCTCCCGTGCGCACCGCTCCCGCCACTCCGCTCCGCGACCAGGAAATCGACGCGCAGGGCCGCGCTTACGCCACCGGCCGCCGCAAGGACGCCGTCGCCCGCGTGTGGATCAAGCCCGGTTCGGGCAAGATCACCGTCAACGGCCGCGACCAGGCCGTGTACTTCGCGCGTCCGACGCTGCGCCTCGTGATCGACCAGCCGTTCCAGGTGGCCGGTCGCGCCGGCCAGTACGACGTCGTCGCCACCGTCAAGGGTGGTGGCCTCTCGGGCCAGGCCGGCGCCGTCAAGCATGGCATCAGCCAGGCGCTGTCGAAGTTCGAGCCCGCGCTGCGCAGCGCGGTCAAGGCCGCCGGCTTCCTCACCCGCGACAGCCGCGTGGTCGAGCGCAAGAAGTACGGCCGCGCCAAGGCCCGCAAGAGCTTCCAGTTCTCGAAGCGCTAAGCCGCTTCGGTTCCGGACGAAGAGGGGGTCAGCCGCGCTGGCCCCCTTTTTCGCGTCCACTTCTGTCGTAGCCCCACCACCGGGTCCACCGTCCATGCCCTACCGCCTGCTCGTCAACGCCGCGACTCGCGCAACCGGCCGGCTGGGCTGGGCGCGCGGCGCGGTGGGCGCGCTGCTCGGCCTGATCGCGGCCACAGCACTGGCGCGTCTGCTGCTCGGCCCCGGCGCCTCGTCCTGGCTGCTGGCGCCGATCGGCGCCTCCGCCGTGCTCGTCTTCGTGCTGCCGGCAAGCCCGCTCGCCCAGCCCTGGCCGGTCATCGGGGGCGACCTTCTGTCGGCGCTCGTCGGCCTGGCGATCGCGTGGCTGGTGCCCTACCCGCCGCTCGCCGCCGCCCTCGCCATCGCTGCGGCGATCGGCACGATGAGCCTCGCCCGCTGCCTCCACCCGCCCGGGGGCGCCTGCGCGCTCCTCGGCGCGCTGGGGGCCGGGCCGGTGACGCTGCATTCGGCCACGGCGTTGCTGCTGCCCATGGCGCTGAATCTCGCGGCGCTGCTCGCCTTCGCCTGGTTCTACAACAACGCCACCGGCCATAGCTGGCCGCACCGCATGCCGGTGGTGCCGCCGCGGCCGCCGGTGGGCTGGCTCGGCAGCTACGACATCGCCGACCTCGACGCCGTGCTCGAGGAATGGGACGAAGTGCTAGACGTCAGCCGCGAAGACCTCGACGCGCTGTTCCGCGCGGTCGAACGCCGCGTCCAGCGCCGCTGGAGCAACAGCCGGGATTAGCGCATCGCGCGGAAAAGCGGGGACCGGATCTCCGCAAATAGCGATGCGACAACAAGACTTGGCTCAATGCACCGGGGGGTCGACCGGGGGGACCATGCCGATCGGCGCGACGGGTTCCTCGGGCTGGCGCGGGGGAAGAGCGTTCTCGGGGACGTCGTCGATCTGCATCGCCGGGGTCGGCACATGCTCGAGATTGCGGACTTTCACGGTGATCTCGCCGTCCGCCAGGGTGATCTGGTTGAAGCTCGGCGGGGTCGAGCGGATGCGGCGCGACAGCGTGCCCGCGCCGATCATCCGCACCGGGCCCTCGGGCGTGTCCTGGAGGATGTCGAAGGCGTCGTGGATATGGCCCGAAAGCACCGCCGCCACCTTGCGCCGGGCCAGCGCGGCGAGCGCCTTGTTGCCGCCGTAGGTCAGCAGCTTGCCGTTCGCCTTGCGTTCGGTCAGCGGGTGATGCGCGGTGACGAGCACGCGCGTGCCGGCGGGCAGCGCGTCGATCGCCGCCAGCGTCTCGGCCAGCGCGTGGTCGGTGACCCAGCCGTTCGACCAGGGAAAGCGCCACTGCGCGCGCGTCGTCGTCTTGAGCGGCACCAGCGCGACGCCGGGCAGGGCGATCTTGCGCTCGACCAGCGATTCCATGCCGCGGAACCGCCGGTAGGGATCGGTGAAACGCTCCCACAAGTTGAAATAGGGCATGTCGTGGTTGCCCACTTCGACCGTCACCGGCGGATAGAGCGCGCGGATCCAGGCGGTGGCGGCGGCGAACTCGCGGTGGCGCGCGCGCATCGTCAGGTCGCCGGTGATCGCGACCGCCTCGGGCCGTTCGCGCGCGATGCAACCTTCGACCCAGGCGAGCGCGGCGCGGTCCTCGAGCCCGAAGTGGAGATCGCTGAGATGATAGATGACGTGCGGTTCAGCCATCCGCGCTTGCCAGCAGCTTTACCGCCAGCGGTGCAAGCGAAAACTGCTCCTCGGCCGCGCCGGTCGCGCGTTCGCCGTCGATCATCAGCTCGATCGGGGAGCCGTCGGCGCTGCGGCAGCGCACCGCCCGGTGGCGGCCGAGTTCGTCGTGCGGGCCTTCGCGGAAGTCGCGGCGCAGCAGCGCGAGACCTTGCAGGACGTAGTCGGTAAGGCGCCGCGCACCGTAACCCTCGACCTCCAGATTCGCCCCTCCGGGCGTCAGTCGGATCCCTGAATAGCCCTCAGCTCGCCCCAACGCGGGCTCGACGACCCTCACCATCGGCCCGGCAGTGCTCTGCACGGCGGCGTCGAGCGCGCTGCCGGCGACCTGGGCCACGCTGCCCTCGCGCAAGCCTTCGCGCACGTCGCTCCACGCCGCGCCCGGTCCGGCGAGCACTTCGATCAGCGCGGTGTGCGTTCCGCAACGGATGCAGTTGCGGGGGCGCGCCGTAAGCCGGGGCGTGCCCAGTCCGGCGATGATCGCCTCGGCCTCAGCCTCGCCGTGCAGGCTGCGCGCGAGCAGGTTGGCGGTGCCGCCGGGCAGGGCGAGCACCTCGCCGTCCCAGCCTTCGACCGCGCGGATCGCCGTGTTGAGCGTGCCGTCGCCGCCGAACACCGCCAATAGGCCGACTTGCGCGGTGACGAGATCGCCCAGGCGCGGGCATCGCTCCCGCTGGAGGTCGATCACCCGGCCCGGCGCACGCTCGGCGGCGGCCAGCGCCCGGCTCAACGATTCGACGCTGCCGTCGCCGTGGCTGCCGCTGGCGCCGTTGACCACCAGCCAGGTTGCTCCGTTCACACGCTCTCCTGCCTTGAGCCGAACCCTAGACACGCCCCGTCAGAATCAGCCACGCCGATACCGCGTTGAGGACGCTGTAGGCGGCATAACCCCAAGCCCAGGCCGGCGTTCCACTGGCCACCATCAGCAACGCGCCGAGCAGCATCAGGAATTCGACCGCGAGGCTGAAGCGCCCGCCGAGCATGTGGTAGAACCACGGCATCCGGCCGAGCAGCGGATGGCCGCTCTCCAGCACCGCCTTGTGCATGGCGAAATTGCCCACGCCGAGCAGGAAGATCATCAGCATCGCCATCCTTCCAAATCTAGGAAGGGGGGCCGGCAATTGCGAATCGCTACAGACTGCCCGCCAGCGCCAGCGCGACGCCGGCCGCCACGCAGAACAGCGCGATCACCTCGTGCCGCTTGACCGCCTCGCGCAAGTAGAGCCGCCCGAAACCGAGCGTGAAGAACACTTCGACCTGGCCGACGGTGCGGACCAGCGCGACCGGCGCCAGCGCGAAGCCGGTGAACCAGCAGGCCGATCCCAGGCTGGCGAGCAGGCCGACCAGCGACGAGGTGCGCCAGCTCGCCAGCACGCGGCGCATCTCGCCCGGCTCGCGCGCCAGCACGTAGGCGCCCTGCATCGCGACTTGCCCGGCCTGGGTGGCGACCAGCACGAACAGCGCGGCCAGGATCAGGTCGGGGCTGTGCACCGCGCGCGTCGCCAGCTTCACGAAGATCGAGGTCATCGTGTAGCCGAGCCCGGCGCCGAGGCCGCACAGCGCCGCGGGCTGGACGAGGTCGGCGGGGCGCAATCGCTTGCCGCCGCTGGCGAGGAACAGAACTCCGAACACGCCGACCGCGATGCCCAGCCAGCTGACCCACGCCAGCCGCTCGCCCAGCAGCACGAGCGACAGCAGCGCGCCCTGGATCGCCTCGGTCTTGGAGTAGGCGGTGCCGGCGACGTAGTTGTGGTACGAGAAGGCCAGCAGCAGCAGGTTGGTGCCGACGATCTGCGCCAGCCCGGCCGCCAGCGCCCAGCCCCACATCGCCGGGTCGTAGTCGGGCAACGCCGCACCCTGCACCCAGCACCAGCCTGCCAGCAGCGCCGCGGCCACCGGCAACCCGTAAAAGTAGCGCACCAGCCCGGCGCCGTTGACCGAAAGCCGCGCGCGTACGCTCTGCTGCACGGCGGTGCGCCACGAGTTGAACACCGCCGCCAACAGCGTTGCGATCAGCCAGACGGGCAGCCAGACGGGGAGGGTGGTCATGCGAAGGCTCCGCTCGCCTCCCGTGGACGGGAAGGGGGAAGGCGCGATCAATCCGCGAGCAAGTGCTCCTCGGCGATCTTCTTCTGCCAGACCGGCGGGGCGAGGGTGTGGACATTCTGGCCCGCGCTATCGACCGCCACCGTCACCGGCATGTCCT
>DASVMK010000036.1:0-5290 GCA_036384395.1 Novosphingobium sp.
GCGCCCGAGGCATTGGCCGACCGCTGGCTCGCCGAGGAAGCCGCCGAAGACGCCGCCTATGCGCCCTATCTCGCGCGGCAGGATAGCGAGCTGCGCGAGTTGCGCGCAAGCGAGGCGCTGCCGCTGGGCGATGCATTTCCCTACGGCGAGATCCCCGGTCTCTCGCGTGAGATGGTCGAACGACTGGCGCGTGCCCGCCCGGCGACGCTCGCGGCGGCAGGCCGTGTGGCGGGGATCACCCCCGCGGCGCTGGCGGCGCTGCTCGTCCACGCGCGGCGGCTCGCCGCATGAGCGGGGAGGCGGCGGCGCAGGCCTGGTTGCGCGATAACGTGGGAGCGGGCGATCTCGCGATCGAACGGCTGGAGCGATTGACCGCTTTGTTGGCCGAGGAGAACATGCGGCAGAACCTGGTCTCCGCGGCCAGCCTCGCGGATGCCTGGCAGCGCCACGTCCTCGATTCGGCGCAGCTTCTGACGCATGTTTCACGTGAAACATCGGCTCCGTGGCTCGACCTCGGCACGGGCGCCGGCTTCCCCGGGCTGGTCATTGCCGCTCTCACCCCCGAGCGACCGGTCACGCTGGTCGAATCGCGCGCGCGGCGAATCGAGTGGCTGGAGCGCGCGGCGCAGGCGCTTGGGCTCGATCGGGTGCGCGTGGTGGGCCAGCGGCTCGAAAGCGTCGAGAGCTTCCCCGCAGCGGTGATTTCGGCGCGCGCCTTCGCGCCGCTCGATCGCCTTGTCGCACTCGCCGAGCGCTTCTCCACAAGCGACACGCTCTGGCTGTTGCCCAAGGGGCGGTCGGCAGGGCAGGAATTGGAGGCGCTGCGCGGCTGGCTGCATACGTTCCACGTGGAACAATCGCTGACCGACCCCGATGCGGGCGTGATCGTGGGCCGCCTCACCGGCAAACGCCCCGGCAGGAAGGGACCGAAGACGTGATTCGTGTCGCCATCGCCAATCAGAAAGGCGGCGTGGGCAAGACCACGACGGCCATCAATATCGCCACCGCTTTGGCGGCGACCGGATGGAAGACGCTGCTGATCGACCTCGATCCGCAGGGCAACGCCTCGACCGGCATCGGCATCGTGAACGCCGAGCGCGAGCGCTCGTCGTACGATGTGCTGATCGACGAAGCGCCGCTGCGCGACTGCGTGATGCCGACCAAGATCCCCGGTCTCGACATCGTCCCCGCCACGGTCGATCTGTCCGGCGCCGAAGTCGAACTGGTCGCGGTCGACAGTCGCACCGATCGGCTGCGCCACGCCCTGGACGTGGAGAACGGCTACGACATCTGCTTCATCGATTGCCCGCCGTCGCTCGGCCTGTTGACGCTCAACGCGCTGTCGGCCGCCGACACGCTGCTCGTGCCGTTGCAGTGCGAGTTCTTCGCGCTCGAGGGGCTGAGCCAGCTTCTCCAGACGGTCGAGCGGGTGCAACAGCGGTTCAATCCCGAGCTTGGCATCGTCGGAGTGGCGCTGACGATGTTCGACCGCCGCAACCGCCTGACCGACCAGGTCGCCGACGATGTGCGGTCTTGCCTGGGTGGGCTGGTGTTCGAATCGACCATCCCGCGCAACGTCCGCCTGTCCGAAGCGCCGAGCCACGGCTTGCCCGCGCTGATCTATGACCATGCCTGCGCCGGCAGCCGCGCCTACATGGCGCTGGCCCGCGAGTTGATCTCCCGCCTGCCTGAAAGAAGGAAAGCCGCATGAGCGACGATCCGGTGATCCGCCTCTCCGTGCCCCCGGCCGCTGGCGCTGCTGTCGGCACCAAGCGTAAGCCGCCGGCCTTGGGGCGGGGCCTCGGCGCGCTGCTCGGCGAGACGCGGCGTGAGGAGCCGGTGGCGGCGGGCGGTTCGGCCGAAGCTGCCGTCGCCGCCGGACCGGCGGGCGGCCTCGCGCAACTGGCGGTCGCTTCGATCGAGCCACATCCCGAGCAGCCGCGCCGTCACTTCGACGAGGGCGCGCTCGACGAGCTCGCCGCTTCGATCGCCGCGCGGGGGGTGATCCAGCCGGTGATCGTCCGGCACCTGGGCGAGGGACGTTACCAGCTCGTCGCCGGCGAACGCCGCTGGCGCGCGGCGCAGCGCGCGCAGCTTCATGAAATCCCGGCGCTGATCCGCGACCTCACCGAGCGCGAGGTCATGGCGCTCGCGCTGATCGAGAACCTCCAGCGCGAGGATCTCAATCCGATCGAAGAGGCGCGCGCCTATCAGCGGTTGGCCGAAGGCGAAGGGCTGACGCAGGCCGAGATCGCCCGCATGGTCGACAAGTCGCGCAGCCACGTCGCCAACTTGCAGCGGCTGCTCGCGCTCCCCGACGAGGTGATCGAGCTGGTCGAGACCGGCGAGCTGTCGATGGGCCACGCCCGCGCGCTGATCGGCGTCGAGACCGGCCCGCAGATCGCCCGCGACGCGGTGGCGCGCCAGCTTTCGGTGCGCGACGTCGAACGACTCGCGCGCGCGAAGACGCGCGGCACCACCGAACCCCGCCGCGCCCGCGCCCAGCGCAGCCCGACCGACGACGCCGACATCGCCGCGGTGCAGGGCCATCTCGAAGAATTCCTGGGCCTGCCGGTAAGGATCAGCGCCGACGCCGATCCCCGCTCGGGCACGGTGACGATCCGCTATCGCACGCTCGACCAGCTCGACCTGATCTGCCAGCGCCTGACGGGCGGCGGCATCTAATCGCGGCGAAACGAACCATTTAAATCGGTGGGCAGGCGAGACGCGTCGTTGCTCCGGCTATGGCTTCATGCCAGCCCGCCAGAGGTAGGGATGCTGGCAGTGCAATGCTCGATGAAAATCCCGGGTCAACTCTCAGCGGAAATCAACAGATCGGCTCTCTAGAGCATCGCGCGGAAAAGTGGGAACCGGTTTTCCGCAAATAGCGGTGCGACAACAAAAACTTAGAGCGGGTTGTGCGATTCAGAGATCGCGCAACCCGCTCTAAAGCGGAACGTTCGTAGTGAACTTCACGCGGTTCAGGACGAATCGCGAATTTATCGAGCCCACGCCGGGAAGATGGGCCAGCACGGTCTTCAACAAGCGCTCGTATTCGGTGATGCTCGGGACGATCAGTTGAATCAAATAGTCGGATTCCCCGCTCATCGAGAAGCATTCGACGATCTGGGGATGGTCCTGAACCGCCTGCTCGAAAGCGTTGAGGGTGGATTCGTCATGCTGCTTCAAGGTGAGCTCGGCGATGACCGTCACGTCGAAGCCGAGGTGGCCGGGGTTCACCAGGATCGCCCGTCCAGCGATCGTGCCGCTCTCCTCCATCTTGCGGACCCGCCGCCAGCAGGGCGTGTGCGACAGGCCGACCTTTTCGGCCAACCCCGCCATAGTCAGCTGAGGCTCCCGCTGCAGTGTGCGCAAGATTCGCAGATCGGCGTCGTCGAGTTGGCTGGATAGTGGCACTATCGTAAGCTTATCCTAATATTTGCGTCTGAAAAGGATAAAATCTCTAATTCCGGGGTGAGTGTCGAGATAAAAGAAAAAATTTCCGGCGCCATTCAAGCTATATTGCGGCGAGCAATCCATGAAGAACGAGCCGCGCCTGTCCCTGCATATTCCGGAACCGGCCAGTCGGCCTGGCGACCCGCCGAGCTTTGCCGGGCTCGCAATTCCGGCCGCCGGCACCGTGCCGCGCCCGGCGATCGATGCGCCGGAGGTCCGGTTGCGGGATCTGCCCTACAGCCTGATCCGCGTACTCGACGATGATGGAGCTGCGACGGAGCCATGGGACCCACGGCTTTCTTCGGATATCTTGCTGGCTGGGCTGCGCGCGATGCTGCTGAATCGCGTCTTCGACGAGCGGTTGTTCCGAGTGCACCGCCAAGGCAAGACCAGCTTCTACATGAAGTCTACCGGCGAAGAAGCGATCAGCGTCGCCCAGTCGCTCGCCATGCGCAGCGGCGACATGTGTTTCCCGACCTACCGCATGCTCGGCTGGCTCCTGGCTCGGGGCTATCCCTTGCTCAAGCTGGTCAACCAGATCTTCTCGAACGCCGATGATCCCTTGCAAGGCAAGCAGCTGCCGATCCTCTATTCGGCAAGGGACTACGGGTTCTATTCGCTCTCGGGCAATCTGGGGACCCGATTGGGGCACGCGGTCGGCTGGGCGATGGGGTCTGCCTACAAAGGCGACGATCGCATCGCGCTTGGTGTCGTGGGCGAGGGGACAACAGCGGAGGGGGACTTTCACGAGGCACTGACCTTCGCATCGGTCTACCGCGCGCCGGTCATTCTATGCGTCACCAACAACCAGTGGGCGATCTCCAGCTTCTCCGGGATCGCCGGTGCCGGTGAGACGACTTTCGCAGCCAAGGGGCTCGCTTACGGCATTCCGGGTCTCCGGGTCGACGGCAACGATTTCCTCGCCGTCTGGGCTGCGACTCGTTGGGCCGAGGAGCGTGCGAGGCTGAACCACGGACCCACGCTGATCGAGATGTTCACGTATCGCGCCGAAGGCCATTCGACGAGCGACGATCCGACCAAGTATCGCCCGAAAGACGAACCGAGCGCCTGGCCGCTGGGCGATCCGATCGAGCGGTTGAAACGTCACCTATTTCGCATGAGCCTGTGGGACGAAGAGCGGCACGGCGCCTTGCGGCGGGAACTGGAAGCCGAGGTCAAGGAGGTGGTCAAGGAGGCCGAAGGGATCGGCACCCTAGGCAAGTCCAAACCGCCGCTTGCAAGCATGTTCGACGGCGTCTTCGCCCAGCGCGACTGGCGCGCGGCCGAGCAGTGCAGCGAGCTGGGGGCTTGAAATGCCGTCGATGAACATGATCCAAGCGCTCAACTCCGCTCTCGACATCGCGATGGCTGAAGATCCCGATGTCCTCGTCTTCGGGGAGGACGTGGGCTATTTCGGTGGGGTGTTCCGCGTGACCGAGAGCCTGCAGTCCCGGCACGGCCTGCAACGCTGTTTTGACACGCCGATCGCCGAGAGCGGCATCGTCGCCACGGCGATCGGCATGAGTGCCTACGGACTGAAGCCGGTGGTCGAGATCCAGTTCGCCGATTACATCCTGCCCGCCTACGACCAGCTTGTCTCCGAGGCGGCGCGCCTGAGGTATCGCTCGAACGGGGACTTCTCAGCGCCCTTAGTCGTGCGGTCGCCTTATGGCGGAGGCATCTTCGGGGGGCAGACTCACAGCCAGAGTCCTGAGGCCATCTTCGCCCACATTACCGGCTTGAAGACGGTCATTCCCTCGACCCCCTATGACGCCAAGGGCCTGCTGCTCGCGGCGATCGAGTGCGACGACCCGGTGATCTTCCTCGAGCCCAA
>DASVMK010000037.1:0-7873 GCA_036384395.1 Novosphingobium sp.
ATGACCGACAGTCAGCCCTGGTGGCCGGCGGACTACGGCCACTACGGCCCGTTCTTCATCCGCATGGCCTGGCACTCGGCCGGCACCTATCGCACCGGCGACGGTCGCGGCGGCGCCAGCGCCGGGCAGCAACGCTTCGCCCCGCTCAACTCGTGGCCCGACAACGCCAACCTCGACAAGGCGCGCCGGCTGCTCTGGCCGGTCAAGCAGAAGTACGGGCGCAAGCTTTCGTGGGCGGACCTGATGATCCTGGCCGGCAACGTCGCCATCGAATCGATGGGTGGGCCCACGTTCGGCTTCGGCGGCGGCCGCAAGGACGTCTGGGAGCCCGAGAAGGACGTTTATTGGGGCACCGAGGAGCAGTGGGTCGGCCAGGAAGGCAACCAGACCCGCATCCAGCCCGACAAGCAGATGGCGCTCGAGGAGCCGCTGGCGGCGATCCAGATGGGGCTGATCTACGTCAATCCCGAAGGACGCGGCGGCAACATGGACCCGCAGCAGTCGGCCGACGACATCCGCGAGACCTTCGCCCGGATGGGCATGAACGACGAGGAGACCGTCGCGCTCACCGCCGGCGGCCACACCTTCGGCAAGGCCCACGGCGGCGGCGACGCCTCCAAGGTCGGGGCCGAGCCCGAGGGTGCCGACATCGCGCAGCAGGGCCTGGGCTGGATCAGCGGCCACGAGAGCGGCTTCGGCGATCACACGATCACCAGCGGTCTCGAAGGCGCGTGGACGCCCACGCCGACGCAGTGGGACATGAGCTTCTTCGCCATGCTGCTGGACCACGACTACGAGATCGTGACCAGCCCCGCGGGCGCGCACCAGTGGCAACCTGTCGGCTCGCCCGCCGATACCCTGGCGCCCGGCGCGCACAGCCCGGACCGGCGGGTGCCGACGATGATGACCACCGCCGACATGGCGCTGAAGGTCGATCCGGCCTACCGCAAGATCGCCGAGCGGTTCCGCGGTGATCCCGCCGCGTTCGCCGACGCCTTCGCCCGCGCCTGGTTCAAGCTGACCCACCGCGACATGGGCCCCAAGGCGCGCTACCTCGGCCCCGAAGTGCCCGCCGAGGACCTGATCTGGCAGGACCCCATCCCCGCCCCGGTCCATCCGCCGCTGGGCGAGGCCGACGTGGCCGCGCTGAAGCACCGGATCGCCGCCTCGGGCCTGTCGGTCTCGGATCTCGTCAAGACCGCCTGGGCCTCGGCCGTGACCTGGCGCGGATCGGACCATCGCGGCGGCGCCAACGGCGCGCGCATCCGCCTGGCCCCGCAAAAGGGCTGGGACGTAAACGAGCCGGCCGAACTGTCCCGCGTGCTGCGGGTCTATGAGGGCATCGCCGCAGAATCCGGCAACGTCTCGATCGCCGACCTCATCGTGCTCGGCGGCTCGGTCGGCATCGAACGTGCGGCCAGGGCGGCGGGCATGGCGATCTCCGTGCCCTTCACGCCCGGCCGCACCGATGCCGCGCAGGACCAGACCGACGTCGAGGGCTTCGCGGTGCTGGAGCCCAAGGCCGACGGTTTCCGCAACTATCTGCAAGTGCGCTACAACGTGCCGACCGAGGAGTTGCTGGTCGACCGCGCGCAACTGCTCGGGCTGACCGGGCCGGAGATGGCGGTGCTGGTCGGGGGCCTGCGCGTGCTGGGCGCCAATCACGGCGGCTCCGCGCACGGCGTGTTCACCAGCCGCGTCGGCCAGCTGACCAACGACTTCTTCGTCAACTTGCTCGACATGGGCACGGCGTGGAAGCGGGCCGACGGCCCAAGCGGCAATGGCGGCGACGAGACTTTCGTCGGCACCGACCGCGCGACCGGCGCGCAGAAGTGGACGGCCACGCGCACCGACCTGGTGTTCGGTTCCAACGCCCAGCTTCGCGCGCTCTCCGAGGTCTATGCCTCGGCCGACGCCGGCGAGCGCTTCGTCCAGGATTTCGTCAGGGCCTGGACCAAGGTGATGAACGCCGACCGCTACGATCTCGCCTGATCGCCAGAACCTGGCACCGGAACCACCTCCCGGGTTCGCCCCCGGAAGGTGGGGGGGCCGTCGCTTTCGCCGGCGGCGGCCCTTCGCTTTGTCATCGGAACCGATTAGGCTCCGCCGCATTCGTCACCACGAAGGAGACCCCAGGCATGAAGGGATTTGTCGACAACATCGAAGCGCTGACCGAGGCGAACGACCTGTTCCGCAAGGTGCTCTACACCGGCCACAACCTCCAGCTCGTGCTGATGGCGATCCCGCCCGGCGAGGAAATCGGCGCCGAGGTCCACGACGACCGCGACCAGTTCTTCCGCATCGAGGCGGGCACCGGCACGATCAGCATCGACGGGGTGGACCACGCGGTGAAGGCCGACGACGGCGTGATCGTGCCCCAGGGCGCGCGCCACAACGTCAAGGCCACCGGCAGCGAGACGCTCAAGCTCTACACGATCTACGGCCCGCCCGAGCATGTCGACGGCACCGTGCATCGCACCAAGGCCGAAGCCGACGCGGCGCACGAGCACTTCGACGGGAAGACGACGGAGTGAGGTGTGGCGGGGGCCGGAACTGCCCTGCCCCCGCCTGCAATGCAGAACAGAAGAAAAATTTATCTCACACAAAGCCACAAAGGCACAAAGAGCCTAGTCGCGTGGAGCAAAATAGTCGTTGCCGACGCGGCGAACGCCGTCCTTGAACAGTGATTGGCCAAAATTGATCAGGAGGCCCAAGGGCAGGTCCATCAGACGCAGTTAGGTAAGAACCTGCTTGCCGTGAACAGCTGCCAATCGCTCGATCGATTTCAACTCTATCAGCAACCCCTGTTCGACGATAAGGTCTGCTCGAAAAGCATTGTCGATGACAATGCCTTTGAAGCTGATCGGAACCGGCACCTGCCGCTCGACCAAGAGGCCTGCGTCGCGGAGATATTCCGCAAACAGAATCTCATACACCGACTCGAGCAGCCCCGGTCCAAGATCGCGATGCAATCGATAGCCGCAATCGACAACGGTTCGGGCAATCGCTTCAAGATCGTCCAAACGCACCATCTTTGTGCCTTTGTGTCTTTGCGTGAAAAGATCTTCTTCTTTTAAATCTTCTCTGAAAGCGAAGTAGATCTCACTCCCCGTCGAGCCCATAGGCGGTGTGCAGCACGCGCACGGCCAGTTCGGTCTCGTCCTCGTCGATCAGCACCGAAACCTTGATCTCGCTGGTCGAGATCGCCTGGATGTTGATGCCGCGATCGGCCAGCGTCTGGAACATCGTCGCGGCGACGCCCGCGTGGCTGCGCATGCCAACGCCGACGACGCTGATCTTCGAGACCTTGCTGTCGGCGATCATGCGATAGAAGCCGATGGCCTCCTTCTGCTCTTCCAGCATCGCCTCGGTGCGCGGCAGGTCGGCCAGTGGCACGGTGAAGGTGACGTCGGTCTCGCCCTTGTCCTTGGCGATGTTCTGGATGATCATGTCGACGTTGATGTTCGCCGCGGCGAGCGGGCCGAAGATGCTGGCCACCGCGCCGGGCTTGTCGGCGACGCGGGTGAGCGTGACCTTGGCCTCGTTCTTGTCGGCGGCGATGCCGGTGATGAGCTGGCGTTCCATTTCCACGTCCTCTTGAATGCTGGCGAGTTCTTCGTCGCTGACGATCATCGTGCCGGGGATGCTATCGGCTGCGGGCGCGCCCTCGTCGATGAACGACGACAGCACCTGGACCCGCACGCCCTCCTTCATGGCGAGGCTGACCGAGCGGGTCTGCAGCACCTTGGAGCCGACCGAGGCGAGCTCGAGCATCTCCTCGTAGGTCACGTTCTTGAGCTTGCGCGCCTTGGCCACGATGCGCGGGTCGGTGGTATAGACGCCGTCGACGTCGGTGTAGATGTCGCAGCGGTCGGCCGTGATCGCCGCCGCCACCGCCACCGCCGAGGTGTCCGAACCGCCCCGGCCGAGCGTGGTCACGCGGTTTTCGTCGGTCAGGCCCTGGAAGCCCGGGATCACCGCGATCTCGCCGGCCGCCATCGAGGCGAGCAGCGCCGGCGAATCGATCGTGCCGATGCGCGCCTTGGCGTGGGCGTCGTCGGTCATGATCGGCATCTGCCAGCCGAGCCACGAGCGCGCCTTGCAACCCATCGCCTGGAGCGTGAGCGCCAGCAGCCCCGAGGTCACCTGCTCACCCGCGGCGACGACGACGTCGTACTCGGCCGGATCGTACAAGGGGTTGGCCTCGCGGCAGAAATTGACCAGCCGGTCGGTCTCGCCGGCCATCGCCGAGACGACCACCGCCACTTCGTGCCCGGCTTCCTGCTGCCGCTTGACGATGCCGGCGACGCGGCGGATGCGCTCCGTGCCGGCCATCGAGGTGCCGCCGAATTTCATCACGATGCGAGCCAAGGGTAAGCTCCTGCTATTCGATTCTTAATCGGACCACGGGGCCTAGGCCCCAAACGGCGGCCCTGTTAGGGACGCTACATGGCGAATGCAACTCACAGCGCAACCATCCGGCCCGAAGAAGCTGCGCATTTCGGCAAGCTGGCAGCCGCATGGTGGGACCCCAAGGGCTCGTCGGCCATGCTGCACAAGCTCAACCCGGTGCGGCTGGGGTTCGTGCGCGAAGCGGTCGACCTCCACTGGCACCGCGATTCGCACGATCTCAAGCCGCTGTCGGGCAAGCGCGCGCTCGATGTCGGCTGCGGCGCCGGACTGCTGTGCGAGCCGCTGGCCCGGCTCGGCGCCGAGGTGACAGGGATCGACGCCGCGCCCGAGAACGTCGCCGCGGCCCGCGCGCATGCCGCCGGATCGCGCCTGGCGATCGACTATCGCTGCGGCGACGTCGGCGCGCTCGGCCTCACCGGCTTCGATCTGGTGACTTCGATGGAAGTGATCGAACACGTCGCCGACAAGCCGGCGTTCGTGAACGCGCTGGCCGCCGCGCTCGCCCCCGTCGATGACAACGGGGGCGGGCTGATGGTGCTTTCCACCCCCAACCGCACCCCGCAGTCGCGCCTGCTGCTGGTCGAGGGCGCCGAGCGGCTGGGCGCGATCCCGCGCGGCACGCACCATTGGGACAACTTCGTCACCCCCGACGAGCTGGCCGATCTGCTCGCCGGCGCCGGGCTGACGATGGGCGCCCCGCGCGGCATCGCCTGGTCGCCGGGCAAGGGCCTGCACCTGTCGGACAGCCTGGCGCTCAACTACATCGTCACCGCGCGGCGCACGGCATAGGCTACGCCGCCTGCAGCATGCCCCGATAGGCGCCGTCCTCCAGCGCGCGGCCGGCGCCGAGCGCGACGCAGTCGAGCGCGTTCTCGGCGATGCGGACCGGCAGGCCGGTGACTTCGGCGAGCAGCGTGTCGATGTCGGGCAGCAGCGAGCCGCCGCCGGTCATGATAATGCCGCCCTCGATGATGTCGGCGGCGATCTCGGGCGCGGTGCTTTCGAGCGCGACGCGGACCACCTGGACGATCTGGCCGACCGGCTCGGACAGCGCGTCGGCGATCTCGCCCTGCTCGATCGACAACTCGCGCGGCACGCCGCGGGCGACGTCGCGGCCCTTGATCAGCGCGGTGCGGGTGCTGCCTTCGGCGTCCTGCTTGGCCGAGCCGACTTCCTTCTTCACCCGCTCGGCGGTCGATTCGCCGACCAGCAGGTTGTGCGCGCGGCGGATGTACGAGGAGATGGCGTCGTCCATCTTGTCGCCGCCGACGCGCACCGAGGTGCTGGCGTGGATGCCGCCGGTGGAGATCACCCCGACCTCGGTGGTGCCGCCGCCGATATCGACCACCATCGAGCCGACCGGATAGATCACCGGCAGGTTGGCGCCGATCGCCGCCGCCATCGGCTCGTCGATCAGCCAGACCTTGCGCGCGCCGGCGTTGGAGGCGGCGTCGCGGATCGCGCGGCGCTCCACCACGGTCGAGCCGGAGGGCACGCAGATGACGATCTCGGGCGAGCCGCGGCGACGGCTGCCCTGCGCCTTATGGATGAAGTGCTTGATCATCTGCTCGGCCACTTCGAGGTCGGAGATGACGCCGTTGCGCAAGGGGCGGATCGCCTTGATGTTGTCGGGGGTCTTGCCCATCATCAGCTTGGCGTCGCTGCCCACCGCCAGCACCCGGCCGACGCCGTTGATCGTCTGGATGGCGACCACCGACGGCTCGGCCAGGACGATGCCCTGATCGCGCACATAGACGACGGTGTTCGCGGTCCCCAGATCGATCGCGAGGTCGGACGAGGAAAGGGAGAGCCAGTTCGGCAGACGCATGCGGGGGGATCTCGAAATTGGAGCGGAGAGAAAGCGGGCCTAGCGGGGCCCAAGGTGAGCGGCAGATGAACAACCGCGGCCGAAACGCCCGGTCGTCGGCCGCACGCGACGAGCCGATCGCCCCTTCCCCGTCAGCCGAAAGCGGCCTCCCACTCGGCCTCCTTGAAGCCGACCAGCAGCCCACCTGGATGCTCGACAACTGGCCGCTTGATCGCGCTGGGGTTGGCGGCCATCAGCGCCACCGCCCTGGCGGCATCGAGTTCCTGCTTGTCCCCCTCGGGTAGCTTCCTGAACGTGGTACCGGCGCGGTTGAGCACCTTTTCCCAGCCCGCCCGCTCGACCCAGCCCGCCAGCTTCACCGGATCGGCGCCCTGCTTCTTGTAGTCGTGGAAGGCATAGGCGATGCCCCGCCCGTCGAGCCAGACGCGCGCCTTCTTGACGGTGTCGCAGTTGGGGATGCCGTAGAAGGTAACGGTCAAGGCTCGGTCCTTTCGAAGTGGTGGATGCGCGGGGCCTGGCAGGCGAACAGCGTGAAGCTCTGGTAGTAGTCGGAGCGGCCCTTGCCCTGGACGGCGACATGCTCGGCGTGCCGTCCCCACGCGCGGGCGGCGGCCTCGTCCGTCCATTCGGAGATCGCGACAACTTCGCCGTCCTCGCCGGCATAGCTCTTGAACGAGAGGAAGCCCGGCTGCGCGCGGGCGAGCGCCTCCATCCGCGCGGCGTCGGCCTCGTAGGCCGCGACATCGATGTCGGCGCGCTTGCGGTTGCGGAATACGACGAGGAACATCGCCCAGCCCTAGCGGCGGCGCGGGGCCTTCGACAAGGTCGGGCTGAGCGTGTCGAAGGCCGCGCGCCGGTGTGGACATTTTCGCTAAACCGCGACAAAGCCGCAGCCATGTCCCTCAACAGCTTCGGCCACCTGTTCCGTTTCACCACCTGGGGCGAAAGCCACGGGCCGGCGCTGGGCGCCGTGGTCGATGGGTGCCCGCCGGGCATCGCGCTGTCCGAGGCGGACCTCCAGCCCTTTCTCGACGCGCGGCGGCCCGGCCAGTCGAAGTTCACCACGCAGCGGCAGGAGCCCGATGCGGTGCGGATCCTCTCGGGCGTGTTCGAGGGACGCACCACCGGCACGCCGATCTCGATGCTGATCGAGAACGTCGACCAGCGCTCGAAGGACTATTCGGAAGTCGCCCAGGCCTATCGCCCCGGCCATGCCGACTACGCCTACGACGCCAAGTACGGCTTTCGCGACTATCGCGGCGGCGGGCGCAGCTCGGCGCGCGAGACGGCGGCGCGGGTGGCGGCCGGCGGCGTGGCGCGGCTGGTGATCCCCGAGGTCAGGATCCTCGCCTATGTCACCGAGATCGGCGGCGACGCGATCAACCGCGACAACTTCGAGGAGCGCGAGATCGGCCGCAATCCGTTCTTTTGTCCCGACGAGGCCGCCGCCGCCCGCTGGGAAAAGCTGGTCGACGAAGCGCGGCTGGCCGGATCGTCGCTCGGCGCGGTGGTCGAATGCGTGGCCACCGGCGTGCCGCCCGGCTGGGGCGCGCCGCTCTACGGCAAGCTCGATGCTGACCTCGCGGGCGCGATGATGAGCATCAACGCGGTCAAGGCGGTGGAGATCGGCGC
>DASVMK010000038.1:0-30527 GCA_036384395.1 Novosphingobium sp.
CGCCGGCGCCGCCGCCGACGAGATCGTCGATCCGCGCCCTTATGCCGAGCTGCTGCGCCAGTGGTCGAGCTTCCACCCGGAATTCCTGCACCTGCCGCGCAAGTTCAAGATCGCGGTGATCGCCAGCGACACCGATCGCGCCGCGATGCGGCTGCACGACATCGGCATCCAGATCGTGCGAAACGACGCCGGAGAGATCGGCGCGGCGTTCTACGTCGGCGGCGGCATGGGCCGCACGCCGATGATCGCGCCGCTGATCAACGGCTTCGTGCCGCTGGACCAGCTCATCACGTATTCCGAGGCCTGCCTGCGCGTCTACAACCGCTACGGCCGGCGCGACAACAAGTACAAGGCGCGGATCAAGATCCTGGTCCACGAGCTGGGCAAGGACGAATACATCCGCCAGGTCGAGGAGGAGTTCGCCCTTCTCCAGTCGCAGGGCCTCGAGCCGCCGCTGGCCGAGCTGGAGCGGATCAAGGCGCACTTCGTCGATCCGGCGTTCGAGGCGGGTGCCGTGGACGACCTCGACCTGTCGGACCCCGATTTCGCGCTCTGGGTGAAGAACAACACCCACGCCCACAAGCAGCCGGGCTACGTCATCGCCGTCGTCAGCCTGAAGCCGGTGGGCGGCATTCCCGGCGACGCCAGCGCCGAGCAGATCCGCCTGATGGCCGACCTCGCGCGCGACTACTCGTTCGACGAGCTGCGCGTGACGCATGCCCAGAACATCGTGTTCCCGCATGTGAAGAAGGCCGACCTTTACGCGCTGTGGCAGAAGCTCGACGCGGCCGACCTCTCGGTGGCGAACCTCGACAGCATCGGCGACATCATCGCCTGCCCGGGGCTCGACTATTGCAGCCTGGCCAATGCGCGCTCGATCCCGGTGGCGCAGAAGATCTCCGAGCGCTTCGCGACGCAGGACCGGCTGGATTCGCTGGGTGAGCTCAAGCTGAAGATCTCGGGCTGCATCAACGCCTGCGGCCACCACCACGCGGGCCACATCGGCATCCTCGGCGTCGACCGGAAGGGCGTGGAGAACTACCAGCTCCTGCTTGGCGGCTGCGAGGGCGCGGATACGTCGCTCGGCCAGATCACCGGCCCCGGCTTCTCCGAGGACGGCATCGTCGACGCGGTCGAGAAGGCCACCGACGTCTATCTTCGGAACAAGCAGGGCGAGGAGCGTTTCCTCGACACCTACCGCCGCATCGGCATGGCCCCGTTCAAGGAGGCGATCTATGGTTGAGACGCAGTACCGCTTCCGCGACGACGAGCCCGTCGGCGATCCCGCCGTCACCGTCGACAGCTTCGGCGAACAGACCAACGCCGCCGCCGTCCGCATCGAGCCGGGCGACGACGCGCGCGACCTGCTGCCGTTCCTCGACCGGCTGCGGCTGGTCGAAGTGAACTTCCCCAGCTTCGGCGATGGCCGCGGCTATTCCTCGGCCCGCATCCTGCGCGAAGCGGGCTACACGGGAGAACTGCGCGCGGTGGGCGCGGTCTTCGTCGACCAGCTTTCGCACTTGCGGCGCTGCGGTTTCGACAGCTTCGCGCCCGAGCATCCGCTCGACCCGACCGACGCCCAGGCGGCTTTCGACCGCTGGCCCGAGGTCTACCAGGCGACGACCGACGGCCGATCGCCCATCTGGGCCAAACGACATGGCATCGAACGTTAAGGAAACCCCCGTGCGCGCTGTCGACCGGATCGACACCGGCCCCCGTTTCAGCGAATCGGACGCGGTCCGGCTCAACCGCCTGTTCCGCGGCACCGATACGCAGGACATGCTCAAGAGCGTGCTGGGGGACGGGCTGGCCGGCGACGTCGCCGTCGTCTCCAGCTTCGGCGCGGAGAGCGCGGTGCTGCTGCACCTGCTTTCCGAAGTGGACCGCACCATCCCGGTGCTGTTCCTGGAAACCGGCAAGCACTTCGCCGAAACGCTCGCCTATCGCGATGCGCTCGTCGCGCGGCTGGGACTGACCAACCTGATCAACCTCACCCCCGATGCCGAGGCGCTGGCCAAGAAGGACGAGGCCGGCCTGCGCTGGTCATGGGATCCCGACGGCTGCTGCGAGATCCGCAAGGTCCAGCCGCTGGCCAAGGCGCTGCTCGGCTTCGATGCCTCGATCACCGGGCGCAAGGGCTTCCAGTCCTCCACCCGCGCCGGGCTGCCGCGCTTCGAGATCGACAACAGCGACGTCCAGGGCCGGCTCAAGATCAATCCGCTGGCCGACTGGTCGCCCGAGGTGGTCGCCGCCTATTTCGCCGAGCACGAGTTGCCGGCGCACCCGCTGGTCGCCGAGGGCTACCCCTCGATCGGCTGCTCGCCCTGCACCAGCAAGGTGGCGGCCGGCGAAGACCCGCGCTCGGGCCGCTGGAAGGGCTGGGACAAGACCGAGTGCGGCATCCACGTCCCCGGCCAGCCCGACCGCGATGACGGCGAACTGCCTCCCGGCTACGATCCGGTGTTCTGACCGGGCAAGGGCGGCCCTACAGCCACCCCTGTGCGCGATACCATTGCGCCGTCGCTTTCAGCCCCTCGCGCGTCTCGACGCGCGGGCGCCAGAGGCTGTCGGGCGGCTGCGTGCCGTGGCCGACCACCCAATCCGGATGCGTCAGGTAGCCGACGCGGTCGAGCGTGAGCTTGGCGCGCTTGCCGCGCAACATGCCGTCGGCCTTGGCCGCCCATTCCATCGTCCGGCGCGACAGGCCGAGCACCTTGGGCCGGCGGCCGACCGCCCAGCCGATCGCCAGCGCGAGGTCGTACTGGCTCCAGCCGCCGGGCTTGCCGTCGTCGGGCTCGAAAGTCTTGTGGCTCACCGCCTCGTCGCTCGGCAGCAGCGCCAGCAGCAAGCGGCCCAAGTCCTCGACGTGGACGATCGAGGCGCGGCTCTCGCCCGCGGTCGGCACCACGCCCCACTTGGCGGCGCGGAATAGCTCGAACATCTCCTTGTCGCGCGGACCGTAGATCGCCGGCGGGCGGACGATCGTCCAGTCGAGCCCGCTGGCCTTGACCAGCTTCTCGGCGCGCAGCTTCGAGCGGCCATAGGCGGACAGCTGCGGCTCGCGCGCGGAGAGCGAGGAGACGAAGATCAGGCGCGGCACGCCGGCCTTCAGCGCCGCCTCGATCACCGCCAGCGTGCCCTCGACGTTGCCCGCCTCGTAGCCAGCGACATCGGGCGCGTTGACCACGCCGGCGACATGGATCACCGCCTCGATGCCCTGGACCAGCTTGCCGAGCGCGCGCGCGTCGGCAAGGTCGCCCTGCACCCACTTCATGCCCTTGCGCGCCACTTGCGGCCGCCGGGCGAGCGCCTGCACGCCGATGCCTTGCGCCAGCGCGAGATCGAGCAGCGCCTGGCCGACAAAGCCGGTCGCCCCGGTGATCGCGACGGTCATAGGACGACGAGCTGGTCGCGGTGGACGACCGCCGGACGCGGCGCGTAGCCGAGCAGCTCGGCGTGACGGCTCGAGCGATGGCCCTGGAGCAGCGCGCATTCGGCCGCGTCGTACTCGACCAGGCCATGCGCCAGCGTCGCACCTTGGGCATCGCGGATCGCCACCGCATCGCCCCGCGCGAACGCGCCCTCGACCGCGGTGATCCCCGCGGCGAGCAGGCTGCCGCCCGCCGCCAGCGCCCGCGCCGCGCCGCCGTCGATCACCAGCGCGCCCTTCAGGCGGAGCCGACCGCCGAGCCAGGCCTTGCGCGCGCCTGCGCGACGCCTGGGCAGGAACAAGGTGCCGATGCGCTGCTCGATCGCGCGGGCGATCGGCGCTTCGTGCAGGCCGCTGGCGATGGCGAGCGCAATGCCCGCGCGCTCGGCGATCTCAGCGGCCTGCAGCTTCGAGGTCATGCCGCCAGAGCCGAGCCCCGAGGCCGAGCCGCTGTCGGCCATCGCGTGGATCTCGGGCGTGACGCCGCGCACTTCGGGCAGCAGCGTCGCGCCGGGATCCTTGGGATTACGGTCATAGAGCCCGTCGACGTCGGACAGCAGGAGCACGGCGCTCGCACGCGCCGCCTGCGCGACGCGCGCGGCCAGGCGGTCGTTGTCGCCAAAGCGGATTTCCTGCGTGGCGACGCTGTCGTTCTCGTTGATCACCGGCACCGCGTGAGCATCGAGCAGCCGGGTGAGCGTCGCCGTGGCATTGAGGTAGCGGCGCCGATCCTCGAGGTCCTCGAGCGTCAGCAGGAGCTGCGCGGCGGTGAGCCCGTGCCTTCCTAGGAGTTCCGCCCAAAGGCCGGAAAGCGCGATCTGGCCCACCGCGGCGGCGGCCTGCGCGTCGGCGAGGCTGCCGCGCCCGCCCTTGTCCAGCCCGAGCCGCGCCGCGCCCAGCGCGATCGAGCCCGAACTGACGACGATCACATCCTGGCCCCGCCCGCGCGCGGCCGCGATCTCGGCGACCAGGCCTTCGAGCCAGACGCGGCGCAGGCCTTCCCGTCCAACCAGCAGCGACGAGCCGACCTTGACCACCAGGCGCGGACAAACCGCCTTGTCGGCGAGATCGGAGATATGGTTGATGCCCATCGCGGCGCGGCTTAGGCCAAACTCGTCTGCTTGAAAACCGCGTGTGTCAGATCGGTGACCACGGCTTGTCGTCGGCTTCTTCCCGTTCGCCTTCGGGCCGTTCGGTTACCGTGGCGGCCGGAAGGTGATCGATCACCGCGTCGAGCAACGCGTCGAGTCCCTTGCCGGTCGCGCCGGAGATCGGAAACACCTTCTTCGCGCCGGCGGCCCTCAGCTCCTGGGTGAACGCCTTGACCAGTTCGGCATCGACCGTGTCGATCTTGTTGAGCGCGATCAGGCGGGGCTTCTCGTCGAGCCCCTGGCCATAAGCCGCGAGCTCATCCTCGATCACCTGCAGCGCCTCGGCCGGATCGGGGCCGTTGATGTCGATCAGATGGATCAGCACGCGGCAGCGCTCGATATGGCCGAGGAAGCGGTCACCGATGCCCGCCCCTTCGGCCGCGCCGGCGATCAGCCCGGGAATGTCGGCCAGCACGAACTCGCGATTCCGGTGCGCGACGACGCCGAGTTGCGGCCGCAGCGTGGTGAACGCATAAGCGCCGACTTTGGCCTTGGTGTTGGTCACCTGGTTGATGAACGTGGACTTGCCGGCGTTGGGCAGGCCGACCAGGCCCGCGTCGGCGAGCAGCTTCAACCGCAGCCAGACGTACATCTCCTGCGCCGGGATGCCCGGCTGGTGCTGACGCGGGGCGCGGTTGGTCGAGGTCTTGTAGCTGGCGTTGCCGCGCCCGCCCATGCCGCCTTCGAGCAACGTCACGCGCTGGCCGACCTCGGTCAGATCGAGAAGCACCGTTTCCTGATCGTCGTCGATCACCTGCGTGCCGAGCGGGACCTTGATGACCAAATCCTCGGCGGCCGCGCCGGTGCGATTCTTGCCTTGCCCGTGGCCCCCGCGCTTCGCCTTGAAATGCTGGGTGTAGCGAAAATCGATCAGCGTGTTGAGCCCGGCCACCGCCTCGAACACGATATCGCCGCCCTTGCCGCCGTTGCCGCCGTCGGGACCGCCATACTCGACGTACTTCTCGCGCCGAAAGCTGACCGCTCCCGGCCCGCCGGCGCCCGAGCGAATGTAGATCTTGGCCTGGTCGAGAAAATGCATGGGGCAAGGCTAGCGGTTGCGCGTGGCCTTCGGCAAGCTCAGGCTGAGCGGAGGTTTGCGAGACCGGACACTGGTGGAGCCGAGGGGGATCGAACCCCTGACCTCGTCATTGCGAACGACGCGCTCTCCCATCTGAGCTACGGCCCCGTTCCAGTGCGAGCGCGAGGGGTCACCCCCTCGCGGGAGCGGCCCCCTTAGCGAAGAGGGCGCGCGCTTGAAAGAACTAATTTTGCGCCTCCCGCTCCCCGATCAGCGCGGCGCCGGGGTGGCGGCCGGGTCGGTCGTGGTCGGCGGCGGCACCGCCGGCAGGACGATAGCGGGATTCGGCCGCGGCGCCACCGGCGCGGGCTTCGGATAGAGATAGCCGAAGCGCGCCTCCCAATCGGCCAGCGCCGCCTTGTAGGCATCGTAGCGACGGTAAAACTCGTCGTACACCACTTCGACGTTGGGCAGGCTGCGCGCGGCGAACGCTTCGAGATCGGCCGACTTCACCGTCAGCGCGTCGCGGCTCATCGCCAGCACCGCGTCGCAGAAATCGGGCAGCGTCGGCGGCAGCGCGAAGTGGTTATAGACCTCGGTCATGTACTTCTCGCGCGGGGCGATGAAGCGCGCACCGTAGGTCTTCCTGAACTCGGCATCGACCTTGCGGTTGGCGGCGGCGAGCGTCTTGCTGTGCGCGCGCAGGAACGCGCGGTAGTTGGTCAGGATCTCGGCGTGCTTGGGCGCCATGCAATTGAGCGCGGCGACGTTGTAGCCCGAGCGCAGGTTCCACAGCGTCTGCGCCGGGGTGATGTTGCGGTTGACGCTGTGGCGCAGGCCGGTGGCGTCGGTCGGCGGGGTGATGAGCAGCGGCGAGGCGCCGTTGGGCGGGGTTGGCCGCGGCGGCACGACCATCGGCGGCGGCGGCGGCGGGGGCGGCGGCGGCGCCTTGGGCGCGCAGGCGGCCAGCGCGGCGAGGCTGCCGGCGACGGCCGCCGAAAGAACTATCTTAACCGAGAATTTCTGCGCCACGCTACGCTCCTGAACTTGGTGAATGCCGCTAGTATCGCCGCTCGGGGCCAAAGAAAATGCCCGGCGCGACAGGCCGCGCGCCGGGCATGATCTTTTCTCGGAAACTGTGGCGTTCGGCCGCCAGTCAATTCCGCTTATCAGTCGCGGTTGCCCAGGAAGCTCAGCAGGAACTGGAACATGTTGATGAAGTCCAGGTAGAGCGACAGCGCGCCCAGGACCACCGCCTTGCCGGCGAAATCGGTGCCGGCCAGCACATAGTATTCCTGCTTCAGCCGCTGCGTGTCCCAGGCGGTCAGGCCCGCGAAGATCAGCACGCCGAGGATCGAGATCGCCAGATGAACGGCGCTCGACTGCACGAACAGGTTGATCACGCTCGCCACGATGATGCCGATCAGGCCCATGATCATGAACGAGCCCATGCCCGACAGGTCCTTCTTGGTCGTGTAGCCGACCAGGCTGAGACCCGCGAAGGCCGCGGCCGTGGCGAAGAACGCGGTGGCGATCGAGGCGCCGGTGAACACCAGGAAGATGGTGGACAGCGACAGGCCCATGATCACGCAGAAGCCCCAGAACAGGGCCTGCAGCGTCGTGGTGCGCATGCGGTTGGCGCCCAGGCTCATCGCGAAGACGAAGCCGAGCGGGGCGAGCATGATGAGCCATTTGAGCGGCGTCTGCATCATCTGCAGCGCAAGGCCCGAGCGGGCGAACAGCAGCGCCACGACGCCCGAGAGCAGCACGCCCGAGGCCATGTAGTTGTAGATCGACAGCATATGGCGGCGCAGGCCCTGGTCATACGCCGCGGCGCGACCGATCGCTTCGCCGTTCAGGCTCGGAGACGCGCCGAAGCCCGAACGGGGCTGGGGATCGTTCCAATTGGCCATGTGAGTCAAACTCCTTTTCCGATGCCATGCGATCATGGCATCCAGGGCCTGAATATCGGATTTCCGCGAGGTTCTTTCAAGCAAAACCGGACGGAGCGATTTATGATAAAATGTTGCCGTGCCGGAGATTCACTCAGGACCGCGCCGCTTTCGCCATTTCCGCGCCGCGATCGGCGGCCGCCTTGAGCGTCGCGGCGAGCAGGCGACTTAGCGCTTCACCCTCATCGAGCACGTCGAGCCCGGCCTGCGTGGTGCCGCCGGGGCTGGCGACGCGGCGCGCGAGTTCGGCCGGGGCGTGCGGCGACGCGGCCGCGAGCAGCCCCGCCCCCTCCACCGTCGCCAGCGCCAACCGCTGCGCCTGCTCGGCCGGCAGACCCAGCGCGACCGCGCCCGAAACCAGCGCGTCGATGAAGCGATAGACGAAGGCCGGACCGGAACCGGCGAGCGCGGTCACCGCATCGAACTGGCTTTCATCCAGCCATTCGGGCGTGCCGAGCGGCTGCATCAGCATGGTGACAGCGGCCCGCGCCGCCGCATCGAGCCCTTGTGCCGCCAGCGCGACCGGCGACTTGCCGATCGCCGCGGCGAGGTTGGGCATGATCCGCACATGGCCCCGCGCCTCGGGGAAGCGGGCGGCGAGGCTGGCGAGTTCGATCCCAGCGAGGATCGACAGCACGACTGTACCGTGGGTCAGCCGCGCCAGGTCGGACGCCACCGCGTCGAGCAACTGCGGCTTCACGCCCAGCAGCACCGCGTCGAACCGCCCTTCGGGCAGCGCACGCAGCAGCGTCACCCCGGCCGGGCTCTCGGCCAGCATCGGATCGACCACGGTGAACCGCGCCGGATCGGCGCCCGCCGCCAGCCAGCCGGCCAGCATCGCCCCGCCCATGTTGCCGCAGCCGATGAGGAGGATTTTCTCGAACATGGAGTCCTGTCTTCGAATTGGCGGTCCGTTCATCCCGACAGCCGGCTTGCTGGCGAAGTTGACACAGTTGACACTGTCCCAAGAAGGAGATGCCTTCCCCTTCCCGAGGCGTCAACTTTTCGCGAAATCGGTGAGTTTTCCGGGATTTTGCATGGCTCCCTCCATGCCACGGCAGGCTCGTGTAGGACAGCGCCTCGACGTCAGGCTTCCCCGGCGGCGTCCACCAGCGCGGCGGCGAGCGCTTCGGCCGGGGTCTTGTCGCCCCACAGGATGAACTGGAACACCGGGTAGAAGCGGTCGCACTCCTCGACCGCCGATTCCACCGCGAGCTGCGCCTGGCTCGGGCTCAGCAGGCCCTCGTCGCCGAGCATCAGGCCGTGGCGATAGAGCAGCACGCCGCCATTCGACCAGACGTCGAAATGACCCAGCCAGAGCTGCTCGTTGATCAGCGCCAGCACCTCGTGCACCGGCCCGCGCTTGTCGTCGGGCATCCGAATGTCGGGGAGGCAGAGGAGTTGCAGGACATTGTCCTCGGCCCGCCAGATCGCGCGGATCTGGTAGCTGGCCCAGCTTCCCTGGATCTCGGCGGTGATCTCGTCGTCGCTGACGAATTCGTGCTGCCATCCGCGCGCCTCGAACAGCGACGCGAGCATGTCGACCGGAGCGGCCTCGTCTTCGCGCTCGATATCGTCCTGACCCGTTCTCATCACTGCAGTCCAACCGTTCTGTTCATGGACAGGGTGGATGCTCGGCGGGCGCGGCGGCGACAATGGAGCGGTGCGACGGGCCTGCGCAAAACTGTATATCCCTGTTCACAAGATGTGGAAAAGGCCGAAAGCCCCTACCGTTCCGGCAGCGCGTCGACCACTTGTCCGGCCGGGCTGTTCCACAGGAACGCGCCGGAAACATCGGCGCGGCGCAACTGGCCGAGATAGGCATTGGCGGCCGCCGTGGTGGGGAACGGCCCGGTCAAAAGCCGGTTGGTCTGGCCCCAGGCGCTGATGAAGGCGTCCTTGCCGCGGAACAGCGTGGCCGATGCGCGCGTCATCCGCCGCCAGTCGAACGCCAGCGCGCGCTTGTCGCGCCCGGTGGCGACCTGCACCCAGATCCGGCTCGGATGGCTCGGCGGCGCGGGTTTCGCGGCGGGCTTGGCCGGGGCCTTGCCGGTAGCGAGGGTGCCGGTGGCGAGGGTGCCGGCGGCCTTGGCGCCGGTCGTGGAGGGGGGCTCCGCGTGTGCGGCGGCGATGCGGCGAACGTCGACCGCGCCCGGGGCCGGCGCGACGTCGATTTGCGGGCGCGCGAAATCGCCGAACGCGTCGGCGACGCTCACCGGCGGCGGTGGAGGCGCCGGAGCCGGCGCAGCGGCTGCAGGCATCGACGCGGGTGGCTCGGGACGCGCCGGCAGGCTGGCGAGATCGAACGCGGTGGCTTGCGCCGGGTGGGGGGGCCCTGCGGCAGGCGGCGGGGCGGCAGCGGGCGCCATCGGGGCCGAGGCGGGGCCTGCCGCCAGCGTCGTCGCCACGGCGGGCGTCGCCGTCATCCCGGGCTGCGACGGCATAAGAGGAGCTTGGGCGGCGGTCGAAGGAGGAGCGACCACAGCCGCGACGGGAGTGGCGACCACGGGATCCGGCGCCGAATTCGGCACAGGAACCGTATCGCGTGTCGGTTCGGGCGCGAGGGGCTCGCTGCGGGCCAGTTCCGCGTTGCGCCGGGAGCGCTCTTGCCGCGCCGCGACTTCGGCTTGCCGCGCCTGCGCCCGAGCCGCTTCGCGGTCGGCCTGGCGGGTGTCGCGGCGGCGGCCGAACGGCTCGCCCCGGGGCACCAGCGCGGCATCGGCCGAGGCCTGCTCGGCCGGACGGCGGGTGCCGGCAGGCGCGTATTGCGCGATCCGGGGATCGTCGTGGCCGATCTCCGAGGCGCGCGGGAAGTGGCCGAGATTGGCCGCCGCCGCCTGCTGCGCGCGGGTCAACCGCGGCATGTAGCGCAGATAAGGAGCGACGCTGGCGGACAGCGAGCGCGGCAGCGTCGCCTCGGCCACCGCCACCGCCTCGTTCACTTCGCCGAGAATGGCGAGCGCGAAGGCCCGCGTACGCCACGCGGCCTTGTCCTGGCGTTGCAACAAGGGCGAGAGCGTCGCCTCGGCCGAGCGGCGATCGCCCGCCATCGCGAAGCTGAGCGCCAGCCGGCGCGTGACCTCGTCGTCGTTGCCCATCGCCAGCGCCATCCGGTAGTGGCGCTGCGCCGTGGCGCTGTCGCCCACGAGGTCGTAGGCCAGCCCGCGATCGGCGGCGAGCGCGCTTTCGGGGGCGCCGGCGAGCGCGGCGGCGTCGAACAGCGGGATCGCCTCGAACGGATTTTCGCTGCGCACCATCGCCCGCGCCAGCCCCGCCTTGACGCGCGGGCTTTGCGGCGCGACTTCGCCCGCCCGGCGGAAGAAGCCGGCCGCGGCGTCGATGTCGCCCATCGCCAGCGCGGCGTTGCCGGCCGAGACCAGCGCATCGGCATCGCGCGGATTGCGCGCCAGCCGCGCCAGCGCCGTGTCGAGCGTTTCGTCCTCGCGCGGGGGCAGCGGCTGGACCACCGGCTGCGAGACCACCGGGAACCGCTTGGGCGCGGCGACCGCCTGCCCCCGCCCGCGCACGCGCGCTTCGGCGGCGCTCACGGAAGCCAGGGCAGCGGCAAGCGCCAGCCCGGCGACGAGGCTGAGCGCCACGGGCCGGCGCATCACGAGAGAATCAGGATCGCGCACGATCGCCACGGACTTCCTCGATGCCGAGCCTTCTCGAGGGCCGGCCTGTTCGACGCGCGGGGCGACGCCCTCGGCGCGCCCCGTCCGCCCTCTTCTTGCCGGACCCCGCCTGAATGCAGGGCGAACGGCGCCTTTCGGCGCCGCTGCCGGCTTATTGGTTGTTCTGGCGGCCCAGGAAGCGCGGGATCGAGATCGACGCGGCGTCGTCACCGTCGTCGCTCTCGTCGTCCTTGCCGCGACCGCCGCGCGAGAGGTTGGCCATACGCTCGAACAACGTGGCGCCGGCGGCCGGCGCGGCGCGGCCGTTGCCGACGCTGCCACCGCCGAAGCCGCCCCCGCTCGCACCGTCGCTCGCGCTGTCGCCGCCACCCGTCAGGCCGCGACGGCGGCCCGGCAGCGGCATCGCCACGGGCGCGTCTTCCTCGGCAAGGCGGCTGGCGTCGAGCAGAAGCTCGTCAGACGCAGGCTCAACGTCCTCGACTTGCTCCATGCCGAGATCGAGCGGCTCGCGACCCGACGGCCGCACTCCGCTCAGGCTGGCGTAAGCCGAACTGCGCTGCGCCTCGGGCTCGCCGGCTTCGACGATATCGGCTTGCGCCTCGGCAGTCTCCGGGGTCCAGTCCTCCGCCTCGGCGGCGGCGGCCGGTTCGAACGACGAGAACGCGGGCGCTGCCGGCTCGGGGGCAGGCTCGGGCTGCGTTTCCGCGGGCGCGCGCGCGAACACCGGCTGCGGTTCGGGGGCCGGAGCTGCGGGCGCGTAGCTCGGCCGCGCGGGGCCACGGGCAGCCCCCAGAGTCATCGGGCGCGTCGCCTCGACCGCCTGTTCGGCGGTCTGCTCGATGCCGGTGGCGACCACGGAAACGCGGATCTTGCCGTCAAGGTCCGGGTTGAAGGCCGAACCCCAGATGATGTTGGCGTCGGGATCGACCAGTTCGCGGATGTGGTTCGCGGCTTCGTCGACCTCGAGCAGCTTCATGTCGTCGCCGCCGATGATCGAGATGATGACGCCCTTGGCGCCCTGCATCGACACGCCGTCGAGCAGCGGGTTGGCAATGGCCTTCTCGGCCGCTTCGAGCGCGCGATTCTCGCCCTGCCCTTCGCCGGTGCCCATCATCGCCTTGCCCATCTCGCCCATCACCGAACGGACGTCGGCGAAGTCGAGGTTGATCAGGCCCGGCATGACCATGAGGTCGGTGATCGAACGGACGCCCTGCTGCAGCACCTCGTCCGCCAGCGTGAAGGCTTCCTTGAAGGTGGTCTCGGCCTTGGCGATCAGGAACAGGTTCTGGTTCGGAATGACGATCAGCGTGTCGACGTGCTTCTGCAGCTCTTCGATGCCGGCGTCGGCGGCGCGCATGCGGCGGGTGCCTTCGAACAGGAACGGCTTGGTCACGACGCCGACGGTCAGCACGCCCTTGTCGCGCGCGGCCTTGGCGATCACCGGCGCGGCGCCGGTGCCGGTGCCCCCGCCCATGCCCGCGGCGATGAAGACCATGTGGACGCCGTCGAGCGCCCGCTCGATCTCGACCAGGCTCTCCTCGGCGGCGGCGCGGCCGACCTCGGGCCGGGCGCCGGCGCCCAGGCCCTGGGTGATGTCGGTGCCGAGCTGGATGCGATGCTCGGCGATCGAGCTGTTCAGCGCCTGCGCATCGGTATTGGCGACGATGAAATCGACGCCCTCGATCTGGGCGTTGATCATGTTGGCGATGGCGTTGCCGCCGGCTCCACCGACACCGATGACGGTGATGCGGGGGCGGAGTTCCTCGATGGCCGGGGGGCCGATATTGATGCTCATATCTCGCTCTCCAAGCCAGGTACGCGGGAGAAGATTCCCTGGGAGGATGAAATCCCTGTCAATCCCGATTTTGCACGCTTCGACTCGCTGAATCAAAGGCGGTTGGTCCGTTGTCCACAGCGGATCGGCGCAAAACCGTAGCTTCAGAAGTATTCCGTGACCGCGCGGACGACTCGCCCGACCAGACCGAAGCCCTTGTAACGGACCATCGGCTGGTAGCTGGGACCGATCGCGCGAATGTCGACCGGGTCGGCGGCGGCGTAGAGGACGATTCCCGCCAGCGTCGCGAATCCGGGCTTGGCGTGCGCCTCGGCGAGGCCGGGCAGGCGCTGCGGCGTGCCGATCCGCACCGGCTTGCCGAGCGCGGCCTGCGCATAGTCGGCCAGCCCGACCAGTTCGGCGCCGCCGCCGGTGAGCACCACCTGCTGCCCGCGCGTGCCGGTGAAGCCGAGCATCTTCAAGGCCTTGTTCACCTCTTCCATCAGCCGTCCGAGCTGGCCGGTGATGACCGAGATCAGCTCCGCGCGCGGGATGCGGTTCTTGTCGTCGGCGTGGCGGGCGATCGGACCGGCGGCCTCGCCGCGCCCTTCGCTGCCGGGGGCATCGACGGGAATCATCTCGCGGTGATCGGCCGGGCTGGCGATGGCCGAGCCGTTGACGCATTTGAGCCGCTCGGCCTGGAAGCGGCGAATGCCGAAGGCCGAGGCGATCGAATCGGTGATGTCGGCCGAGCCCATCGGGATCGACGCGAGGCCCAGCAGCATGCCGCCGGCATAGACCGAGACGTTGGTCACCTCGCCCCCGAACTCGACCAGCGCGACCCCGAGATCGCGCTCCTCGGGGCTGAGGCAGGCATGACCCGCCGCGATCGGCGAGCCGACCACCGCCTCGACGTCGAGGTGCGCGTTCTGCACCGCCTCGGTGATGTTGCGCACCGGCGCGCCGTCCGCCAGCATGACGTGGATATCGACGCCGAGGCGCTCGGCGTGCAGCCCGCGCGGGTTGGGCACGCCGTGGACGCCGTCGAGCGTATAGTGCGCCGGCTGGGCGTGGAGCACCATGCGGCCGTCGGGGCGGATGACCTCGCGGCCAGACACCAGCAGGTGATCGACATCGTCCTGCTCGATGCGGCGGCCGCCGATATCGACCTCGACTTGCGCGACCTGGCTGGCGAGCCCGGCGCCCGAGCAGCCGATCCACACGCTCGACACGCTGGTGTTGGCCATCTTCTCGGCGCGCTCGATCGCGTCGCGCACCGCGTAGGTCGCCGCCTGCATGTCGGTGACGTAGCCGCGCTTGACCCCTTGCGAGGCACGGTGGCCCGAGCCGAGAACGATCATCTCGCCGGTTTCCGACACCCCGGCGATCATCGCCGAGATCCGGAACGAGCCGATGTTGACCGCGCCGAACACGCGGGAAATGCGGGGGCTCGGCATTACGGCGTGTCCTTCTTGGCGGCGGCCGTGGCGGCGGCGGTCCTGGCCTCCTCGGCGCCGCGATTGGGGACGCGCAGATAGATCCGGTCGGGCGCGCGCATGTCGAAGGCGACGACTTTGCCGCCGAGCAGGCGGTTGGTGCCGTCGAGCCGCGCGAACTGCACCAACGCGTTGGCCGAGGGCCGATCGCCCTGCGGCAGCGCCAGCACCTGCCCGGTGCGGAAGGTCAGGTTCCAGCGGCGATTGCCGATCCACTCGGCCTCGCGCACTTGCGGCTTCAACGCCGGAGCGGCGTCGAGCAGGCGCGACAGCGGCATGACCTGCTTGCCCGCAGCCGGGCCGGAGATGACCAGCTTGCCCTTGGCGCGCGCGGCCGAGATGGGTTCAAGCTCGCGCCCGGTCTCGTCGATCAGCACGTAGCGGCCGGGCTTCTTCAGCACCGCCGCCGGCTTGCGCTCGACGATGTCGACCACCAGCGTATCGGGCAGCTGGCGCGAGACGCGCGCATCGGCCACCCACGACAGTTCGAGCAGTTCGGCGCGCAGCGCGTCGAGGTCGACCAGCGGCATCGCCCGGCTGCGCTCGGCCAGCACGCGCTCGTAAACCTTGAGCTCGTCGAGGTTCTTGACCCCGCGCACGTCGACCCGGCGGACTTCGAAACCGGCATCGGCGGCGATGGCGGCGAGCTGCGCCGAGGCCATCGACGGCAGCCCGGCCAGGCTGGCGACGAACCAGGCGAGCGCCACCGCCGCACCCAGGAAGATCGCCAGGAAAGCGCGGTGGAGCTGCTCCTCGGTGAAAGGCAGCCAGCTCATCACCGCGTCCATCGACGAGCCGGTCTTGGCCTTCGCCTGGCCGACGCGGCGCGCCTTACCCTGGGCGGCGGCGGTCTTGCGGGCGCTCGGACTGTTGCGCCTGATCGTCTGGCTCATCCGGTCCCCCTCATGCGTTCCCCCCTCATGCGGTCCCTCTGCCCTTCCGCCGGGCCTCGGCATCCGCCAGCGCCTCTGCGACGATCGCCTCGACCAGGTCGGCGTAGTCCATGCCCAGGTGCCGCGCCTGCTCGGGCACGAGGCTGAGTGGCGTCATGCCCGGCTGGGTGTTGACCTCGAGCAGGAACAGCCCCTCGATCCCTTGCGTGTCGTCCCAGCGGAAGTCCGAGCGGCTGGTGCCCCGGCAACCGAGCAGGCGGTGCGCGCGCAAGGCGATGTCCTTGCACGCCTCGGCGATCTCGTCGGGGATCTCGGCCGGGCAGACGTGGTCGGTCATGCCGTCGGTGTACTTGGCGTCGAAATCGTAGAAGCCGGACTTCGGCTTCAATTCGGTCACCAGCAGCGCCTTGTCCGCGAGCACCGCCGTCGTCAGCTCGAGACCACGGATGAACGGCTCGGCCAGCAGCGTGTCGAACTCCTGCCACGGCCCCTTGGCGTCGCGCGCGATCGGATTGCCGTAGTTGCCTTCGGCCGTGACGATGGCGACACCGACCGACGAGCCCTCATTGACCGGCTTGAGCACATAAGGCCGCGGCAGCGGGTCGCGCTCGTGGATCTCGGCGGTCTCGACGATGCGGCCGCCGGGCATCGGAACGCCGTGCGGCACAAGCGCCTGCTTGGTCAGCTCCTTGTTGATGGCGATGACCGAGCTGGCCAGGCCGGAATGCGTGTAGGTCAGGCCCATCAGGTCCATCATGCCCTGCACCGTTCCGTCCTCGCCCGGCGTGCCGTGGAGCGCGTTGAACACGACATCGGGTTTCGCCTCGGCGAGCTTGAGCGCCACGTCGCGCCCCATGTCGATGCGGGTGACGCGGTGACCCTTGGATTCGAGCGCCTTGGCCACGCCCTCGCCGCTCATCAGCGAGACCGGACGTTCCGAGGACCAACCGCCCATCAGGACCGCGACATGAAGCTTGGGGAGCGTGCCCATCAGACGATCCTCCCCTGGAAGGGGAGATGGCAGCACGAAGCGCTGACGGAGGGGTGTCCGCATCCGCGAGAGGGCGACACCCCTCCACCACCCACTTCGTGGGCGGTCCCCCTCCCCTTCCAGGGGAGGATCTGGTGTATCGCGCTCATCTTCGTCCAACCCTTTGTATTTCCCACTCCAGCTCGACGCCGGAGGCTTCCTTCACCCGCCGCCGCACCTCCTCGCCCAGGCCTTCGATATCGGCACTGGTGGCGTCGGCCACGTTGATCAGGAAGTTGGTGTGCTTCTCGCTCACTTGCGCCCCGCCCATGACGAGACCGCGGCAACCCGCCTGGTCCACCAATTGCCAGGCCTTCTGCCCGTCGGGATTCTTGAAGGTCGAGCCGCCGGTCTTGCTGCGCAGCGGCTGCGAAGCCTCCCGGCTGGCGGAAATGCGGTCCATCTCGGCCTGGATCGCCGCGCTTTCGCCCGGTGTCCCGCGAAACCGCGCGGCGACGACGATCGCGCCCTCGGGCAGCTCGGAATGGCGATACGTGTAGCCGAGCGCCGCGACCGGCAGCGTCACCAGCTCGCCCGAGCGCAGCACCACGTCGCAATCGATGAGGATGTCCTTGACCTCGCCGCCGTAAGCGCCGCCGTTCATCCGCACGAAGCCGCCGACCGTGCCGGGGATCGAGCGCAGGAATTCGAGGCCGGCGATGCCCGCGTCGCGCGCGGTCGAGGAGACGAGGATGCCCGAGGCGCCCGCGCCGCAATCGAGCGTCGTCGCATCGGTCGCCGTTACCTTGGCGAAGGCCTTGCCCAGGCGCACGACCACGCCCGCAACGCCGCCGTCGCGGACGATCAGGTTGGAGCCCAGCCCGAGCGCCATGACCGGCATCTCGGGCGGCAGGTCGCGCAGGAAGGCTTGCAGGTCGGCGAGGTCCTTGGGCTCGAACAGCCAATCCGCCGCGCCGCCGGACTTGAACCAGACCAGCGGGGCGAGCGGGGCGTGGGGGGTGAGCTTGCCGCGCGGGGCCACCGCCCCCAACTCCTCCTCTGAAAAGGAGGGGGGCAGGTTCGCGCCACGCATCTCCCCCTCGCCTTCGGAGGACGGACTCGGGGGGTGGTGAAGCGGCCGGACGCTCATCCCGCCTTCGCCCTCCGCGCCTGAATCGCATCGGCGAGCCCCGCCGCCCACTTGGTGATGTCACCCGCGCCCAGGCAAACGACCATGTCGCCCGGCTGGATGGTCTGGGCCAAGGTATCGGCCAGCGCCTCGGGACCGGCGATCGTTTGCGCCGAGCGATGCCCGCGCGCTTTCATGCCGGCGACCATCGCGGCGGAATCGACGCCGTCGATCGGCTGCTCGCCCGCCGCATAGACCGGCGCGGCATAGACCACGTCGGCGTCGTTGAAGGCGCCCTGGAAGTCGTCCATGTGATCGCGCAGGCGGGTGAAGCGATGCGGCTGGACGACCGCGATCACCCGGCCCTTCACGCCTTCGCGCGCGGCGGCGAGCACCGCGCGGATCTCGACCGGGTGGTGGCCGTAATCGTCGATGATGGAGACATCATCGATCTCGCCGACTTTGGTGAAGCGCCGCTTGACCCCGGCGAACTTGCCGAAGCCGGTGCGGATGCACTCGTCCGAGCAGCCCATCTCGGCCGCCACCGCGACCGCGGCGAGCGCGTTCTGGACGTTGTGGCGGCCCGGCATCGGCAGCTCGATGCCCTCGATCCGGCGGGACGAGCCGTCGCGCTGGCGCAGCACCGCGTCGAAGCGGTTGCCGCCCGGCACCGGCGTCACGCCCTCGCCGCGCACGTCGGCCTGGGCGGAAAAGCCATAGGTAATCACGCGGCGGTCGCGCACCTTGGGGATCACCGCCTGCACTTCGGGATGGTCGATGCACAGCACCGCCGCGCCGTAGAACGGCACGTTCTCGATGAACTCGACGAAGGCGTCCTTGACCTTCTCGAAGCTGCCGTAGTGATCGAGGTGCTCGGGATCGATGTTGGTGACGACCGCGATCGTGCCGTCGAGGCGCAGGAACGAACCGTCGCTCTCGTCGGCCTCGACCACCATCCAGTCGCTGGCGCCGAGCCGCGCGTTCGACCCGTAGGAGTTGATGATGCCGCCGTTGATCACGGTGGGGTCGACCCCGCCCGCGTCGAGCAGCGCCGCGACCATCGAGGTCGTGGTCGTCTTGCCGTGGGTGCCCGCGATGGCGACGGTGCGCTTGAGGCGCATCAGCTCCGCCAGCATCTCGGCGCGGCGGACCACCGGCACGCGATGCTCCAGCGCGGCGACCACTTCGGGATTGTCGCGCTTCACCGCCGTGGACGTGACGACGACGGCGGCATTCCCGACGTTCTCCGCCGCATGGCCGATCGCGACCTTGATGCCGCGCTTGCGCAGCCCTTCGACGACGTAGCCCTCGGCGATGTCGGAGCCCTGCACGTCGTAGCCGAGGTTCTTCATCACCTCGGCGATGCCGGACATGCCGATGCCGCCGATGCCGACGAAATGGATCGTGCCGATGTCGGTGCCGACGCCTTTCACTTCTGTCCCTCCAGCGCCAGCGCCTCGTTCCCCGATGCCTGAACCGGCTGCCCGCCCACGCGGATCACGTCCATCAGCGGCTCGCCGCCGAAGCTCTCGACCAGGTCGGCAAGGTCGGCCGCCGCGCTCGGGTAGCCGCAGTTCCACGCGGCATGCGCGGCATTGCCGAGCGAGCCGGGATGCTGCGCCATCGCCTGGATCTGCTTGGCCAGTTCGACCGCGGTGAACTTCTCCTGGCGGATCATCCGCGCGCCGCCCGCCTGGACCATGTCGCGGGTGTTGGCCGCCTGGTGGTCGTCGGTGGCGATCGGCAGCGGCACCAGGATCGCCGGGCGGCCGACCGCGGTCAGTTCGCCGATCGTCGAGGCGCCGGCGCGGCCGATGAACAAGTGCGTGTCGGCCAGGCGCGCGGCCATGTCCTCGAAATAGGTGCCGAGCTCGGCCGGGATGTCGTGCCCCGCATAGCGCGCGCGCACCGCCTCGATGTCCTCGGCGCGGCACTGCTGGGTGACCTGCAGCCGCTGGCGCAGCGCCGGCTGAAGCATCGCCAGGCCATCGGGCACCACTTCGGACAGCACCCGCGCACCCTGGCTGCCGCCGGTGACGAGGATGCGCAGTAGGCCCTCCTCGGTGAAGGCGGGATAGGGCCGGTCGCGCAGCGCCAGCACTTCGGGCCGCACCGGGTTGCCGACGAGGTGGACCTTGTCGGCGTGCTTGGGACTGAGCTTGTCGACCTGGCTGTAGGCGGTGGCGATCGCATCGACCCGCCCGGACAAGTAGCGATTGACCCGGCCGAGCACCGCGTTCTGCTCGTGGATCACCGTCGGGATCCGCGCGGCCTGGGCGGCGAGCAGCGCCGGCAGCGCCGGATAGCCGCCAAAGCCGACGACGGCCGAGGGCTCGAAGCTTTCGAACAGGCGCAACGCCATGCGCCGCCCTTCGAGGATGGCGCCCGCGCCCTTGATCCAGCCGACCGGGTTCTTGCCGGCGATGCGGCCGGCGGGCAGCACATGCGCGGTCAGCGTCGCCGGGCGGCCGGGCAGCGCCGCGCCGCGTTCATCGGTGATCAGCGCGACGTGATGGCCGCGCTTCTCCAGCTCGCCGGCGAGCGCGAAAGCGGGGATCAGGTGCCCGCCGGTGCCGCCTGCGGCAAGGACATAGTGACGGCTGACCGCGCTCATTTCCTGGTTCCCGCATCGTGGAAGACAGAGGCACGCATCGTGGGCAGCTCGCGCTTGAGGAAAGGATTGCGCCGGGTGATCGCCAGTAGGAAACCGACGCCGAGGCACAGGGCGACCGTCGAGGATCCGCCGTAGCTGATCAGCGGCAGGGTCATGCCCTTGGACGGGAACAACTGGAGGTTGACCAGCATGTTGATGAAGGCTTGGCCGCCGAGCTGGGCGGTGAGCCCGGTGGCGGCCAGCACGGTGAACAGATCCTCCTCGTCCGCCAGCCGCAGCAGCACGCGCGCCACCAGCGCGAGATAGACGAGCACGATCACCGCGCAGACCCAGAGGCCGAACTCCTCGCCGATCACCGAGAAGATGTAGTCGGTGTGCGCCTCGGGCAGCGAGAGCTTGCGCGTGCCGAGCCACAGGCCGCTGCCGGTCCAGCCGCCGGCCAGCAGCGTGCGCTGGGCGAGATCGACCTGGTCGAACGCGGTGCCGCCGCCGAGGAAGGCGTCGATGCGGTGGCGGCCGTTCTCATAGAACAGGTAGGCCATGACCAGCCCGCCGGCGCCCAGCGCGCCGAGCGCGCCGATCCGCTTCAGCGAAATGCCCGAGAGCAGGACCAGCACGAACCAAACGCCGCCGAACAGGATAGTCGAGCCGAGGTCGGGCTGGAGCATCAGCAGCGCGGCGGTCAGTCCCATCAGCCCCACGCTGATCTCGATCACCGGCAGGTTGGGATCGCGCACCCGCCACGACAGGATCCAGGCGAGGCCGATGGCGAAGGCCGGCTTGAGGAACTCCGAGGGCTGGAGCGAGACGCCGAGGTTCAGCCAGCGCTTGGCGCCGTTCACCTCGCTGCCGATGACCGGGACCAGCATCAGCGCGACGATCATCGCGAAGCCCAGCATGATGCCGAGGCGCCGCGCCAGTTCCTTGGGCAGCATCGAGGCGCCGATCATCGTCGCCAGGCCGAGCACCTGCCAGCGGATGTGGAGGATGAAGAAGTGCAGATCGTCGAGCCGGACATGCGCGGTCGAAAGGCGGCGGGCGCTCGCCGGCGAGGCGGCGGCGACGGCGGCGGTGCCGATCGCCATCAGAATCAGCACCAGCAGCAGCAGCACGCGGTCGATCTCGCGCCACCAGATGATCAGCTCGCTGCGGCGGTTGCGGCGATAGCGCTGCGTCGTCGCCGGCCCGCGCGTGGCGCCGGGGACCGCGGGCCGCGGGGTGGCGGACGGGTGGGTGGCCATCAGGAGGCGCTCCCCATCCGGGCGCCAGGCGCCGGATGCACGCCGGTCAGCGCCTCGACGATCTGGCGGAAGGCGTCGCCGCGCGCCTCGTAGTCGCGGAACTGATCGAAGCTGGCGCAAGCCGGGGAGAGCAGCACCACGTCGCCCGGCCCCGCCGCCTCGATCGCCTGGCGGATCGCCTCGGCCATCATCTCGCTGCGGTGGACCTGCATGTGCGGCGCCAGCAGCTCGGCGAACAGCGGCCCCGCGTCGCCGATCACGTAGGCGGCGGCAACGTTGCCGAAGAACGGCTCGCACTCGCGCAAGTTGTCGCCCTTGGGCAGTCCGCCGAGGATCCAGTGGACGCGCTTTTCCGATCCTTCGGCGCCGGCGCGCGGCGGAAACGCGGCGAGCGCGGGGGCGGTGGAGGCGGGGTTGGTGGCCTTGCTGTCGTTGATGAACAGCACGCCGTTCGATTCGACGACGCGCTCCATCCGGTGCGGCAGCCCGCGAAAGGCCTTGAGCGCCGGCTGCCACTGCCCCGGCACGAGCCCCAGCGCCTCGACCACGGCGACCGCGGCGGCGGCGTTTTGCAGGTTGTGCGGTCCCTGAAGCGAGGGCCAGTCGCCCTGAAGCGCCGCCAGGTTGGCGCCATGCGCCCTGAAAACGTGACCCGGCAGGCGGCGCACTTCCTCGGTCGCGGCGATCCCCAGCGTCTCGGCGTCGCCGGTGCCGAACACCGCGTGCTGGTCGCGCCGCTGCATCGCGAAGAGCCGCGCCTTCGAGGCGACGTAGGCGGCGAAGTCGGCATAGCGATCGAGGTGGTCGGGGGTGATGTTGAGCAGCACCGCGACGTCGCTCTCGAGCGAGCGCAGCAGGTCGATCTGGTAGCTCGACAGTTCGAGCACATAGACGCCGCCCGCCGGCAGCGGCTTCTGCGCCATGATCGGCAGGCCGATGTTGCCGCCCATGCGCGCCGGCATCGCGGCGCTTTGCAGCAGGTGGTGGACGAGCGCGGTGGTGGTCGACTTGCCGTTGGTGCCAGTGATCGCGACGACGCGGTGGGCGGGCAGGTCGGCGCGGGCCTGGGCGAAGAGTTCGATGTCGCCGATCACCGGCACGCCGACCGCGGCGGCGGCCTCGGCGATCGGGTGGGTGTTGAGCGGCACGCCCGGCGAGACGACGACGGCGTCGAAGCCGCCCAGGTCGATCGCCAGCGGATCGGCCAGTTCCAGCGCGCTGCCGTCGTGGCGCGCGGCGAGCGCCACGCGCGGTTCCTCGCGCGCGTCCCAGGCGGTGACCTGGGCGCCGCTGGCGAGCAGCGCCTCGACCACGGCGATGCCCGTGCGGGCGAGGCCGAGGACCGCATAGCGTTTTCCGGCAAAGGCGGGAGAAGTGATCATCGCACCTTCAGCGTGGCGAGGCCGATCAGCGCCAGCACGATCGAGATGATCCAGAAACGGATCACGACCGTCTCCTCCTTCCAGCCCTTCTGCTCGAAGTGGTGGTGGATCGGCGCCATGCGGAAGATGCGGCGGCCGGTGCGCTTGAACCAGAACACCTGGATGATGACCGAGGCCGCCTCCATCACGAACAGCCCGCCAACGATGGCCAGCACGATCTCGTGGTGCGCGGCGACGGCGATGGCGCCGAGCGCGCCGCCGAGCGCGAGGCTGCCGGTATCGCCCATGAACACCGCTGCGGGCGGCGCGTTGAACCACAGGAAGGCCAGCCCCGCCCCCATGATGCCGGTGCACAGGATGGCGAGTTCACCCGCGCGCGGCACATGCGGGATGCCCAGGTACGTCGCGAAGTCGACACGGCCGGCAAGATAGGCGATCACCGCGAAGGCGCCCGACGCGATGATGACCGGCATCGTCGCCAGCCCGTCGAGCCCGTCGGTCAGGTTCACCGCGTTGCCCGCGCCGACGATCACCACCGCGGCGAAGACATAGTAGAACGGCCCGAGCGGGATCGCCCGGCCGCTGAGGAACGGCACGTAGAGGTTGGTGCTGATCTGGCTGACGATGATCCAGGCGGCGATGCCGGCGACGATGAATTCCAGCAGCAGCCGGACCTTGCCCGAGACGCCCTTGTGGCTGCGCTTGGTCACCTTGTCGTAGTCGTCGAGGAAGCCGATCGTGCCGAAGCCCAGCGTGACCGCGACGCAGGCCCAGACGAACGGGTTCCTGAGGTCCATCCACAGCAGCATCGAGACGACCAGCGAGACCAGGATCATCAGCCCGCCCATCGTCGGCGTGCCGCGCTTGGCGAGATGGGTCTGCGGCCCGTCCTCGCGGATCGGCTGGCCCTTGCCCTGGCGCACGCGCAGCATGTTGATGAAGCGCGGTCCGATGATCAGGCCGATCACGAAAGCGGTCATCAGCGCCGCGCCGGCGCGGAAGGTCTGGTAGCGGATGAGGTTGGCCAGCCCCTCGAAGTGAAACCACTCGGCGATGAGGTAGAGCATCGATCGGCGAACCTAACCTTCTTGGTCGGCGAGGGCCTTGACCAAAGCACCCAGACCGACCGAATTCGAACCTTTCACGAGGATCGCGTCGCCGCTCTCCACGCCGAACGCCGCGAGCGCGTCGCGCGCCTCGGCGACAGTCCGGCAATGGGCGAAGCGCGGCGGTTTGCCAAGCGCGGAACCCTCGGATTTCCCCAGTTCGCGCGTAAGCGCCTGGGCCAGCGCGAGCATCTCGTCGCCCACCAGCACCGCATAGTCGATCCCCGCCTCGGCCAGCGGCTCGGCGAGGTCCGCGTGGTAGCCCGGCCCGTGATCGCCAAGCTCCTTCATCGCGCCGAGAACGGCGATCCGCCGCCGCGCCTCGGTGCGGCCGAGCTGCGCCAGCGTGGCGCGCATCGAGGCCGGGTTGGCGTTGTAGCTCTCGTCGATCAGCAGCGCCTCGCCGCCGTCCGCCATGGCGATCCGCATGCGCGCGCCGCGGCCCGCAAGCCCCTCCATCTCGGCGAGCGCGAGGCCGGCGGCGCCCAGATCGCCGCGCGCGGCGCGCACCGCGGCCATCACCGCCAGCGAATTGATCACCCAATGATCGCCCGGCGCCGCGACCGTGTAGCACAGCCGCCGATCTCCCATGTCGGCCGTCACCAGCGATCCGCCATCGGGCGCGGCGACGCAGTCGAGCAGCCGCACGTCGGCATGGGCCGCCCGACCGAAGGAGACGACCGCGCCGGCATGGCGCTCGGCAGCCTCCTTCAGCCGGGCGTAGTGAGGGCCGTCGGCCGGGATGATTGCGACCCCTCCCGGCTCCAGCCCCCGGAAAATCTCGGCCTTGGCGTGGGCGATCGCCTCTTCGCTGCCGAGCATCTCGATATGCGCGGGCGCGATCGTGGTGATCACCGCGACGTGCGGGCGCACCTGGCGCGTCAGCGCGTCGATCTCGCCCGCGTGGTTCATGCCCATCTCGAAAATGCCGAAGCGGCTGCGCGCCGGCATCCGGGCGAGGCTGAGCGGCACGCCGACGTGGTTGTTGTAGCTCTTGACCGAGCGGTGCGCCGCTCCACCGCTGGACCGGTCGAGCGCGGCGAAGATCGCCTCCTTCACGCCGGTCTTGCCGACCGACCCGGTGACGCCGACGATCCGTGCGCCCACCCCCCCGCCGATCATCCCCGCGCCGACCCGCGCGCGGGCGATGGCGGCAAGGCTTTCAAGCGCCTGCGTGGTGTCCTTGACGAGGATGTGAGGGCCTTCGACCGGGCGGTCGACCACCGCCGCGACCGCCCCGGCGGCGAAGGCCCCGGCGACGAAGCGATGGCCGTCCATGCTCTCGCCCCGCAACGCGAAGAACAGGTCGCCCTCGCGCACGTCGCGCGAATCGATCTCGACGCCCGCGCACTGGAAATCGCCGCTGGCGACCCCGTCCATCGCGCGCGCGAGCGAGGCCGCGTCCCACAGCGCGAGCGGCAGTTCGTCCTCGATATCCTCCGGCCACGGCAGGATGCGGGCGACGGCGTTCATGATGCACACTCCCTGGCGACGGCCACGTCGTCGAACGGCAGGATGCGCTGCGCATCCCCCCGGCCGACCACCTGGCCCTGTTCGTGCCCCTTGCCCGCGACGAGGACGATGTCGTCCTTGCCGGCCTCGGCGATGGCGGCGGCGATCGCCGCGCGCCGATCGCCGATCTCGCGCAAGTCCCGGCCGCCTGCCAGCACTTGCGCGCGGATCGTCGCCGGATCCTCGCCGCGCGGGTTGTCGTCGGTGACGATGGCGAGGTCGGCCTGGCTCGCCGCCACTCGCCCCATCTCCGGCCGCTTTCCCTGGTCGCGGTCGCCGCCCGCGCCGAACACGACGATCAGCTTGCCGGCGACATGCGGGCGCAGCGCCGCGATCGCCGCCTCGAGCGCGTCGGGGGTATGGGCGTAGTCGACGTAGATCGGCGCACCTGAACGGGCGATGGCCGCGCGCTCGAGCCGCCCGCGCACCGGCTGCAGCCGTGCGAGCGCGTCGAAGGTCGCCCCCGCCTCGCCGCCGGTCGCCAGCACCAGCCCCGCCGCGACGAGCGCGTTGGCCACCTGGTAGGCGCCGATCAGCGGCAGCGTGACGTTGCGCACGACGCCGGCGTGCTCGATCTCCAGCGCCTGACCGAGCTGCCCGGGCCTGCGCGACAGCAGGCGGATGTCGTCGCCCGCCTGACCGACGGTGAACAGCCGCAACCGGCGCCGAGCATGTTCGGCGGCGCGCGGCGACCAGGCGTCATCGGTCCAGACCACCGCCGTCCCGCCATCGGCCACAACCTCGTCGAACAGGCGCATCTTGGCGGCGAAGTAGTCGTCCATGTCGGCATGGTAGTCGAGATGGTCGCGGCTGAGGTTGGTGAAGGCGCCCGCCGTGACCGGCAGGCCTTCGGAGCGATACTGGTGCAACCCGTGGCTCGACGCCTCGTAGGCCGCGTGGGTCACGCCTTCGCGGGCCAGCCCGGCCATGTTGGCGAGGAAGGTGACGATATCGGGCGTGGTCAGCCCGGTGGAGACGGTCTCGTCGCCGGTGGTGACGCCCAGCGTGCCGATCGAGGCGGCGCTGTGCCCGGCCATGCGCCAGAGCTGACGGGTCATCTCCACGGTCGAGGTCTTGCCGTTGGTTCCGGTCACCGCGACCACCGTCGCCGGCACCGGCTGGAAGAAGCCGGCGGCCAGCCGCGCGAAGGCGCGGCGGGGGTTGGCGTCGGCGATGTGGAGCGCGCCGTCGACCCGCGCCTCGGGCCGCGCGACGACGGCGACCGCGCCGGCGGCGATGGCGGCGGGGATGAAGTCCTCGCCATTGACCGTCGCGCCCTGGAAGGCGCCGAACACGGTGCCGGGCGCGACCTTGCGGTTGTCGATGGCGAAGCCGGTGACGTTGGCGGAATCCTGCAGCCCGGCGGACGGCAGCCCCGCGCGCGCGATCAGGTCCGCCAGCCTCATTCCTCGGCCTTCCCGGGCACGAGCGGAGCGAGGTCGGTGATGTCGACGTCGCGGGTGTCGTCGGGCATCACGCCGACCAGCGGGCCGATGCGCGGCACCACGCGGCCGACGATCGGCGCGGCGTTCCAGGCGGCGGTGCGCTGGTACGAGGTGGCGGCGGTGCCCTGCGGCTCATCGAGCATGGCGATGACGACGAAGCGCGGCCGGTCCATCGGGAACGCGGCGGCGAACGTGGCGACCAGCGAGGTCCGGCGATAGCCGCCCGCGCCCGGCTTCTCGGCCGAACCGGTCTTGCCGCCGACGCGGAAGCCCACCGCGTCGGCCTTGCGGCCGGTGCCGTCGGCGACGATCAGGCGCAGGAGCTGGCGCATGCGGGCGCTGGTCGAGGCCTTGAACACCCGGCGGCCCCGCGGCTCGTGCCCCGGCTCGACCTTGAGCAGCGTCGCCGGGCGCCAGATGCCGCCGTTGACCATCGTCGCATAAGCCGAGGCGAGGTGCAGCGGCGTCACCGCGATGCCGTGGCCGTAGGAGACGGTCATCGTCGTGATCCGCGACCACAGCCCGCCCTTGGCCTCTCCGCGCGGCCACAGCGGGAACCCGCGCGCCGGCAGCTCGATATAGGGGCGCTGGTTCATGCCGAGCTGCTGCATGACCTGGCGCAGGCGCTCCCCGCCGAGCTCGTCGGCGACCTGGGCGGTGACGATGTTCGACGAGTGGATCAGCGCCTCGGGCACGTTGAGCGAGGCGCCCATGCCGTGGCTGTCGCGGATCTGGAAGCCGCCGATCGAGATCGGCCGCCCGGCCGGATAGCGGCGCGCCATGTTGCTGACCGTGCCCGCGTCGATCGCCGCCGCGACCGTGAGCGGCTTGAACGTCGAACCCAGCTCGTAAACCTGGTTGGTCACGCGGTTGAAGATGTTGGGCGTGCCGGCGTCGTCGATCAGGTTGGGATTGAACGAGGGCAGCGAGGCCAGCGCCAGCACCTCGCCGGTATCGACGTCGAGGATGATGCCCGCCGCGCCCTTGGCGTTGGTCTCGGCCATGCCGCGGCCCAGTTCGTCCTCTAGCGCGCCCTGGACGCGGGTGTCGATCGACAGCGCTTGCGGCGTGCTGCGGCGCGCGGGGTCGGTCAGCGCCTCGTCGAACACCTGCTCCATGCCGACCCGGCCCTTGCCGTCGGCGCCGACGAAGCCGAGGACGTGCGCGGCCATCGAGCCTTGCGGATAGTAGCGCTCGTTCTCGCGCGGGAACTCGAGCCCCGGCTCGCCGAGATCGTGGATGCGGTTGGCGTCCTCGGGCAGCACGCGGCGGCGCAAGTAGCCCGGCTTGCCCGAGGCCAGCCGCGCGGTGAGCTGGTCGACATCCATGTCGGGGAAGATGCGGACGAGCGCCTCGGCGACCTGGCGCGGCGAATGGACCAGCGGCGAGCCCTCGCCCATCGCGCCGGGGTTGTACCACAGCGCATAGGCCGGGAAGGCGCGCGCCAGCGGCACCCCGCGGCGATCGACGATGTCGCCGCGCGCCGGGGTCAGCGCATCGGCGAGGCTGCGGCTGGCGGGCGCGGGCTCGACCACGCCGACATAAGCGATGCGCATGAGCGCCCCGGCGGCGAGCAGGCCGAAGCCGCCAGCCACCCACAGCAGCCGCGCCTTGGCGGTGAGCAGCGAGCGCTCGCGGACGTTGACGAGTTGGCGGCGTCCCTGGCTGACCGTGGCGGAGACGCTCAGCGCCGTCATTGCGCGGAGGCCTCCGGCCCGCGAAGGCGGGAGAGGCGCTCGCCGAGCGCCGAGGCCTGCGCGGGCTTTTCGACCCCGCCGGCCGGCACTTCGGCGGCGATCGCCTTGCCGCTGAGCGGGGAGACCATCGCGATCAGCGCCGGCGTATCGTCGGTTTCGCCGGCGCCGGCGACGCGGATCGGGCTCGGCGCGCCGGGCCCGCGCGGCTTGCCGAGGCTGGCGAGCTGGCGCTCGCCCTCGATGTACTGGTCGGCGGCCGGCGCCTGATAGCCGAACTCGACGTCGTTGAGGTTCTTGAGCTGCTGCTGGTTGGCGCGGGTCAGGAACTCGGTCTCGAGGAACAGCTTCTCCTGCTTGACCGCGACGATCTGCCGCTCGGTCAGCATGACCTGGCTCTTCACGGCGTTGACGCGGAAGGTCAGCGCCAGCACCAGCGCGCCGCAGACGGTGAGGATCACGGCCCAGCCGATGGAGCGGACACGATCGCGGGTCAGGTTCATGCGGCCCTCCCTCCTTCGTACGCCCCGCGCGCGGGGGCTTCGGTGCGGATCGCGGCGCGCAGCGTCGCGGATCGGGCGCGGGGATTGCGCGCGAGCTCCGCCTCCGACGGGCGGATCGCCTTGCTGACGTGGCCGAACACCGGCGCGGCCGCGGCGCGCGCTTGCGGCAGGTGGCGCGAACCGCCGGCCAGCGCGCCGCTCGCCTCGCGCAGGAACTGCTTGACGATACGGTCTTCCAGGCTGTGGAAGCTCACCACCGCCAGCCGTCCGCCGGCCCGCAGCAGCGTCTCGGCGGCGGCGAGGCCCGTCTCCAGTTCCTCCAGCTCGGCGTTCACATGGATGCGGATCGCCTGGAAGCTGCGCGTCGCCGGGTCCTTGGGCGCGCCGGGGCGATAGCCGAGCGCCTTGCGCACGACCTGGGCCAGCGCCCCCGTCGTCGACAACGGCCGCGCGGCGACGATGGCGCGCGCGACGCGGCGCGACTGGCGCTCCTCGCCATAGCGGAAGAGCACATCGGCTATCTCGCCCTCCGCGGCATGGTTAACGAAATCGGCGGCACTCGGTCCCTGTTTCTCCATTCGCATGTCCAGCGGGCCATCCGCGGCGAACGCGAATCCCCGGGCCGGCTGGTCCAACTGCATTGAGGAAACGCCGATATCCATGGCAATGCCGTCGACCCGGGATATCCCCGCTTCACCGAGCGCGGCGACCATTTCCGAGAAGCGGCGCGGGTGCAGGACGAGCCGGGGCGGCTGCTCGCCGGCCTCGGGCCAGGCGCGGCCGGCGGCGATCGCATCGGGATCGCGATCGAAGGCGTGGACGGTCGCGCCCGCGTCGAGCAACCGACGGGTATAGCCGCCGGCCCCGAAGGTGGCATCGACGATCACCGCGCCGGGCGCCGGCGCCAGCGCCGCGATCACCTCGTCGAGCAGGACCGGGATGTGCGGCGCGCTCATGCCTTGCGCGCCTTGCTGGCGGCTTCGACGGCGAGGCTGGCGCAGGCGGCCTGCGCGCCTTCCCAGCCCGTCCCCATCGCGGCCAGCGCGTCGGGGCTCCAGATCATGAAGAACGCGCCCGCGCCCTGGAAATAGAGCTGGTCGCCGAAGCTCGCGAGCGTTTCGAGATGATCGGGAATGACGAAGCGGCCACTGTCGTCGAACGGCACCTCGACGAAGCCGTAGAGCTGCATCGAGCGCAAGTCGCGGTCGAACTCGCGGCCGGACTGCGCGGCGAGCGCTTCCTCGCGATCGAGCTGCGCCTCGAACTCGTCCTTGCGAGACAGGCCGAAGCCGATCAGGCAGTTCCAGCGATCGTGCTTGGCCAGGCACAGCTGCTTGGCGCCCGAGCTCGATTCCTTCACCGTCTTGCGGAAGTTGGGAGGCAGCACGAACCGGCTCTTCTCGCCGCGTGCCGAGAAGCCCTGTCCGCTGTAGGTGAACGCCCCTTGCGCCACTGCCCGCCTTACCCCTTCCCCACCCGAGGGCCGATCGAAAATCCGGGAACAAATCACCCCAGCCCGGCCGCGCGCGCGTCGCGGCAGGCTCGTCCGTCGTGCGGACGCGGTGCGATCCATTCCGATTGA
>DASVMK010000039.1:0-43877 GCA_036384395.1 Novosphingobium sp.
CAACTATCACCCGCACGGCGACAGCGCGATCTACGACGCCCTCGCGCGGATGACCCAGGATTGGTCGATGCGCCTGCCGCTGATCGACGGCCAGGGCAACTTCGGCTCGATGGACCCCGATCCGCCGGCCTCGATGCGTTACACCGAGGCGCGGCTCGCGCGCGTGGCCAACAGCCTGCTCGACGATCTCGACAAGGACACCGTCGATTTCGTCGACAACTACGACGGCTCGCGCCAGGAGCCCTCGGTCCTGCCCGCGCGCTTCCCCAACCTGCTGGTCAACGGCGCCGGCGGCATCGCGGTCGGCATGGCGACCAACATCCCGCCGCACAACCTGGGCGAAGTGATCGACGGCTGCCTGGCGATGATCGCGAATCCCGCGATCTCGACCGAGGAACTGTTCGAGATCATTCCCGGCCCCGATTTCCCCACCGCCCCGCTGATCCTGGGCACTTCGGGCGCGCGCTCGGCCTATACCACCGGGCGCGGCTCGATCATCCAGCGCTGCCGGCACGAGATCGAGGAAGGCCGCAACGGCCGCGTCTCGATCGTCCTCACCTCGATCCCCTTCCAGGTCGGCAAGAACGGCCTGGTCGAGAAGATCGCCGATGCCGCCAAGGACGCCGACAAGGATCGCCGCATCGAGGGGATCGCGGATATCCGCGACGAATCGAGCCGCCTCGGCGTGCGCGTGGTCATCGATCTCAAGCGCGACGCCAGCCCGGAAGTGGTGCTCAACCAGCTCTGGCGGCGGACGCCCGCGCAATCGAGCTTCCCGGCGAACATGCTGGCGATCCGCGGCGGACGGCCCGAGACGCTGGCCTTGCGCGACATCATCCAGTCGTTCATCGCCTTCCGCGAGGAGGTCATCACCCGCCGCACCAAGTTCGAGCTGAACAAGGCGCGCGACCGGGCGCATATCTTGCTCGGCCTGGTGGTCGCGGTGACCAACCTCGACGAAGTCGTGCGGATCATTCGCGGCTCGCCCAACCCCGCCGCCGCCCGCGCCGCGCTGCTCGCGCGCGAATGGCCGATCGGCGAGATCGCGCAGTACATCCGCCTGGTCGAGGCGATCGAGCCCAACGCCGAGCAGGAGGGCGGAACCTACAAGCTCTCCGAGATCCAGGTGAAGTCGATCCTCGACTTGCGCCTCCACCGCCTCACCGCGCTCGGCCGCGACGAGATCGGCGACGAGTTGAAGGAACTGGCCGCGGCGATCGAGGAGTTCCTCTCGATCCTCGCCGACCGCGTGAAGCTCTACGGCGTGATGAAGGACGAACTCGTCCAGGTGCGCGAGCTCTACGCCACGCCGCGCCTGTCCGAGATCACCGCCGCCTGGGACGGCGTCGATGACGAGGATCTGATCGAGCGGTCCGACATGGTCGTGACGGTCACGCTCGACGGCTACATCAAGCGCACCCCGCTCTCCACCTTCCGCGCGCAAAACCGCGGCGGCAAGGGCCGCGCCGGCATGGCGACTAAGGAAGAGGACGCGGTGGCGACGATGTTCGTCACCTCGACCCACAACCCGGTGCTGTTCTTCTCGACCGCGGGCAAGGTCTATCGCCTCAAGGTGTGGAAGCTGCCCGAGGGCGGCCCCGCCACGCGCGGCCGGCCGATCGTCAACCTGCTGCCCGCGCTCGACAAGGACGAGACGATCGCCGCCGTCCTGCCGCTGCCCGAGGACGAGGCCGAATGGAGCAAGCTCCACGTCGTCTTCGCCACCGCCAAGGGCAACGTCCGCCGCAACAGCATGGACCTGTTCACCAACGTGCCGTCGAACGGCAAGTTCGCGATGCGCTTCGAGGAAGGCAGCGCGGATCGGCTGATCGGCGTCGCCCTGCTCGAGCCGAGCGACGACGTGCTGCTGGCCTCGCGCCAGGGCAAGGCGATCCGCTTCGCCGGCGACGACGTGCGCGAGTTCCAGAGCCGCACCTCCACCGGCGTGCGCGGGATGCTGCTGAAGGGTGAGGACGAGGTCATCTCGCTGTCGATCCTCCACCGCGTCGGCACCACCGCCGAGGAGCGCGAGGAGTACGTCCGCTTCGCGCCGTGGAAGGGCGAGAAGGAGGGCGAACCCGCGCTGTCCGCCGAACGTTATGGCGAGTTGCAGGCGCGCGAGCAGTTCATCCTCACCGTCTGCGCCAACGGCTACGGCAAGCTGTCCTCGGCCTACGAATACCGCCGCACCGGCCGCGGCGGCCAGGGCATCACCAACATCGACAACATCGCCCGCAACGGGCCGGTGGTGGCGAGCTTCGCCACGACCCAGGCCGAGCAGCTCATGCTGGTGACCGACCAGGCCAAGCTGATCCGTCTGCCGCTCGAATCGTTGCGCGTCATCGGCCGCGGCTCGGCCGGCGTGCGCCTGTTCAACGTCGCCGACGACGAACACGTGGTCAGCGCCGTGCGCCTCGACGAGGAAGAGCAGCCCGAGAACCCCGCCGAAGAAGCGGTGGTCGAGGAAATGGCCGCCCGCCGCGCTGAGGAGACGCCGATCCGGGATACCCCGGTCCGCGACGAGGACATCGGGCAAGGCACCGAGGAACCGTGAGCACACCGGCGCTGGCCTACAAGGTGCTGACCGCCGGGCAGATGGCGACGCTCTTGGCGGACGGCACATTCGTGGGCGCGCCCGTCGATCTGGCCGATGGCTTCGTCCACCTCTCGACCGCGGCGCAGCTCGACGAGACCGTGGCCAGGCATTTCGCCGGGCATGACGACCTGCACCTCGCCGCGGTCGACTTGGCAGTGCTGGGCGACGCGGTGAAGTGGGAGCGGTCGCGCGGCGACGATCTGTTCCCCCACATCTACGCGCCGCTGCCGCTTGGCGCGGTGATCGCCTACGGCCCACTCCAGCGCGGCGACGACGGCAAGATCAAGCTCCCGGTGGCGGGCTGAGCGCCCCACCTCCGGCGTCCCCGCGAAGGCGGGGACCTCATGCCTCCCGTTCGACCTCTACCCCAACCTACCGAGATCCCCGCCTTCGCGGGGACGCCGCTATCTGATACGGGCGCCCGATGACTCACCAGGTTCACATCATCGGCGGCGGGCTCGCCGGCAGCGAGGCGGCGTGGCAACTCGCGCGGCGCGGCATCCGCGTGCGGCTATCGGAGATGCGCGGAGCGAACGTTGAGAATGGGGGCGAACGCTCACCCGCCCACCAGACCGACGCGCTGGCCGAACTCGTCTGCTCGAACAGCTTCCGCTCGGACGACGACGAGAAGAACGCGGTCGGCCTGCTCCACCACGAGATGCGCCGCTGCGATTCGCTGATCATGGCGGCGGCGGCAAAGGCGCAAGTGCCCGCCGGCTCGGCGCTGGCGGTCGACCGCGACGTGTTCTCGGCCGAGGTCGAGGCGGCGCTCGCCGCGCAGCCGACGCTCGAGATCGTCCGCGAGCGGATCGACCGGCTGCCCGACGCCGGCCTGACGATCATCGCCACCGGCCCGCTCACCGCCGATGCGCTGGCGAGCAGCATCGGCGCGGCGACCGGTGCCGACAGCCTCGCCTTCTTCGACGCCATCGCCCCGATCGTCTATCGCGAGACGATCGACATGGACGTCTGCTGGATGGCCTCGCGCTGGGATAAAGGCGAGACGAAGGACTACATCAACTGCCCAATGAACCGCGAGCAGTACCTGGCCTTTCGCGAGGGACTGCTGACGGGCGAAAAGACCCATTTCAAGGAGTGGGAGGCGAACACGCCATACTTTGAAGGCTGCATGCCGATCGAGGTGATGGCCGAGCGCGGCGAGGACACCTTGCGCTTCGGGCCGATGAAGCCGGTCGGCCTCGACAATCCCCACGACGCCACGCCCGAGTTCCCCAAGGGCCGCTGGCCTTACGCCGTCGTCCAGCTCCGCCAGGACAACAAGCTCGGCACCATCTGGAACATGGTCGGCTTCCAGACCAAGCTCAAGCATGCCGAACAAGTCCGCCTGTTCCGCACGATTCCCGGTCTCGAACAGGCCGAGTTCGCCCGTCTGGGCGGCCTCCATCGCAACACGTTTCTCAATTCGCCCGTGCTGCTCGACCGCCAGCTTCGGCTGAAAACCGCGCCGCACGTCCGCTTCGCCGGCCAGATCACCGGCTGCGAGGGCTATGTCGAGAGCGCCGCGGTCGGCCTCATGGTCGGGCTGATGAGCGCCAGCGAGATCGCCGGACACGCCTGGCAGGCCCCGCCCCGTACGACCGCGATGGGCGCGCTCTTGTCGCACATCACCGGCGATGCCGAGGCGGAGCACTATCAGCCGATGAACGTCAACTTCGGCCTGTTCCCGCCGGTCGATCCGGCGGTGAAGAAGAAGCAGCGCAAGGAAGCCTATACCGGGCGGGCGAAGGCCGACATCACCCCCTGGATCGCCCAGCTCGCCTGAGCGCTCCTCAGCACCGGCACTTGGGCTTGGTCTGCTCGCGCGGGCGGGTGGTGGCGAATTCCTCGCGGGTGAGCCAGAGGTCGCCGTTGGCGTCCGCCGCCTTGAAGCGGTTGCCGGTGGCGACCGCCCATTCCTCGAAGGTCAGCAGGTTGTTGCCGTCGGTGTCGAGCCGGCGGAAATCGGCGGTGCGGGTCGACATCATCTCGTTGCGGGTAATCCGCCCGTCGATGTCGCGGTCGAGCCGGGCGAAGCGGCGCTGCTCGCGGGTCGCCTCGCTCGCCTCCGGCGGCGCGGCGCCGCGCTGGCCGCGCGCATCGGCGCTGGGCAGCGGGCCGGGCGCGGCCTTCTCCTCCAGCGCGAGCTCGGGCGGCGGCGCGCCGCGCTCGGTCTCCGCCCGCCCCTGCCACCAGAACAGGCCGGCCGCAAAGAGCAACAGCGCCGCGACGCCGCCGAGCACGAACCGGTTCATCGAGCAGCCCCTCCCCCGCTATCTCCCGAGCAGGCCGATGCGTAGAGCGGCCAGCAGATCGAGCGGGGCGATCCTGTCCAAGTTTCCACCCCGGCGCAAGGCGCGCGCCGCCAGCCCGTGGAGCACCGCGAGCGGCCGCAACGCGGCCGGCAGGCGCGCCGCCCGCCAGTCCGCCGCGCGGGCCAGGGTCAACGCCGCCGCCGTCTCCTCGGGATGCGAGAGCCGCGCCGCCAAGTCGGCGAGCGCCCAATTTCGCCCCAACCGCAGCGCTTCCGCCGCGCGCGTGTCGGCGAGCGTGGCGAAGGCCCCGCCCCGCGCCTGGGCCAACGCTTCGAAAACCGCCGGATCGAGCGGCGGCGCTCCGGTCATGCCCTCCCAGGCGTCGACCAGCGGCGCCAGCGCGCCGTGCCGGCCATCCCAGCTGCGCAGCGCAGCCAGCAAAGGCTCGCCCTCGGGCCAGGCACCGCCGTCCCGCTGGAGCTGTTCGCGCCACCAGGCGAGGCGGAGCTGCGCGAGCATCGGCTCGTGCGAGTTGCGCACGATCCCCGCGAGCCGCACGTCGAGCGCGAGGAACGCCAGCAGCGGCAGCCGCGCGGCGGCCGGCGCGTAGGCGAGCGCCAACCGCCGCGCGGGCGGCAGGCTTTCGAGCAGGCTGTCGCTATCGCTCATCCGCTAGCGGTAGCAGACCTTCTTCGCCGCCTCGACGACGCGCGACACGTCGATGATCGCCGCCTTCTCGAGGTTGGCCGCGTAAGGCAGCGGCACGTCCTCGTTGCAGACGCGCAGGACCGGGGCGTCGAGGTGATCGAAGCCCTCCTCCATGCAGATCGCCTGGATTTCCGAGGCGATCGAGCACACCGGCCAGCCTTCTTCGGCGACGATCAGGCGGTTGGTCTTGGCCAGGCTGGCGAGCACCGTCTCCTTGTCGAGCGGGCGCAGCGTGCGAAGGTCGATCACTTCCGCGTCGATGCCCGCACCCGCCAGTTCCTCGGCCGCTTCGAGTGCGAGGCCGACGCCAATCGAGTAGGTGACGATCGTCACGTCCTTGCCCTCGCGCACGATACGCGCCTTGCCGATCGGCAGGACGTGGTCGTCGAGCTCGGGCAGCTCGAAGCTGCGGCCATAGACAAGCTCGTTCTCGAGGAAGACCACCGGGTCCTCGCTGCGGATCGCCGCCTTCAGCAGCCCCTTGGCGTCCGAGGCGTCGTACGGCGCGATCACCACCAGGCCGGGGACGTTGGCGTACCACGGCGCATAGTTCTGGCTATGCTGCGCGCCGACGCGCGAGGCCGCGCCGTTGGGGCCGCGGAACACCACCGGGCAGCGCATCTGGCCGCCCGACATATAGTTGGTCTTGGCCGCCGAGTTGATGATGTGGTCGATCGCCTGCATGGCGAAGTTGAAGGTCATGAATTCGATGACTGGGCGCAGGCCGCCCATCGCCGCGCCCGTGCCGATGCCGGCGAAGCCGTATTCGGTGATCGGCGTGTCGATCACGCGGCGTGGGCCGAACTCCTCGAGCAGGCCTTGCGTGACCTTGTAGGCGCCCTGGTACTCGGCCACTTCCTCGCCCATCACGAAGACGCGGTCGTCGCGGCGCATTTCCTCGGCCATCGCATCGCGCAGCGCTTCGCGCACGGTCGCGCTCTTCATGTTGGTGCCGTGCGGGATCGCCGGATCCTGGGCCGGCTGCGCATCGGAGACGAGCTGGGCGGTGCCGCTCTCCGCCTTCTTCTCCGCAGGCGCTTCGGCGGACGTCTGCGCGGCGGCGGGCGCGGCGGCCTTCGGCGCAGGTGCGGCCGAAGCCTCGCCCTCACCCGCCATCGTCGCGATCACAGTGCCGACCTTCACGCCCTCGGAGCCCTCGGGCACCAGGATCCGCCCGACTTTGCCTTCGTCGACGGCTTCGAATTCCATCGTCGCCTTGTCGGTCTCGATCTCGGCGAGGATGTCGCCGGACCGCACTTCGTCGCCTTCCTTGACCAGCCATTTGGCCAGCTTGCCCTCTTCCATCGTGGGCGAGAGCGCCGGCATCTTGAGTTCCACCGCCATCAGTAACGCTCCACCAGCACGTCGGTATAGAGTTCGGCCGCTTCGGGCTCGGGCGAGCTCTCGGCGAAGTCGGCGGCGTCGGCCGCCATCGCGCGGATGCGCTTGTCAATGTCCTTGATCTTGTCCTCGGACATCCCGCGCGCCAGCAGCTCGGCCTTGGCACGCTCGATCGGATCGTGCTTCTCGCGCATTTCCTGCACTTCCTCGCGGCTGCGGTACTTGGCCGGGTCGGACATCGAGTGACCGCGATAGCGGTAGGTGTTGAGCTCCATCAGCACCGGGCCGTTGCCCTGGCGGACATAATCGAGCGCGACTTCGGCCGCCTGACGGACGGCGAGCACGTCCATGCCGTCGACATCCATGCCGGGGATGCGAAAGGCGGTGCCGCGACGGTAGAACTCGGTCTCGGCCGAGCTGCGCTTGACCGCGGTGCCCATCGCGTAGCCGTTGTTCTCGATCACGAAGACGATCGGCAGCTTCCACAGCGAGGCCATGTTGAAGCTTTCGTAAACCTGGCCCTGGTTCGCCGCGCCATCGCCGAAGTAGGCCATGCAGACGCCGCCGTCCTGGCGATACTTGTGCGCGAAGGCGAGGCCCGCGCCGAGCGAGACCTGGGCGCCGACGATGCCGTGGCCGCCGTAGAACTTATGCTCGACGCTGAACATGTGCATCGAGCCGCCCTTGCCCTTCGAGATGCCCGAATGGCGTCCCGTGAGCTCGGCCATGATCACCTTGGGATCGATGCCGTAGGCCAGCATGTGACCGTGGTCGCGATAGCCGGTGATGACGCTGTCCTTGCTGGAATCGAGCGCCGACTGGAGACCGACCGCGACGGCTTCCTGGCCGATGTAGAGGTGGCAGAAACCACCGATCAGCCCGAGGCCATAGAGCTGGCCGGCCTTTTCCTCGAAGCGGCGGATAAGGACCATCTTCTCGTAGAAGTCGAGAAGCTGGGCATCGCTCGCCGCGAAGCGCGGATCGGCCAGATGCCGGTCCTGCAGGCTGCGCAGCGTGAAAGCGTCGGGGGAAGGATCGGCAGCGGGAGGGGCCTTGGCCGCCGGCGCTTTCGCGGCGGGTGCCCGCCTCGCGGGGGATGTCTTGGTGGACGCACTCGGTTTTGCAGGCGGTTTCGCAGGTTTGGCCAACTTCATTCCCCCAGGGCGAGATATATCGCCCTCCTATAAGAGCAACCGGCCGCCGTGGGAATGTGCCTGACTACGTAAAAGTTATAAGCCCCCAGGCAATTTTCATGCGTCGCTCACTTGAGCAGCATGACCATCTCGTCGGGGTGGACGACGTTGAGATTGCTGCGCAGCAATTCGCCGGTGAGATCCGGGTCCGCGTGGCGCGGATCGAGCAGCGAAACGCGGTTCTGCAACTCGTCGCGCTGGGCCTTGAGCTGGGCAAGCTCCTTCTCGCGCTCCGCCAGGACGCGCTGATTCTCGCCCCAGGCAAGAATGCCGCTCGGCCCCACCAGCGCGGCGGCGCCCATCAGCAGCAGGCTACCGAGAGCAAGGCCCTGAACCAGTCTCTCGCGGGCGAATTTGGGCTGACGACGCACGTTTCTCATGCGTTTCTAGGAATCACAGTTAACGCCGCCGTTCAAGCGAAAAGCACGAAGGGCCGCCGCTTTTTACACGGCGACCCTCGCTTATGGCTTTCGCCAATGGACCGCCGCGCGGGGGCGGCGATCCTATCGGCGGTTCGTCAGAATGCGGCGCTGACCGACAGCACGACCGTCTCGCCGGCGATCGACTTGCCTTCGGCGGTCTGGAAACCACCGTTGGGCGCGCGGATATAAGCCGATTCGGCCGCCGAGATGTCGGTATCGACATAGCTGATGCCGACGGTGAGCGGACCGACCGCGGCTTCGGCGCCGATCAGCCAGTCGAGGTACTCGCCGGTCGGCGCGACGCTGGTGCCGTTGGGCCCCAGGCCGGGATTGCCGTCCGAATAGCCGAGGTGGGCCTTCAGCTTGACCGGCGTCTCGGGGATCGAATAGGCGACGTCGCCCCACAGGTAGAGGTTGTCTTCCTTGTCGCCGATCGCGCTCTGCGGGGTGTTCGACCAGTTGCCCAGCGCCTGCTGCTTGGGCGCATAGGCGACGCCCGCGAGCAGGTTCACCGGACCCACGTCGCCGCTCAGCTTGACGTATGGCTCGGCGAAGTCGGTCTTGTTGGCGCCGCCCGGATACATGTACCAGGTCAGGCCCACGTCGAGCTTGCCGCCCGCGAGCGGGAAGGCGTAGCCGGCGAACAGGTCGAGCTCGGTGTTGGAGCCGCCGAAGGTTCCCCAGCCCGAAAGGTTCGACGCCCAGGTTCCGGCGTACAGGCCGCTCTCGTGCTGGACGGTGATGCCGCCCTGGATGGCGAGTTCGCGGTCGCTCTGCGAGACGCCGCGGAAGCGGTAGTCGCTGACGAGGGCGACGTTGGCAGAGACGGTGAACGGTTCGGTATCGGCTTCCTGGGCAAAGGCCGGCGCGGCACCTGCGAGCGGCGCGAAAGCGGCCGCAGCGATAACGATCTTCTTCATCGGAACATTCCCTCATGGTTGAGAACGTTCCTCCTGCACCCTGAATCCGCGCCTCTGTATCGACGGGTCGCGTAAATCAGGATGCCTCGTTTTATAGCGCCTCTTTGGTTCCCGCTCTTTTCTGAACCGTGACAAAGTGTTTCCCGAAGCATCGCACGGAAAAGCGGGAACCGGTTCTCCGTAAAGGGCGATGCGATAGCGAAAGCTTAGAAGTCGAGCTCGAAGCGCGATCCGAAGGTGTGCAGGCCATAGCTGGTGCGCCCATCGGCGAGCGGCACCGCGCCGTCGTAGTCAAGGTAGGCGTAGTTCAGGTTGAAGCGCAGGTTGGCGATCGGCGCCCAGATCAGCGCGGCCATATAGCCGTTCTGCTTGCCGCCGCGCACCGCGCCGCTGTCGAGATCGAGATAATCGTAGCGCAAGTTGACCTGCACCGCGCCCACGCCGCCCTTGCCCATAGCACGGGCCGGCTTCATCGCGCCGAAGTAGCCATTGTCGTAAGCGCGGGTGTCGCCCTTGGTGAGGAAATAGCCGACCTCGGCGTATCCGCCCCAGAACCGCGCGGAGGGCAGGCCGATGCGATCGGCGCGCAGCCAATGGACTTCGCCCGCCGCGTGCCAGGGGCCGTCGATCGCCGCCAGTTCGAGACCGTAGTTGAGCTCGCGCTCGACCGGCAATCCGGGGGTGCCGATCAGGCGGCTGTTGCTCGAATGGATATAAGGCCGCTGGCGATAGCGCGTCGGGGCGGCGGCGATGCGGCCCAGCTTGCGCCAGTGGGCCGAGCCGGCGAGGTGCAGCTGCGTGTCGTCGATCTTCGGCGCATAGACCAGGCGCCCATCGATGCTGAAGGCGTTGTTCTCGTCGCCGCCCGCAGGGCCGTCGCTCGCGTTGGCGAGCGCGGTGATGTCGTCGGTGAAGACGCCGAGTTGTGCGAGCAGCGCGCCCCGCTCATGCTGCAACGACAGGCCGAGCCGCCGCTCGAAGTTGAAGGCGTCGGTGAAGGCGGCGCGTTCCATGAAGCTGCCGCTGGTGTCGCCGGTCAGTTCGTCGATGCCCTGGAAGGCGTTGTGGTTGCCCAGCGTCACCAGCCAGGGGCCCTTCTGGTAGGTCACGAAGGTATCGACCAGATCGACGCCGTTGTCCGAAAGCTCAAGTTCCAGCTTGTAGCCGAAGCCGCTCCCAAGCTGGCCCTCGCCGCCCAGCCGGATGCGGCGGAACTCGTTCGAGAAGCCCAGGCCGCGGTCGTTCAGCCCTTCGGGCGCGGCGACATAGTTGGCGTCGGCCTGGATGCGGCCCTTTACCTTGAACGCGCGATCCTCGGAGACGAAGCGCGGCGAACCCTTCCATTCGATCCGGGTGGCCGGCGCACTCGCGGGCGCGGCGGCCGCCTGCTGAGGCGCAGGCGGTTGCGGAGCGGGCGGCGGCGGGGTGCCGCCGTCGGCCAAGCGCTTTTCGATAGCCTCCAGCTTGGCGCGCAGCCGTTCGACCTCGTCGCGTAAGGCCTGGCCTTCCGCTTCGCTGAGCGGGGCCGCCTGGGCCTGCGGCATCCCGCCCGCAAGGCCGAGCGCCACCGCGCCGGCAAGCGCCACACCATAGCTCGTCATCGTCTTGTATCCCGTCTTGTCCTGCGGTCGCCCGGCTATGGCGAATACGTGACGGTTATATGACAGTGACCCGAAAGGCGGCTCGCGCAACACTTTGTTACAAACGGCTAGGAGTCCAGAAAAACCCCGCTGCTACCGCCCGCGCTCCGGACGCGATCGTTCGCCTCCGCCGGGAGACCCACCATGAAGCCCTCGATGCTCTTCGCCGCCGCCCTGACCGCCGGCGGCATCCTCGCCGTTCCCGCCAGCGCCGCCGAGCTGCTGCACCAGACCTCGATCGTCCACAACGGCCGCACGCTCGCGGTCAGCTACGAACCCCAAGTCGAGACCGATCTGCGCCAAACCGGCATCGGTCCGCGCTCGCAGCCCTCTTGCCTGTGGGAAGCGCGCGTCTCGGTACGCCGCAGCGCCGCGACCGCCGAAGGGCAGCCGGTGTCCGCGCTCGCTCGCGTCATCGAAGGCGGACCGGCGCGCAAGGGCGCGCGGCTGGGTCATTGCTCGTCGCTACGCGGCGACGCGGCCGACAAGCTGGCCGGCGACGACGCCGCGCTTCGCAGCCTGCTGAGCGACGTCGCCACGCGCGACGCCCCGACACTGCGCAGCGATCTCGCCAGCCTCGACGCGCTGACCGCGCCGGTTTCGCACGCGCGATGAGAGACGCCTTCGCGGCCGCCGTCGTTCTGGCGGCCGCCCCCCTGCCCGCCGCTGCCCGGGCCGACGTGTCGGTCGGGGCGGCGGCGGTCAGCGACCATCGCGCGCGCGGTTTGAGCTGGAGCGACGGCCGCGCCGCCGCCCGGGCGCGGATCGACGCCGCCCTGCCCTCCGGTCTCGAAGCCTCGGCCCAGGCGATCACGACCCGCGGGGCGGAGCGTCACGGCGGCGCCGACGCGGCGTTCGATGTGCGCGCAGGCTACGCCGCCAGCGCGGGATTGCTGCAATGGCACGCGGGCGCGACCGCGCACTTGTTTTCGGGCGCGCGTGACGAGCGCGACTATGTCGAGCTCGATCTCGGCGCCGGCGTGGCGTTCGGCCCCGTGGACCTGTCGCTGCGCGCTGACTACGCGCCCCCGCAGGACGCGATCGGCGGTAGCAATCTCCATGTGCGGATGCAGGCGCGCGCGGCGCTGATAGGCACGCCGCTGACCGTCACCGCCCACCTCGGCCGCTCGACCGGTTCGCGCCGTGACGGCATGCGCGCAAACCGCCTGCGCCCCGGCGGCGCCTATCGCGACTGGCGCCTAGGCGCCGACTACGCCGCCGGTCCGCTGACGTTCGGCCTCGCCTATTCGGATACCGACATCGGCCGCAGCGCCGCGCCGTCGCATCGCCACAGCGGCGCGACCGTCGTGGCCAGCGCGCGGATTTCGCTGTGAAGTTCGCCGCCATGCGCAGCAATAATTCGTCACAAATCTGCGCGGATCGGGAAACGTCGCCCCGGCTAGATGGGCCCATGCAACGAACCCTCCGTTCGCGCGGCCATGCGCGCGCCGCCATCGCCCTGGCGCTCTCGCTCGCCGCTCTGGCGTCCCCGGCTACCGCGTACGACCGCCTGCCCCGCGCGCTGGCGGCGATGTCGCCGAGCGACTTCGCCGAGCGTGTCCGCGTCACCGAGGATCCGTCCACGCGCGTCTTCTCGACCAGCGAGGCCCACCGGCGCGGCCGCTCGATCGCCGGTGCTTACGCCGATGACGTGCACCTGCGCGCGCTGGTCGATCGCCGCACGGGGCGCGTGACCTGGCAGGTCTGGCACGACCTCGCCTATGTCGGCGCGCGCAAGGCGGTTTGGGCGGTGAGCTATGCCAGCGCCGGCGAGACGCGCCGGTCGCAACCGATCCACCTCGACCATTGGCCCGACCGCTGCCCGCCGACCGACGGCGTCGGGATGTGCAACGAAGCGATGCGCGTGGCGTTCGAGCTGCCCGAGCAAACGGTGCGCGAGATCGCGGCCGCCTACCGCCCCGGCGCCCGCACGCCTTGGACGCTGCACTTCCAGGACGAGAACGGCCGCGACGTCACCGGCGGCCTCGCCCCGGCCGAGGCGGCGGGCCTGCTCCAGGCGGTGGACGCGCGGCGTGCGCAGCTCGACCGATCGCACAATTGAACCTGGAGGCCCCCTTCCCTATGTCCCTATCCTGTTCGTACGCTGCGTGATCGGTTGATGGCTGCCCCTTCGATACTCCTCGTCGAGGATGACGCCTCGCTTCGCACCCTGACGGCGCGCGCCTTGCGTGAGCATGGATACAACGTCCGCGCGGTCGCCACCGGCGCCGAGATGTGGGTGGTGCTCGAGAACGAGCCCGCCGACCTGATCGTGCTCGACGTCATGCTGCCCGGCACCAGCGGCATCGACCTGCTGCGCCGCCTGCGCCAGACCTGCGACACCCCGGTGATCTTCGTCAGCGCCCGTGGCAGCGAGGAGGACCGCGTGCTCGGTCTCGAGCTCGGCGCCGACGACTACCTCGCCAAGCCGTTCGGCACGCGTGAGCTGATCGCCCGCATCGGCGTGGTCCTCCGCCGCGGCGGCAACGGCAATCAGGCCGAAGCCGGCGACGAAAGGCCGAGCCGCAACGAACTGCGCTTCGACGGCTGGACACTCTCGACGAGCCGGCGCGAGCTGCGCTCGCCCAGCGGCGCGATCGTCGATCTGACCGGCGCCGAATTCGATCTTCTCGCCGCGTTCCTCGGCCAACCGCAGCGCGTCATCGGCCGCGAACGGCTGATCGAAATGTCGCGCACCCGCCTCGCCGACAGCTCGGACCGCAGCGTCGACGTGCTGGTCAGCCGCCTGCGCCGCAAGCTGACGGCCGACGGCGGCAGCGCGCCGATCCGCACGGTGCGCGGGATCGGCTACATGTTCGCTGCCGAAGTCAGCCGCACTTGAAGCTGCCACTGCGCGTCGGCCTCGCGGGACGGCTGCTGGCCATCGTCCTGGTGGTCGTCGTCACCGACTTCGTGCTCAACACCGTACTGTTCGACCGCAGCAATACTTTCGCGCTGAGGGACGACGACGCCGCGCGCATGGCCGAACACCTGGTCATCGCCCACCGCCTGATCGGCCGGACGCCGCTCGAAGACCGTCCCGCCGTGGCCCGCGAGCTCAGTACCGAACGCTTCGCGCTGGTCTGGTCGCCCTACCCGCCGCTCGACGGCCACCGCAGCGAGCTCGTGGCGCTGCGCCGCCAGTTTCTCGCGCTGGAGCCCGAGCTGAAGCGCGCCAACTTGCACATGCAGCTGATGCCGCTCTCGGACAACGGCGACATCGGCGGCTCGATCGCGCTGCCCGACCGCTCGGTGGTCAGCTTCCGCGCCCACAACCGCGCGGCCTGGACGCTCAATGTCGGTCGGCTGCTCGGCCTGGCGCTGCCCTCGCTGTTGCTGGTCGTGCTGGCCTGGTTGCTGCTGCGCGCCACGCTGCGCCCGCTGCGCATGCTGGTGCGCGCCACGTCCGACGTCGGCTCGGCCAACCCCAGCCCGCTCGCCGAGGAAGGCCAGGGCGAAGTGCGCCACCTGATCCGCGCCTTCAACGCGATGCAGGACCGCATCCACCAGTTGCTGCAAAGCAATTCGCAGACGATGCTGGCGATCGGCCACGACTTGCGCACCCCGCTCGCCCGGCTCGAGCTTCGTATCGACGGCGCGCCGCTCGACCCGGAACTGCGCGAGGGCATGGCGCACGACCTCCATGAGATGCGCGACTTGCTGGTCTCGCTGCAGACTTACGTGGAATCGGGCGACGACAAGGTCCCGGCCGAGCGCGTCGACCTCGCCGCGATGGCGCAGACCCAGGTCGACAACGCCTGCGACCAGGGCCGCTCCGCGATCTATATCGGCCCGCCGAGCCTGACGATCGTCGCGCGGCCGGTGTGGATTCGCCGCGCGCTGTCCAACCTGATCGAGAACGCCCTGCGCTATGCCGGCAATGCCCGCGTTCTCGTCGCGCGGGATGGCGCCGCGGTGGAGCTGACGGTGGAGGACGACGGCCCCGGCATCCCCGAGGACCGTATGATCGAGGTGCTGCGCCCGTTCATCCGGCTCGACACCGCGCGCACCCGCGACACTGCCGGCATGGGCCTGGGGCTGCCGATCGTCGAACGCGCGGCGCGCGCCGAAGGCGGCACGCTGAGCCTGTCCAACCTGCCCAGCGGCGGCCTGCGCGCCACGATCCGCCTTCCTCACGCGGTGGCTTGAGCGCAAGACGCTGCACCGCAACATTTTCTTACAGTCCCGCCGAACTCAGGAAAGGCGCCTCGCGTAGATGGCGTCATCGCAGCCGCGCTTGCCCCCTGTCCCGCAAGCCGGCCCGCACTACTCCTCGGGATCGTAGGAAAGGTAACAACCGTGAACGAACTGATCGGTCGCGTATTCGGCTTCGAGAAGGTCATTTTCCCCGACAGCGGCGAATTGTTCGCCCGTCTCACCAGCCAGGGGCAAGAGCCCAAGGCGCTGATGGTCTCCTGCGCGGATTCGCGCGTGGTGCCCGAGCACATCCTCCAGGCGAAGCCCGGCGACCTGTTCGTCTGCCGCAACGCCGGCAACATCGTTCCGCCCTTCGCGACGATGAACGGCGGCGTCTCGTCGACCGTCGAATATGCCGTGGCCGCGCTCGGCGTGCGCGACATCATCATCTGCGGCCATTCCGACTGCGGCGCAATGAAGGCACTCGCCGATCCGACGCTGACCGAAGGCATGCCCAACGTCGCCGCGTGGCTACGCCACGGCGCGGCGGCCGCGCATGTCGTCGATCGCTGCTGCCCCGACCTGTCGGGCGCCGAGCGGGTCCGCGCGCTGAGCCTCGAGAACGTCATCGCCCAGCTCGCGCATATCCGCACCCATCCGTCGGTCGCCGCAGCCATCGCTCAGGGCGAGATGGCGCTGCACGGCTGGTTCGTCGATATCAACGCCGGTCAGGTTCTGGGCCTTAACGGCGAGACCGGCCAGTTCGAGCCGCTGCGCGAGGACCGGCCGCTGCCGGTTGCGCTGCCCGCCCAGCGCCGCCATCTGCCCACCGGCGCGACGGAGATCGCCGCATGAGCGTAACCGCCGAGCGCCGAGGGCCTTTCGCCCACCTCGCACGCGATTTCACCGCCTCGATCGTCGTCTTCCTCGTCGCGATGCCGCTGTGCATGGGCATCGCCATCGCCTCGGGCGTCCCGCCCGAGAAAGGCCTGGTGACGGGGATCATCGGCGGTATCGTCGTCGGCCTTCTGGCCGGTTCCCCGCTCCAGGTCAGCGGCCCCGCCGCCGGCCTCGCGGTCATCGTCTTCGAATTCGTGCGGGACCACGGGCTGAGCGCGCTTGGCCCCGTTCTCGTGCTTGCCGGCCTGCTCCAGTTCGGCGCCGGCGTACTGCGTCTGGGCGGCTATTTCCGCTCGATCTCGCCCGCCGTCGTCCACGGCATGCTGGCAGGCATCGGCGCGCTGATCGTCATCGGCCAGTTCCACACGCTGTTCGACGCCAAGCCGATGTCGAGCGGGCTCGAAAATCTCGCGGCGATGCCCGCGCGGGTGCTCGGCCTCTCGCTCGACGTGCGCTCGACCGAGATCGCGGTGCTGATCGGCCTGCTGACCATCGGCGTGATGCTCGGCTGGGAAAAGCTGCGGCCAAAGTCGCTCTCGCTGGTGCCTGGCGCGCTGCTGGGCGTGGTGTCGGCGACGCTCGTGGCTTTCGCCTTCGGCCTCGACGTCACCCGCGTCACCGTGCCCGAATCGATCGGCGCGGCCTTCGCGCTTCCCGGCGAAGGCTTCCTCTCGCCGCTGCTTCAGCCCTCGATCCTGCTCGCCGCCGTGGCGATCGCCTTCATCGCCAGCGCCGAATCGCTGCTCTCGGCGGCGGCGGTGGACCGGATGCACGACGGCGTTCGCACCGACTACAACAAGGAACTGCGCGCCCAAGGCGTCGGCAACCTGCTTTGCGGCGCGGCCGGCGGCCTGCCGATGACCGGGGTGATCGTCCGCAGTTCGGCCAACGTCCAGGCGGGCGCGCAGACGCGGCTGTCGACGATCCTCCACGGCACCTGGATCCTCGGCTTCGTCGCCCTGCTGCCGTGGCTGCTGCGCGAGATCCCGATGGCCGCGCTCGGCGGCGTGCTGGTGGTCACCGGCTGGCGTCTGGTCAGCCTCGACCATGTTCGGCACCTGCTCCACGCCCACGGGCGCCTGCCCGCGGCGATCTGGGTGGTGACCTTCGTGCTGGTGGTGGCGACCGACCTGCTGACCGGCGTGCTCGTCGGCCTGGCGCTGTCGCTGATCGAGCTGCTGCCCTACCGCCGCAGCCTCAAGCTCGGCGTCGAGGAACGCGAGGCCGGGGAAGCGACGCATGTGTCGCTCAAGGGCAGCGCCACGTTCCTCAGCCTGGCGCGGCTGACCTCGGTGCTGGAGCGCCTGCCCGATCACCGCCCGGTGCGGCTCGACCTCCACGCGCTCGACGGCATGGACCACACCACCGCCCAGAGCATGAGCGAATGGCTCGCGCGCCGCAAACGCGGCGGCGCCAAGGTCGAAGTCGCCGGACCGGAGGACATCGTCCGCCCATTGGCGGTCGCGACCTGATGTCCCCCCGGGAGGCGGGTTTCCCCCGGTCCGCCTCCCACCCCTTTTCGCCCATTCGACAACGCCCCCTGTGCCCCGCGCGCAGGGGGCGTTTCGCCTATCCGGCGTCGTCCCCCGCCATCGCCTGCTTGTAGGCGGCTCGCTCGCGCAGCTTGCGGCGTCGATAGACCCGCTCGCGCGAGTTGTGGCGTAAATAGGCGATTGCGCCCACGACCGCGCCGATCAGCGCGACGATGAGCACATAGGCGATGTATTGGCGTTCCATTTCGGTCTCCACTGAACAGCTGCTGGTCGAACATCGCAGCGCCGAGACCTTTGGGCTTGGGGCCCCGGCCGCCATGCGGACTGCGCCAGCCACCCCGCGTCGCTCATCCGCCCGAACGCGGGTCGCTGTCTCGCTCCATGCGGCGGAGTGGGGCGTGCCATCGGCCAGCCAACGGCATGCGTTCGGCAAGACCGACGAAGCGAACGGCGCGTGCAGGGGCACGTGCAAGTCCTGCGTTCCGAAAAGGGGTGGTGCGCCCGACAGGATTCGAACCTGTGGCCCCCAGATTAGGAATCTGGTGCTCTATCCTGCTGAGCTACGGGCGCCCGCCGCCGCCTTAGTCGGGGGCGCGGGGGTTGGCAATCGTCGCCAAGCATCGGGCCGGCCATCTGACTGGGGGTCAGTTCGCCTCGCCGGGGGGCGCCACCGGGAAGGGCAATGGCGCGACGGCGATGCCTTCCTCCAGCAGCTCCTTCGCCTCGGCCAGCGTCGCCTGCCCGTGGATCGTCTCGGCCTCGCGCTCGCCATAATGCATCGCGCGCGATTGCTCGGCGAAAGTGCCGCCGACCCAGCGCGAGTCCTTGAGCGCCTCGGCCTGCATCCTCGCCAGTGCCTGCATCATCCTGGCCGCTTCGGGCGGCAACGTGCCGCGCATGGTCGGCACCTCGGGCTCTGCCGAGACCGGACCGTGCGCCTTGGCCGGCGTCGCGGGGACGATCTGGTTGCCCTTGCGCGGCACGGCGGGAGCCATAGGCGCCTTCACCACGTCCCCGGCGCCGCAATGCGGACATGTGACGAGCCCGCGGGCCTGCTGGCGGGTGAAGTCGGCAGACGAGCCGAACCACCCTTCAAAACGGTGGCCGCCCGTGCGGCATTCGAGATCGAAGACGATCATGGTTAGTTCGACCTAGGGATTTCCTGGCGGTTGGCAAGGCTGGGAAGCTGTGCCCGCACCGCCGCGATCCGCGCCGGATCGATCTCGGCGAAACCGAGCCTCGCGCCGCCCTCGCCGAGATCGAGCAGCACCTCGCCCCAGGGATCGACGACAAGGCTGTGGCCATAAGTGCTGCGGCCGTCCTCGTGCGTTCCACCTTGCGCGGCGGCGATCACGTAAGCGCTCGCCTCGATCGCGCGGGCGCGCTGGAGGACGTGCCAGTGCGCCGCGCCGGTGGGCACGGTGAACGCGGCGGGAATGGCGATGACGTCGCAGCTTCGCCGACCAAGTTCCTCGAACAATGCGGGAAAGCGCAGATCGTAGCAGATCGCCAGGCCGAGCCGGCCAAGCGGCGTCTCCACCGTCGCCACCTGGTCACCGGCGGCATAGGCGTTCGATTCGCGCCAGCTCTCGCCGGTCGCGAGATCGACGTCGAACATGTGGATCTTGTCGTAGCGCGCAGCGATCTCGCCACTCGCGTCGATCACGAAGCTGCGGTTGGCCCAGCGGCCGTCCTCGCGCACGATCGCCAGCGAGCCGAGCGCCACCCAGACGCCCGCCTTCGCCGCTGCGTCACGGACCGCGGAGAGCACCGCGTCCTGGTCCTCGCTCCGAATGCTGCGGCTGCCGCGTTCGCGCTGACGATCGAGCAGGCCGGACATCTCCGGCGTGAACAGCATGGCCGCGCCTTTCGCGGCCGCCTCCGCCACGGCCGCGACGATGCCGAGCGCGTTGGCCTCCGGATCGATGCCCGAGGTCATCTGCAAGACCGCGGCGCGCGTCATAGGCCGAGCAGCGGGTCTAGCTTGCCGGCGCGATCGAGCGCAGCGATGTCGTCCGACCCGCCGACCGGACGGCCGTCGATCAGAACTTGCGGCACGGTCATGGCGCCGGGGACGCGCTCCCGCATCTCGGCGCGCTTGGGGCCGCCCATCGTGATGTCGTATTCCTCGTATCGGACGCCCTTGCCGTCGAGCAGGCCCTTGGCCCGGACGCAATAAGGGCAGCCCCATTTGGTGTAGATCTCGACCCTGGCCGCCATGAAAATCCTTCTTTCCGCGCCCCTTGAAAGCCGGGGCCGCTACCATATCTGATGATCGCTGTCATGCGCTGCAAGCCCGTCCGAAGCGAGGGCGAGCGGTGGCATGACGGTTGGCAGGAGCGCCGGTTCCCGGGCTCCCGCCGAACCCGAAGATTGCTCTATGGAGGATTTTTGCCATGAACCAGTTCGACCTCACCCCCTATCGCCGTTCGATGGTCGGTTTCGACAGGCTATTCGATTTGCTCGAAAGCCAGGCCCGGCCCAATTCGGGCGACAACTATCCGCCCTTCAACATCGAACGGCGCGGTCCCGAGGCCTATCGCATCACCCTGGCGGTGGCGGGTTTCAAGAGCGGCGACATCGACATCACCGCCCAGCAGAACCTGTTGGTGGTCAAGGGTACCAAGGGTCATGACGCGCCGGGGGATTTTCTCCACGTCGGCATCGCCCAGCGCGGGTTCGAGCGCCGCTTCGAACTGGCGGACTATGTCCGCGTCGAAGGCGCCGACCTGGCCGACGGCCTGCTGATCATCGACCTCGTGCGCGAAGTGCCCGAGACGATGAAGCCCAAGAAGATCGCCATCGGCGGCAAGGCGCCGCTGAGCGCGGTCGAGAGCCAAGGCGATAGCGAAGCCGCCTGATCCGCGAGAACGACGGGGCGGGCCGGAAACGGTCCGCCCTTTTTGCAGGCCCCTTTTTTTGCGGGATTGCCTCAGACCAGTCGGGACTGCCGCACCGCGGCTTCGATGAAACCCGAGAACAGCGGGTGCGGCTCGAAAGGCCGGCTCTTGAGTTCGGGGTGGAACTGCACGCCGACGAACCAGGGATGGTCGGGCCGTTCGACGATCTCGGGCAGCAGTCCGTCGGGCGACATGCCCGAGAACACCAGCCCGCTCCGTTCCAGCGCGTCCTTGTAGGCGATGTTCACCTCGTAGCGGTGGCGGTGGCGCTCGGAGATCTCCGATATGCCATAGACTGCCGCGACGTGGCTGTTGCCCGCGAGCGTGGCCGGATAGGCGCCGAGCCGCATGGTGCCGCCCAGGTCGCCGCCCGCGGCGCGGGTCTGCAACCCGTCCTCGGTCATCCATTCGGTGATGATGCCGACCACTGGCTCGTCGGTCGGGCCGAACTCTGTCGAGGACGCGCCGGCCACCCCGGCCTCGCGCGCGCCCTCGATGCAGGCCATCTGCATGCCCAGGCAAATGCCGAAGAACGGCACGTTCCGCTCACGCGCGAAGCGCACCGAGGCGATCTTGCCCTCGCTCCCGCGTTCGCCGAATCCGCCCGGCACCAGGATGCCGTGCATCGGCTCGAGATGGGCGGCGATCTCGTCGTCGTTCTGCTCGAAGATCTCGGCATCGATCCAGCGGATGTGGACTTTCACCCGGTTGGCGAGCCCGCCGTGGACCAGCGCCTCGTTCAGCGACTTGTAGGCGTCCGGCAGGCCGACATACTTGCCGACGACGCCGATCGTCACTTCACCCTCGGGGTTCTGGTAGCGGTCGACGATATCGACCCAGCGCCCGAGGTCGGGCGCCTCCGAAGCCAACCCGAAGTGGCGCAGCACTTCGGCGTCGAGCCCTTCGGCGTGGTACTGCAGCGGCACCGCATAGATGCTCGAAGCGTCGAGCGCGGGGATCACCGCTTCCTTGCGCACGTTGCAGAACAGCGCGATCTTGGCGCGGTCGCTGTCGGGCAGCGGTTTCTCGCAGCGGCACAGCAGGATCTCGGGCTGGACGCCCAGCGCGGTCAGCTCGCGCACCGAATGCTGGGTCGGCTTGGTCTTGAGCTCGCCGGCGGCGGCGATGTACGGCACCAGCGTGACGTGGACCGAGCAGGTCCGCTCGCGCCCCAGTTCATTGCGAAGCTGGCGGAGGGCTTCGATGAACGGCAGGCTCTCGATGTCGCCGACGGTTCCGCCGATCTCGCAGAGCACGAAGTCGAGCCCGTCGGTGTCAGCCTGGGCGAACTCCTTGATCGCGTCGGTGACGTGCGGAATGACCTGCACCGTCGCGCCGAGGTAGTCGCCCCGGCGCTCCTTGGCGATGATGTCGCGGTAGATGCGGCCCGAGGTGATGTTGTCCGCCTGGCGGGCCGAGACGCCGGTGAAGCGCTCATAGTGGCCGAGGTCGAGGTCGGTCTCGGCGCCGTCGTCGGTCACGTAGACCTCGCCGTGCTGATAGGGGCTCATCGTCCCCGGATCGACGTTCAGATAGGGATCGAACTTGCGGATGCGAACCTTGAACCCGCGCGCCTGGAGCAGCGCCGCGAGGCTCGCCGCCATCAAGCCTTTCCCAAGCGAGGAAACCACGCCGCCGGTGATGAAAATGAACCGCGCCATGGGAGTTGGGCCTTAGTCCTAGTCGTGTGTGCAGGGCAAGCCGGTCCTATCGCCATTCGGCCGCAATCCACAGGAACGCGGCGAAATGGGTGAGCCTCGCGCAGATGCGAGTCTCGGGCCGACGATGAATTCGGGTCTTACTGCTTGGCCGCTCCGGCGAGCGGATCGGCGGGAGCCCCAGCAGGTGCTTCAGCCGGCGCCGGGGTCGCCCCGGCCGGAGCCGGAGCACCGGGCTGGCCGCCGGCGAGCGGATCGGCCGGCGCCGCGGGCGTCGTGCGGTCGAGCGAGGTGTCGATCGTGCGCGAGCCGTTGGTCTTCACCGCCAGCGCGGCGAGAACGATGCTGAGCGCGACAAACAGAGTCGCCAGCACGGCGGTCGTGCGCGTGAGGAAGTCGGCCACGCCACGCGCCGACATCAAGCCGCTGGGGCTGCCGCCGACGCCGAGGCCGCCGCCTTCCGAGCGCTGCATCAGGATCACGCCGACCAGCGCCGCCGCGACCAGGGCCTGGACGACCATCAGAAAAATGAAAAGCGACATCGTGCCCGTTCTTCCAAATCAATCGGCGTCAAGTCGATCGGTGATCGCATGCGCCGCCCGCTTGCCCGCGCATCTAGGCGCTGCGCGCGTCCGGCGCAAGGCGCACGCCAGCGCCCGATCCCCACGTTGCCAGCTCAGTCGCTCGCAAGAGCGGCCGCCGCTCCCATGATCGCGGTGAACGACTCCGCGACCAGGCTGGCGCCGCCGACCAGCGCGCCGCCGACTTCGTCGGCCGCCAGCAGTTCGGACGCGTTCTTGGCGTTGACCGAGCCGCCGTAGAGGATGCGGACCGAAGCGCCGCCCTTTCCGTAAATCGCATTGAGCTTCGCGCGGATGGCGCGGTGCATGGCGCCGACGTCCTCGACCGAGGGAACCCGGCCGGTGCCGATCGCCCATACCGGCTCGTAGGCTACCGAAAGCCGCGTCGCGGCGTTCTTGCCACGCGGCAGCGAGCCGTCCAGCTGCGCCGCGACGACTGCCTCGGCCTGGCCCGAATCGCGCTCTGCCTCGGTCTCGCCGACGCAGAGGATCACGGCGAGGCCCGCCGTCTGCGCCGCTTCGGCCTTGGCGCGCACGAGTTCGTCGCGCTCCCCGTGGAGCGCGCGGCGCTCGCTATGGCCGAGAATGACGAAGTCCGCGCCGGCATCGAGCAGGATCGGCGCCGAGATGTCGCCGGTATGGGCGCCGCTCGCTTCGACATGGCAGTCCTGCCCGCCGACGCCGATGCCCTCGACCGCCTCGCGCATGGCCTGCACCAGGGTGGCCGGCGGCGCAAGCGCCACTTGCACGCCCGGCAAGCGCTGGGCGGAACGGTCGATCGCACGAGCTTCGGCGAGCATCGCGCGCGTTCCGTTCATCTTCCAATTGCCGACGATATACGGAGTAATTGCCACGTGACTGTCCTTTAACCGAAAGGACCTCTCCCGATCGACGTCGAAACCCGGTCGTCCGGATTTGCGCGAATCCCTGGGGCCCCTGCCGTCTTGGCGCGCTGCTAGGGAGCGGCGGCCCGCTTGTCAAAAGGATCGGCCCGCAATCGTCGCGACGATTGCGCTGGTGGAGCCTTTCCGGGAGGCCCAGCGCAGGCATTGCGGGAATCCGGATTGCCTCCTAAAGCCTCGCCTCGGTCCCGGCGGGCGTCTTGCCGGGCGATGCACGAGCGAAGGGCCGATGCTCCAGTTTTTCCGCAAGATGATGAATTCCCGCGTCGGCATTATCGTCGCGCTCGTGTTCCTGGCGCTGATCGCCCTCGCCTTCGCATCGGCCGACGTGTCGAACTCCGGGAGCTTCGGCGGCGTCGCCGGCGGCGACCGGGTGGCGACCGTGGGCAAGCAGCGGATCGACGCCTCGGCGCTCAGCACGTCGGCGACCAACGCGCTCGAAGGGCTCAAGCAGGACAACCCGCGGATCACGATGCAGGCCTTCCTCGCGCGGGGCGGACTCGACCAGGTGCTCGATCAACTGATCGAGCGCACCGCGCTCGGCGAATTCGGGCAGAAGCACGGCATCGTCGCCAGCGACCGCCTGATCGATAGCGAGATCACCAAGCTCGACGCCTTCAAAGGACCCGACGGCAAGTTCAGCCAGGCCGCATTCCACCAGGCGCTGCAGCAGCGCGGCATCTCCGAGAAGCTGGTGCGCACCGACCTCGGCCAGGGGCTGATCGCCCGCCAGCTCCTCGTGCCCGCAGCGTTCGGCGCCAAGGCTCCGCACGAGCTGGCGTCGCGCTATGTCACGCTTCTGCGCGAGACCCGCTCGGGCGCCATCGCGCTGCTGCCTTCGGCCGCGTTCGCGCCCAGGACCCCGCCCACCGACAGCGAGCTCGCCGCTTTCTACGCGCGCGAGAAGAACCGCTTCATCCGGCCCGAACGCCGCGTCGTGCGCTACGCCGTGTTCGGCGAATCCGCCGTCAAGGCGCCGGCCGCGCCCACCGATGCCGAGATCGCCGCCGCCTATCAGGCCGCCAAGGGGCAGTACGCCGCGCGGGAATCGCGCCGCGTGACCCAGCTCGTCGTGCCGACCGACGCCGCCGCCAAGGCGATCGCCGCCGAAGTCGCCGGCGGCAAGACGCTGGAAGCCGCCGCCGCCGCCAAGGGCCTGAGCGCCGCCAGCCTCGGCACGGTGACGCGCGAAGCCCTGGCCGGCTCCGCCTCGCAGGCGGTCGCCGACGCCACCTTCGCCGCCGCCCAGGGCAAGCTCGCCGCACCGGCGCGCAGCGCGCTCGGCTGGCACCTGATGCGGGTCGACGCCATCGAGAATCGCCCGGCCCGCTCGCTCGAGCAGGCCCGCGGCGAGCTCGTCGCCCAGCTCACCGAGCGCAAGCGCCGCGCCGCGATCAACGACATGTCGGCGCGGATCGAGGAGGAGTTCGACCAGGGCGGCAACCTGGCCGAGACCGCCAAGGAGCTCGGCGCCACGCTGCAATCGACCCCGGCGATCACCGCCGACGGCCGCGTCTATGCGCAGCCCGACGCCAAGCTTCCGCCCGAACTGGCCCGCGTCATTACCGCCGCCTTCGCGATGGAGCGCGAGAACGAGCCCCAGCTCGCCGAGCTCGAGGCCGGCAAGACGTTCATCATCTACGACGTGACGGCGATCCAGCCTTCGGCCCCCGCGCCGCTCAAGGAGATCGCGCCGGATGTCGCGGCCGCGCTGCTGCTCGATAAGGGCGCCACCGCCGCCAAGGCCGCCGCCCAGCGCGTGCTGGCGCAGGCGCGCAAGGGCGGCGATCTGGGCGCGGCGATCGCCGGGCTCGGCGTGGCGCTGCCGCCGGTCGACCGCGTGACCATGAGCCGCGAGCAGCTCACCCAGCGCGGCGCGCAGGTGCCGCCGCCGCTGGCGCTGCTGTTCAGCATGGCCGAAGGCACGGTGAAAGTGCTGCCGGCGCCCGGCAACCGCGGCTATTTCGTCGTCGCGCTCAAGGACATCGAGCCGGGCAAGGTGGCGCAAGGCGATCCGCTGCTCGCCGCCGCCCAGCGCGAGCTCGGCCTCAGCGCCGGCCGCGAATACGCCGAGGCGCTGCGCCGGGCGATCACCGCCGAGCTCGGCGTCGTGCGCAACGCCAACGCGATCCGCGCGGTGCGCAAGCAGCTCGTCGGCGGCAACTGAGCCGTTAGCGCCATGAGCCAGGGCCGTATCGAGAACCGCGACGCCGCCGCGCAGGCGCTTGGCCAAGGCCAGCCCGCGCTCGTCTGGCGCCGGTTGATCGCCGACACCGAGACCCCGGTGGGCGCCGCGGTCAAGCTGATCGAGCCGGGCCGCGGCGACTTCCTGCTCGAATCGGTGGAAGGCGGCGAAGTGCGCGGGCGCTACAGCCTGCTCGGCCTCGATCCCGATCTCGTGTTCCGCGCCACGGGGCGTGCCTGCGAGATCAACCGCGCGTGGCGGAGCGATCCGCAAGCCTTCGCGCCTTGCGCCGGCGACAGCCTCGCCGAGCTGCGCGCGCTGGTCGCCGCCTGCCGGATCGACGTGCCCGCCGCGCTGCCGCGAGCGCTCGCCTGCCTGGTCGGCTATTTCGGCTACGAGACCATCGGCCTCGTCGAGAAGCTGCCGCGCGCGCCGCAAAGCGCGCTGGCGCTGCCCGACATGCTGTTCGTCCGCCCGGCGCTGATCCTGGTGTTCGACCGCCTCAGCGACGAGCTGTTCTGCGTCGCCCCGCTCTGGCCGTCCGACGAGAAGGCCGACCACGCGCTCGATCGCGCCGAGGAGCGGATCGACGAGGCGCTGCGTCGCCTCGCTCAACCCGCGCCCGCCGAGACCGTCGATCCCTGCCTACCCATGCCGCAGCCCGAGCCGGTCATGCGGCCCGCCGATTACGCGGCGATGGTCGACCGCGCGAAGGACTACATCGAGGCGGGCGACATCTTCCAGGTCGTGCTCGCGCAGCGCTTCACCTGCCCGTTCACCCTGCCCCCGCTCGCGCTCTATCGCGCGCTCCGCCGGGTGAACCCTTCGCCGTTCCTCTATTTCCTCGACCTGCCGGGCTTCGCGCTGATCGGCTCGAGCCCCGAGATCCTGGTGCGCGTGCGCGACGGTGACGTCACCATTCGCCCGATCGCCGGCACCCGCCCACGCGGCAAGACGCCCGAGGAAGACCAGGCCAACGAGGCCAGCCTGCTCGCCGATCCCAAGGAGCGCGCCGAGCACCTGATGTTGCTCGACTTGGGCCGCAACGATGTCGGCCGGGTCGCCCGGGCCGGCACCGTCGAGGTGACCGAGAGCTACACGATCGAGCGCTACAGCCACGTCATGCACATCGTCTCGAACGTCGAGGGCAAGCTCGACACCGCCAAGCACGATGCGATCGACGCGCTGTTCGCCGGCTTCCCGGCCGGCACCGTCAGCGGCGCGCCCAAGGTCCGCGCCTGCGAGATCATCGCCGAGCTGGAGCCCGAGACGCGCGGCGCCTACGCCGGCGGCGTCGGCTACTTCGCGCCTGACGGCTCGGTCGATAGCTGCATCGTGCTGCGCACCGGCGTGGTCAAGGACGGCGTCCTCCACGTCCAGGCGGGCGCGGGCATCGTCGCCGACAGCGTCGCCGAATACGAGCAGCGCGAGTGCGAGGCGAAGTCCGGAGCGCTGTTCGCGGCGGCGCGGGAAGCCGTGCGGGTAGCCGGTGAGAGCGGGTTCGGGCAGTAACTTCGCAACGCCTCGCTCGATTTCCTTCCAAAAATTTCGACGAAACCTGCGCAACCGATAGTCGGTGACGAGCAGCCGTTTACCCCGAGAGTCGCTTGCGGTTAGCGCGTGACGTCCTAAGGATCGGTTTCATGATCCTCGTCATCGACAACTACGACAGCTTCACCTGGAACCTCGTCCACTACCTGATGGAGCTGGGCGCCGAGGTCGAAGTGGTGCGCAACGACGCGCTCACCGCCGCGCAAGCCATCGCCTCGGGCGCGCAGGGCTTCCTGATCTCGCCGGGCCCGTGCACGCCCAACGAAGCGGGGATCAGCCTCGATCTCGTAGGCGCCTGCGCCGATGCGGAGAAACCGCTGCTCGGCGTCTGCCTGGGCCACCAGTCGATCGGCCAGTACTTCGGCGGCAGCGTGGTGCGCGGCGGGCTGATGCACGGCAAGGTCTCGCCGGTGCGCCACGATGGCACCGGGCTGTTCGCCGGCCTGCCCTCGCCTTTCACCGCGACGCGCTATCACTCGCTGATCGTCACCGACATTCCCGATACGCTGCTGGTCAACGCCACCGCCAGCGACGAGCACGTCATGGGCTTCCGCCACGCGAGCCTGCCGATCCACGGCGTCCAGTTCCATCCCGAAAGCATCGCCACCGAGCACGGTCACGCGATGCTGGCGAACTTCCTGCGGATCTGCGGGCTCGAGGCCAGGTTGCCGGCCCACCTGGCGTCATGAGCGCGCTGCCGCCGATCGCGACGCCGCTGCACGAGGACGAAGCCGAAGCCGCCTTCGGCGCGATGCTCGACGGCGCGGTGGCCGACGCCGACATCGCCCGCTTCCTGATCGACCTGTCCGAACGCGGCGAGACCGCGAGCGAGATCGCCGGCGCCGCCCGCGCGATGCGGGCGCGGATGATCGCGATCGAGGCGCCCGTCAACGCCATCGACGTCTGCGGCACCGGCGGCGACGGGCATCACACGCTCAACGTCTCCACCGCCGTCGCTCTGGTGGTCGCCGCCTGTGGCGTGCCGGTGGCCAAGCACGGCAACCGCGCCGCCTCCTCGAAGGCGGGCGCCGCCGACACGCTCGAAGCGCTGGGCCTCGACATGGACCGCGCGGTCGAGACCGCCGAGGCGACGCTCGCCGACATCGGCATCTGCTTCCTTTTCGCCGGCAAGCATCACCCGGCGATGGGCCGCATCATGCCGATCCGCAAGAGCATCGGCCGCCGCACGATCTTCAACCTGATGGGTCCGCTGGCCAATCCGGCGCGCGTCCGCCGCCAGCTCATCGGCATCGCGCGCCCGGCCTATGTGCCGATCTACGCCGAGGCGCTGGCCCGGCTCGGCAGCGACCTGTCGTTCGTCGTCTCGGGCGACGAAGGGCTCGACGAACTGAGCCTCGCGGGCGGCAACGAACTCGCGGTCGTGACCCCGGCCGGCGTGCAGATGCAGCGCCTGCTGCCCGAGGCGGCCGGCCTGCCGCTCGCCCCGATCGAAGCGATCCGCGGCGGCGACGCCGCTTACAACGCCAAGGCGCTGCGCGGTCTGCTGCTGGGCGAGCCGGGCCCCTACCGCGACGCGGTGCTGCTCAACGCCGCCGGCGCGCTGATCGTCGCGGGCGAGGTGCGCGACTGGCACGCGGGCGTCGAGGAAGCCGCCGAGGCGATCGACAAGGGGTTGGCCAAGGCCCTGCTCGACTGCTGGATCGCGGCGGCGAAGTAAGGCTTTTGCAGTTCGCGCGGGGCGTAAAATTGGCTAGAGCGCCCTGATGACCGACAAACTCCAGGAAATCTGCGCGACCAAGCGCGACGAGGTCGCCGCGCGCAAGGCCAGGGCGAGCGTGAGCGATCTCGACGCCGCCGCCGCGACGCACACCGCGCCGCGCGGCTTTCGCGCCGCGCTCGAAGCGAAAGCGAAGGACGGCTTCGCGCTGATCGCCGAGATCAAGAAAGCTTCCCCATCCAAGGGACTGATCCGAGAGGACTTTCATCCCGCAGACCATGCCCGCGCTTATGCCGCCGGCGGCGCCGCCTGCCTCTCGGTGCTGACCGACGCGCCCTATTTCCAGGGGCACGAGGACTACCTGACCGCCGCCCGCGCCGCCTGCGCGCTGCCGGTGCTGCGCAAGGACTTCATGATCGATCCCTGGCAGGTCGCCGAAGCCCGCGCGATCGGCGCCGACGCGATCCTGATCATCGTCGCCGCGCTGGACGATGCGCAGATGGCCGAGATCGAGGCGGCCGCGATCGAGCGCGGGATGGACGTTCTGGTCGAAGTCCACGACGAGGCCGAGATGGCGCGCGCCGCGCGCCTCGAGTCGCGGCTGATCGGGGTCAACAACCGCGACCTCAAGCGGTTCGTCACCGACATCGCCGTCACCGAACGGCTCGCGCCGCTCGCACCCGAGGGCACGTTGCTGGTCAGCGAAAGCGGCATCAACGCCCACGCCGACCTCGTGCGCCTGTCGCCCTACGCCCGCGCCTTCCTGGTGGGCGAGAGCCTGATGCGGCAGCCCGACGTCGAGGCGGCGACCCGCGCGCTGTTGTCAGGCGAGGCTTAGAGCATCGCGGAGCATCGCGCGGAAGAGTGGGAACCGGTTTTAGCTGGGTTGGTCTTCGGCTCCGCAAATAGCGATGCGACAACAAAAACTGAGAGCGGGTCGGGCGATTCAGATGTCGCGCAACCCGCCCTAAGAAGCTCAGCGGTGCTCCACCAGCACCGGATAGAGCGACGCCACCAGCAGCAGCGCCGCCGCCACGTTGAACGCGCGGTAGGCGCGCGGTCGGTGCATCAGCCGTCGCAACTGGAGACCGGCAGCGGCCCAGATCAGCACCGCGGGCACGTTGACCACGGTGAAAACCAGCGCGACCCCGGCAGCGCCGAGCAACCGGTGGTCGGCCGGCACGTAAACCGCCACCGCGGTGAGCGCCATCGTCCAGCCCTTGGGATTGACCCACTGGAAGGCGGCCGCCTGCAGGAAGCCGAAAGGCCGGGCGCCGCTGTCCTCGCCGTCGAGGCGGGGCGGATCGGATCGGGCGATCCGCCAGGCGAGGTAGAGCAGATAGACCGCGCTCACCACCTTGAGGGCCAGCATCGCCCCAGGCACCGCCGCGAATACCGTGCCCAGGCCGAGCCCCACCAACAGCACCATCAGCGCGAACCCCAACGCCACGCCCAGCATATGCGGGACGGTGCGCAGGAAGCCGAAATTGGTGCCGGACGCCATCAGCATCAGGTTGTTAGGCCCCGGGGTGATCGACGAGGCGAACGCGAAGGTCGCGAGCGCGATGACCGTTTCGAGCGGGAACATGGCGCTCGCCTACTGCTCGCTGGCGGATTGAGCAACGCATTGCCGGCGGGAGCGAACGCTCACGGCCGCCGCGGACCGGCAGGAGCCTCGCCCCCTGTCCTACACCACGAAATTTTGGCATGGACGCCACCATGATCACACCGTCCTCCGCCCCCGATCCCGCCGCAGGATGGCGCATCCAAGGTGACACGGGATGACAGGGGGTGACACCGGGTGTCACAAGGTGACAGGTCTTCCCCAGGACACCGTCAACTGCGCCAACTTCGTCAGGAACTTACCCAGTAGCATGAACAAGCTCACCCACCTCGACGCGCACGGCAAGGCCCGGATGGTCGACGTCGGCGGCAAGGCGGAAACCGCGCGCGTCGCGATCGCCTCGGGCCGCATCCGCATGTCCCCGCAGGCGCTCGCCGCGATCCGCGACGGCGACGTGCCCAAGGGCGACGTCCTGGCCGCCGCGCGCATCGCCGGGATCATGGCGGCCAAGAAGACCGCCGAACTGATCCCGCTGTGCCATCCGCTGGCACTCGATGCCGTGGGAATCGATTTCGCCATCGAGGACGATGCCGTCCGCGCCACCGCCACCGCTTCGCTGACCGGCCGGACCGGCGTGGAAATGGAAGCGATGACAGCCACTTGTGTCGCGCTTCTGACGATCTACGATATGGCGAAGGCGCTCGACAAGGGCATGGTCGTCGAAGAAGTCCGGCTGATCGAGAAGCGTGGCGGCAAGTCGGGCCACTGGCGGGCGGCATGAAGGCGCCGCTGTCGCTCGAAGAAGCCCAGGCCCGGCTGCTCGCGCTGGCGAGCCCGCTCCGCGTCGAGCACGTCGATGCCGAAGGCGCGTTGGGGCGCTATCTGGCCGAGCCGCTGCTTGCGCGGCGCACGCAGCCGGCGGCGGACCTTTCGGCGATGGACGGCTACGCCCTCGCCAGCGTGGACATGGCCGGTCCCTGGCGCGTGATCGGCGAGAGCGCCGCGGGCCATCCGTTCGCCGGCCGCGTCGGCGCGGGCGAGGCCGTGCGAATTTCGACCGGCGCGCGGATGCCCGAAGGCGCCGACGCGGTGATCGTCCAGGAGGACATCGCGCGCGCGAACGAGGCGATCGCGCTTACCGGCGACGCGCCCGTCCCGCCCGGCCGCCATATCCGCCGCCAGGGCATGGATTTCACCACCGGCGCGCAAGTGCTGGCCGCCGGCACGCGGATCGGCCCGGCGCAAGTCGCGCTGGCGCTCGCGGCGGGGCACCGGCTGCTACCGGTTCGCCGCCGGCCGCGCCTCACCATCATCGACAGCGGCGACGAGCTCGCGGCCGATTGCGAACACTGCGAAGCCCATCAGGTCCCCGCCAGCAACGGCGCGATGCTGGCCGGCATGGCCGCCGCGCTGCCCTGCGTCACCCAGCGGCTCGGCCCGGTGCCCGACGATCTCGACGCGCTGGCGGCCGCGCTGGCGCAGGCCGAGCACGCCGACGTCATCGTCACCAGCGGCGGGGCTTCGGTCGGCGACCACGACCTCGTCCGGCCGGCGCTCGAAGCCTGGGGCGCGAGCCTCGATTTCTGGCGCGTGGCGATCAAGCCCGGCAAGCCGATCCTGGTGGCGCGCAAGGGTACGCAGATCGTGCTCGGCCTGCCCGGCAACCCGGTGTCGAGCCACGTCACCGCCTACTTGTTCCTGCTGCCGCTGCTGCGCGCGCTGCTCGGTGCGGACGCGCCGCTGCCACGGCCGATCGCCACCCGTCTCGCCCGGCCGATCGGGCCCGGCGGGAGCCGCCGCGAATTCCTGCGCGGCCGTTGGGACGGTGAATCCGTGACCGTCCATTCGCTGCAGGACAGTGGCGCGCTGTCGGCGCTGGCGGCGAGCAACGTGCTGATCGAGCGCGCCCCGCAGGCCCCCCCGGCGGGCGAAGGCGAACTGGTGCGCGCGTTTCTGCTCGAAAACGGGGGAATTGCTTGACGCAGCGCGAATCGTTCCTTAGGTGTTCCGCATTCGTTCACGTAACGACGCCGATCGGCCCATCAGGGGAGTGATGCCGCAATGCTGACCCGCAAGCAGCACGAATTGATCCGCTTCATCCAGGCCCGCCTGGAGGAAACGGGGGTGTCGCCTTCGTTCGAGGAGATGAAGGAGGCGCTCGACCTCAGGTCCAAGTCGGGCGTCCATCGGCTTATCTCGGCGCTGGAGGAGCGGGGCTTCATCCGCCGCCTGCCCAATCGCGCGCGCGCGCTCGAAGTGCTGCGTCAGCCCGAGGACGCGACCAGCAAGGCCTCGACCCGTGCCGCCGCCAACAGTAACAGCGCGCTCACCGCGATGCGCCCGCCCGCCGCCACCCCGCCCGCGCCGGCGAACGACGTGATCGAGATCCCGCTGCACGGCCGCATCGCCGCCGGTGTGCCGATCGAGGCGCTCGAAGGCCAGTCGATGCTGCCGGTTCCCGCCGCGCTGCTCGGCTCGGGCGAGCATTACGCCCTCGAGGTTTCGGGCGATTCGATGATCGAGGCGGGCATCCTCGACGGCGACTTCGCGCTGATCCGCAAGACCGACACCGCCCGCGACGGCGAGATCGTCGTCGCGCTCGTCCGCGGCGAGGAAGCGACGCTCAAGTACTTGCGCCGCGAGGACGGCATGGTCCGGCTCGATCCGGCGAACTCGGCTTACGAGCCGCAAGTCTATCGGCCGGGCGAAGTCTTGGTCCAGGGCAAGCTCGCGGGGCTGCTGCGGCGCTATCACTGATCGGCCGCGCGTTCGCCGAGCTTAACTATCCAGGCCCAGCAGGATCTTGCGCGCACGTTCGCCGAGCCGCACTTTGCCCTGCAGCAGCCGCAGCGCCCGCCCCGCCTCGGCCTGCTCACGCACGTTGGCCGAGAACGTCCCCGGCCCCTCACGAAAGCGGAAGTACAAGTTGACCGTGCGCCAGGCGGTGCGCACGTCGACGCTCTCGATCTCGGAAAAGTGCCGCTCGCGCTTGACGATCACGCGGTAGCGGATGCCGTCCGGGCCGATCTCGAGCGAGGGGTTGGCGTTGTTGGTGGAGGTGCCCCACCACCACGGCAGGAACTTGAGTCCGCCGAAGGCCGCGGCGACCTTGATCCGGGTCCATTCGCCGTCACCGGCCGGTTCTTCGCTTTTCGACATGCCCGCCCCCCGAACTGCCCTGAACGCAAGATAGGACCACTGGTGCCGTCCCTCAATGGAAATCCCGCGAGCGCGGAATCACCCGCACATCGCGCGGATGACCCGGACGCGGCGGTGTCGGGCGCGTATGGCTATCCTGGACCGGCCGGTCGCTCTCGTCGGTCGATACCATCTCCGGAGCCAGCAAGTCGTCCGACAAGGCATAGAGCCGGTCGCTGGCATCGATCAGTTCGGCGGCGATGACGTGGACCACGCCCTCCTCCGCTTCGACCCGTCCGCGCACCTCCATCAGCCGCGCGCCCATCACCACCTTGCGGAAGCGCGCCTTCATGTCGGGCCAGATGACGACGTTGGCCACGCCGGTCTCGTCCTCCAGCGTGACGAACACCACCCCCTTGGCGCTGCCCGGCTGCTGGCGCACCAGCACAACTCCCGCGAGGCGCACCGGCGCGCGGAAGGTGCGGCGGGCGAGGTCCGCGGCGCGCACGAAACCGCGCGCGTCGAGCGAGGGGCGCAGGAAGGACAGCGGGTGCCCTTTGAGCGAGAGCCGCTGGGTCTGGTAGTCGGCCACCACTTCCTCGGACAGCGGCATCGCCGGCAGCCGCGTGGCCACGCGCTCGGCCCCCTCTGCGCGCGTCCGCATCGCGGCGAACAACGGCAGCTCCGCCCCGCCGATCAGGCTGCGCGCCTCCCACAGCGCCTGCCGCCGCGGCAGCGCCAGCGAGGAGAAGGCATCGGCCGAGGCGAGCCGTTCGACCTGCGCGGGGATCAGCCCGGCCCGGTCGCGCAGCGACGCGACATCGGCAAAGAGCCCGCCCGCCTGCCGTGCGGCGACCAGCTTGGCGGCGGCATGTTCGGGAAAGCCGTCGATCTGGCGCAAGCCCAGGCGCAGCGCCCGCCCCTGATCCTCCAGCGTACAATCCCAATCGCTGTGATTGATATCGACCGGTCGCACCATGACCCCATGCTCGCGGGCGTCGCGCACGATCTGCGCCGGCGCATAGAAGCCCATCGGCTGCGAATTGAGCAGCGCGCAGGCGAAGGCGGCCGGGTAGTGGCACTTCAGCCAGCTCGATATGTAGACTAGGATGGCGAAGCTCGCCGCGTGGCTTTCCGGGAAGCCGTATTCGCCGAAACCCTTGATCTGGTTGAAGCAACGTTCGGCGAAGGCGCGGTCGTAGCCGCGCTCGACCATCCGCCCGACCATCCGTTCTTCCAGCACCTCCAGGTTGCCGCGCGCGCGGAAGGTGGCCATCGCCTTGCGGAGCTGGTTGGCTTCCCGCGAGCTGAACTCGGCGGCATCGATGGCGATCTTCATCGCCTGCTCCTGGAAGATCGGCACGCCGAACGTGCGCCCCAGGATCTGCGAGAGCTCGTCGGGCGGGCCATGCTCGGGCGTCGGGCCGGGAAAGTGAAAGGCGGTCTGCCCTTCGCGGCGCTGCTTGCGCTGCTTGAGATAGGGGTGGACCATGTCGCCCTGGATCGGTCCCGGCCGGACGATCGCGACCTGCACGACGATGTCGTAGAATTCGCGCGGCCGCAGGCGCGGCAGCATGTTCATCTGCGCGCGGCTCTCGACCTGGAATACGCCGAGCGAGTCGCCCTGGCACAGCATGTCGTAAACCGCCGGATCTTCGGGCGGGACGGTGGTCAGCGTGAGCTCGCGGCCGTGGTGCTCCTTCAGCAGCGCGAGTCCCTTGCGGATGCAGGTCAGCATGCCGAGCGCCAGCACATCGACCTTGAGGATGCCGAGATCGTCGATGTCGTCCTTGTCCCATTCGATGAAGCTGCGATCGGCCATCGCGCCGTTGCCGATCGGCACCGTCTCGGTCAGCGGCCGCTCGGTGAGAATGAAGCCGCCGACATGCTGCGAGAGGTGCCGGGGCATGCCGATCATCTGCTCGGTCAGCGTGAGGACGCGGCGCAGGCTGGGATCGGAAAGGTCGAGCCCGGTTTCGGTGACGTGCCGGTCCTCCACCCGGTCGCCCCACCCGCCCCAGACGGTGCGGGCGAGCGCGGAGGTAACGTCCTCGGACAGGCCCATCGCCTTGCCCACTTCGCGCACGGCCATGCGCGGGCGATAGTGGATCACGGTCGCACAAAGCCCCGCGCGATCGCGGCCGTATTTCCGATAGATGTGTTGGATCACTTCCTCGCGCCGCTCGTGCTCGAAATCCACGTCGATGTCCGGCGGCTCGTCGCGGTCCTCGGAGATGAAGCGCTCGAACAGCAGGTTGTGCTTGGCCGGATCGACCGCGGTGATCCCCAGGCAATAGCAGACCGCCGAATTGGCCGCCGAACCGCGGCCCTGGCAGAGGATGTCGCGGCTCCTGGCGAAATCGACGATGCTGCGGATCGTCAGGAAATAGCGGGCGAGCGCCTTCCTCTCGATCACCCCGAGCTCGTGATCGAGGGTCCCCCGGACTTCGCCGGGCACGCCATCCGGATAATGCCGTGCCGCGCCCTGCCAGGTCAGCCGGGCGAGATAGGCCTGCGCCGAAAGCCCGTCCGGATACGCCTCGTCCGGGTACTCGTACTGAAGTTCGTCGAGGCTGAAACCGCAGGCATCGGCCACCGCCCGCGCGGCCGCCAGCGCCTGCGGCCAGCGGGCGAACAGCGCCGCCATCTGCGCGGGCGACTTCAGGTGCCGCTCGGCATTGGCTTCGAGCCGCAGCCCCGCTTGGGCCACCGTCGTCTTGTGGCGGATCGCGGTCATCACGTCCTGCAGCGGGCGGCAGCCGGGCTCGTGGTAGAGCACGTCGTTGGTGGCGAGGATCGTGAGGCCGTTCGCCCTGGCCAGCGCGTCGAGGCTCGCGATCCGGGCGATGTCATCGCCGGCGTAGAGATAGGACGCGGCGACGTGGCGCAGCGTGGGCAGGCGCTCGGCCAGCCAGGGGAGGATGGCGCGCAAGGGACCGCTGGATGGCGGCTTGGGAACGAGGCGAAGATGGGCGCGACCGGTCGGCTCCTCCCCTTCGTCCTGCTGGAACTCGAACACGTCCTCCAGATCGCGCGGCGGCAGCAGGATGAGCTGCACCCCTTCCGCATGCGCCGCCAGCATCGCCAGCGAGATCTCGCAGACGCCCTTGTCCTGCCATTCGCCGTCGAGCCTGTGCCTCCGCCCGGCCGAGATCAGCTGGCACAGACGGCCATAGGCGGCGCGGTCGGTCGGATAGGCGAGGAAGGCCAGTCCCTCGACGGTCTCGATCCGGCAACCGATGATCGGGCGCAGCCTGGCCGCCTTGGCGTTGCTGTGGATGCGGACGACGCCGGCCATCGAGTTCGCATCGGCGATGCCGATCGCGTCATAGCCCAGTTCGCGCGCGGTCAGCACCAGCTGCGCCGCGTGTGACGCGCCTCTCAGGAACGAGAAGTTGCTCGCCAGCCCGAGTTCGACGAAGGCCGCGCGCGGGGGCGGTTCCGGAAACTGCTCGGGATCGAGCACCAGGCTGGACCGGCTTGGCGAAAGCGGCGCCTCGGGCATGTCACGCCGCCAGTTCCCCCAGGCGCGCCGCCACCTTGCGCAAATCCTGGGCGAAGAGCTTTTCCTGCGCCGCGCGCGCCTCGCCGTCGAGGCGCAGCAGGTAGGAGGGATGCGGCGCGATCCACAACTCCGCCCCGTCTTCCAGCGCGATGGCCTGGCCGCGCGCCTTCTGGATGCTCACCGTCTTGCCGAGCACCCCGCGCGCCGCGCTGGCGCCGAGCGCCAGGATCAGCCGGGGTTGCACGCGGCCGCGCTCGCCGTCGAGCCACCAGCGGCAGATGTCGATCTCCTTGGCGGTGGGCGACTGGTGCAGCCGCCGCTTGCCGCGCTGGACGAACTTGAAGTGCTTGACCGCGTTGGTGACGTAAGCGTGCCCACGGCCGAGCCCGGCGTCCGCGAGATGGACGTCGAGCAATCGTCCGGCCGGGCCGACGAAAGGCCGGCCCTGCCGCTCCTCGACATCGCCGGGCTGCTCGCCGACGATCATCAGCGCCGCGTCCCGCCGCCCCTCGCCCATTACCGCCTGGGTGCCGTTGCAACCGATCGGGCAGCGGCGGCAGGCCTGGATCGCCATGCCGATGCCCGTCAGGCTTTCGGGCCGCTCTTCTTCGAACCGCGTGCTGCCGTGTTCAACCATCGCCGCCTCGCGCGCTTGCGCCCCGGCGACCAGTTCGGGAATGAGCGCCGCCTCGGGCATGTTCTTCCAGTACTTGCGGGGCATTTCCTTGAGCATCGCCCCGACCTTCAAACGCGCCGGGTTGAAGGTCGATGCGTAGTAGCGCTTCCACAGGTCCTCCACCGGATCGCCGGCGGGCGCATCGCCGCGCGTGGCGGGCGGGCCTTCGCGCAGGCTTTCGCCGTCCCAGTGCAGCGCGCCCCGCGGCGTCAGGATCGACCAGCGCATCGTCGTGAAGCGGTTGACGAAGAACGCGGCATTGGCCCGCAAGATGTGGTGCGCCGGCTCGAACCAAGCGACGTAGCGTTGCGCGTCCCCGCCCCCTTCCACCAGGCGGAAGCGCAGGAACGCGCGCATCTTGTGCTGGTCGCGCCGCACCGCGCGGGCGCGTTCGGCGAGCCGGCGGACGTCGCCGTCGGTGCCGTCCTCGATCAGCCGGGGCGTGTCCTGCAGCCGCCACAACAGGCGGTAGAGCAAGGCGAAGCGCTCGGGATCCGCATGCAGCGCGGCATTGGCCGCCAGTTCGAAAAAGGTGCGGCTGACGCGCGGCTGCGGCGCATGCGGAGACAGCGCGGGCAAGTGGGCATCGCCTGCGAACAGGCCGGGAGCAGCGCCGGGCTCGATCCAGGCGACGCGCTCAGGCGGCACCCCGGCGCGCACCAGCGCCCGCGCCGTGTCGCGCCAGCCTTCGAAATCGTCGGGCGCGGCGAGCGGGACGGCGTACGTGCCACTCCCTCTATCCCTTTCGTCCTTGCGAGGAGCGGAGGGACGCAGCTTGTCGAGATCGAGCGCCATCATGCCGCGAACAACTCCAGCTGCGTCTCGCGCTGGGGGGCCACCAGCGCGCGCAAATCGGCGCGGTCGGTCAACAGCGTGGGGCGCCAGTCGGCGGCGACGAGGAAGGGGCGCAGCTTGGCCACAGAAACGGTGAGCCTGGCGACATCGGCGAGGCGCAACCGACGATGGCGACGCGCGGAGATCAGCGCGTCGATCGCGCGCGGTCCCAGCCCCGGCACGCGCAGCAGCGCCTCGCGCGGGGCGCGGTTGACGTCGACCGGGAAGCGATCGCGAAACTTGAGCGCCCAGGCGAGCTTGGGATCGATGTCCAGCGGCAGCATCCCGTCCACATCCGCCGCCGCCGCCACTTCGTCCGGCCGGTAGCCGTAGAAGCGCATCATCCAATCGGACTGGTACAGCCGATGCTCGCGGATCAGCGGCGGACGCTTCAGCGGCAGCACCGCGCTCGCGTCGGGGATCGGGCTGAACGCCGAGTAATAGACGCGGCGCAAGCGGAAGCGATCGTAGAGCATGCTCGCCCGCCCGACGATCTCGGCGTCGTTGGCGGCATCGGCACCGACGATCATCTGCGTCGATTGGCCGGCGGGCGCGAAGCGCGGCGCGTGGCGGAAGCGCTTGGTCGCATCCCTGGCGTCGTCGATCGCGTGGCGCAGGCCGCCCATCGCGCCCTCGATCTGGCCCGCGTTCTTGTCGGGCGCCAGGCGCGTGAGCCCGGCGACGGTCGGCAGTTCGACGTTGATCGAGACGCGATCGGCCCAGAGCCCGGCCTGGGCGACCAGTTCGGCATCGGCCTCGGGGATGGTCTTGAGGTGGATGTAGCCGCGGAAGTCGTGCTCCTCGCGCAGGATCCGCGCGACCGCGATCAACTGCTCCATCGTGTGGCTGGAGCTCTTGACGATGCCGGAGGAGAGGAACAGCCCCTCGATATAGTTGCGGCGGTAGAAGCTCAGCGTCAGGTCGACCACTTCCTGCGGCGTGAAGCGCGCGCGCCGCACGTTCGAGCTTTTGCGGTTGATGCAATAGTGGCAGTCGAAGATGCAGTGGTTGGTCAGCAGCAGCTTGAGCAGCGAGATGCAGCGGCCGTCGGGAGCATAGGCGTGGCAGATGCCCATGCCTTCGGTCGAGCCGACGCCTTTTCCGCCGCGGCTGTCGCGCTTGGCCGTGCCGGACGAGGCGCAGGAGGCATCGTACTTGGCCGCATCGGCCAGGATCGCGAGTCGCTCTTGGATATCTGGGCGGGACATTCGTTCACTATATGTTCTTGTGTTGAATTGTTCCAGAGGCTTTGCCGGGGAGGATGGAACGGGCGCGAAGACGCGGCGTTAATCGACGGGGGCCGCCTTCAACGCAGGACGAAATCGCATGCGCATGATCCAAACCCGTGACGGCACCGAGCTTTACGTCAAGGTCTGGGGGGATGGCCGGCCCGTCGTCCTCATCCACGGCTGGCCGCTGTCGAGCGATAGCTGGGACCCGATCAGTCACGCGCTGGCCAATGCCGGCTTCAAGGCGATCGCCTATGACCGGCGCGGCTTCGGCCGTTCGGAGCAACCTTCGGGCGGCTACGACTACGACACTTTCGCCGACGACCTCGCCGACGTGATGGAAGTGACCGGCGCCACCGCCGACGCTGCGCTGGTCGGCTTCTCGATGGGCGGCGGAGAAGTGGCGCGCTATCTTACCCGCCACGGCCGGGCCGCGGTTAACCAGGTGGTGCTGATCGGTTCGGTCGTGCCCTATCTGCCCAAGGACGAGAGCAATCCGGACGGCGTGCCGCAGGAGGTGTTCGAGCAGATGACCGAAGGCCTGGTGCAGGACCGCGCGCACTTCTTCACCCATTTCTTCAAGGATTTCTACGGCGTCGGCTGGATCGACCGGCCGGTGAGCCAGGAAGTGCTGCACCAGTCGTGGCAGACGGCGATGCAGGCCGGGCTGCGGCCGACACTGGCGGCGGCGAAGGCCTTCGCCGGCACCGATTTCCGCCCCGACCTCGCCAGCTTCACCGTGCCGACGCTGGTGATCCACGGCACCGCCGACAAGACCGTGCCGATCGACCCCACCGCGCGCGAAGTGGCGCGCAAGGTGCCGCAGGCGCAGCTGGTCGAATATGTCGGCGAGGCGCACGGCCTGTTCGCCACCCAGCAGGAACGCCTCAAGGAAGACTTGCTCGCCTTCCTGCAAGGCCGGCCGCTGGAGGATCGCCAGGTGGTGATCGACATGCTGACCGCGCAGGCGTTGTCGACGCAGACGTTCTAGGGTCAGAATTTCGGTGACAGTGAATTACGGTGACAAATTACGGTGACAGTGCACTTAATTTTCTTTCAGCTTCGGCCCCCGCTTTGCCGGTTTGGGATCGCGCCCGAGAATGGCTTCGACGCGATCGAGAAAGGCGCTGGCGCCGATCGGGCGTCCTGTCCTTTCGAAGCGCCACAGCGCGTCGGAAAGGCGGGCATCCTCGCCGGAAGATAGCAGCGCCGCGAAATCGGGAATGCGCTCGAGCACGGGGGGTGGTGTCGGTGATGCCATCGCCCCGCGCGGGATCGAGCAGAGCGTGCACGCTCGACCAACGCCACGCCTTGGGCCGCGCGACCAGCCCGGCGCGCACCGGATTGAGCGCGACATACCGGAGCGCCACCAGCAGATGCGGCTCATCCATCGCCACGCAGCCGAAGCGGCCTTGCCAGAAATGTCCGGTGCGCTGTTCGCGCGCGTGATGCGCCCAGCATAGGCCCGATGCACTTTCGAGAGCGCCGCGCGCAGCCCATCGATGCGATCGGGCACCAGCACCAGGTGGACGTGGTTGGGCATCAAGCACCCAGCTCCAAACCGCGACGCCCTGCGCTGCGCAATGCTCGGCCAGCAGATCGCGGTAGGCGGCGTAGTCGGTATCGCCGAAGAACGTCCGCTGCCGACCGTTGCCATGCTGCGTGACATGGTGGGGTACCCCCCGGAACAACCTATCGAGCCAGTCGCGCCACCGTATGACGGTGGCGATGCCGCTACGGTATGTCAATTAGTGCACTGTCACCGTAATCCTGTCACCGTAATCCGTAATCCGCCACCGTAATCCCGATCTTAGCGCCTAATTGGTATTGTGACCCCCGGAACTCCCTGTCCCTTTATCTTGTTTTCGCCAGGCCATATCAGCTCATCGAACGGCGGGATTCAGGCTACCCGCTCGATATAGTCATAAACCTGCTGATAACGCCGACGCGCCCCAAGCGCACCGAGCCACCTCACCATGAGGGCCTGGGCATAGTCTCTCCGGTTGCAAACGAGTGACGCTGCCACAACCCGCATAGTGTGAGCACGGTCTGCAACCATGCGGCCGTCCTCTCGCTCGTCGGCGGCAACAATGTCCGTTGGGGTGGCATAGACATCGAGGAAGGGCATCGTCCACCGCTCCATGAACGACCGGATGCCCTGGACGATTTCCGGCACCGATTCCGGCTGATAGACATACCAGCGCGCCTTCTCGACCTTCTGAGCGGTAAACTCTATGGGCTGGTTCGATAGCCCCTTGGTAACGCCCTCCAGCAACCCGAGATTGTCGCCAATCATGTCCTCCAGCACCCGGTCGACCGCAGGGACATGCACTTCCATTATCGGGTAAACCGCAGCCGCGGCGTTGGGATTGTCCTTGGGATGGATTTGCACCTCAACGTCGATGCTCTGGGTCGATCCCTTATACTCGCGCTTATAGACCAGGCTCTGGGGGCGCCGCGCAAAGCCATGCTCAGCCATATAGGGATCGAGCGTGATTTCCAGGCTCGCGATCAGACAGGCTTTGATTTCATCTTGCATGCTCATAGTCACGGCACCGTTATCAAAATTGACCGCTGCACGGTAGTGCCAGCGCTTTGGCCGACACCCGTTGCCACATTGCCGGGGCTGGAGTTCAGGGTGTTGTCAAATAAGCGCTGCGCGGCGGTTCTGGAAGCACCTCCTGACTTCACTTCGAGGCCGATGACCTTACGAGTGGGCGAGATTGCAAGGCCATCATAATAGCGCAATTGCCCAGAGGCATCGCGAACCGCGACATTGCCAGTGCGGACACTCCAACCCGGCTTGGCCGCGAGAGCTTCCCAAACCCCGACCTCAGCGCTGCCGCCGGGGCGAACCGAAGAAAGTGGATTTGCAAATTTGCCGTCCAAAGTGCGCCAGCCATTGTTGAAGATGACCCCGTCACTCTCTGCGGCAACCGCGCGCCCGGCTGAGGACACGATCCCCTTCGCCGAACCGAGTACCCCGGCGAGGCCCAGGCCGACCGAGAGGCCATTTTCGAAGTTTATTTCACCGTGCGCAAGACGCCACGATCCCTTGGCAAAATCCGCGGTTCCATTGACCAATGCCAGCATGTCGACAACGCTGCGATCGGCCACATTCTCGATCGCATGCAAACGGATGAATCGCGCGGTCTTGTCCGCTTGCCCCTCGTAATATCCGAACGCGCCGCCATAGAACTTGGCCGCATGTCGCCAGTCCGCCACGATGTTGTTGGATTGCGAACCGTCCATCGATCCGCCGACCAGGGTGAACAATTCCGCCCCGCCCGGGCTGGCAACATTGTCACCTGTCGCCCGCGCCTGCGCATTGCGTACGGCTTCATCATAGTCCGCTTTCGAAACCCACCGGTCTTCCGATGCGGCCATCACACCTTGCACGCCGAGGCCCGGAAGCGCGCCAGGCATATCGACGGAAATCAATTGGCTGCCGTAGCTCGATGGGCGGCTTACGATCTCATCGAAGTTGTCAATCTTATCGAGCGCACGACTTCGGGCGCCATTGCCCCTCGCCACCCGATCCGCCACCAGCCCGCCCACTGTATTCCCGACGACCCCCGGCAGGTTGCCCATCAGCGTATCGCCGAAGTCCTTGCCGGTGACGAGGCTCTGCGCGGCAGTGGCGGCCAGGCCTCCTGCGAGGCTTGACGCGAAGCGTCCGCCGCCTCCCGCCCCCTGGGCCACGCCCGCACCCACGCCTGCCGCAGCTACCCCGGCCCAGTCGAAGCGCTTCTGCAGGCCGCTGGCGACGCCGACTCCCTGGGTCAGCGCGTTGGCCGCCAGCCCCCGGATCGCGGCGTTGAAGAACTTGTCCGCGCTCATGAACTTGGAGAAGCCCTTGCCGACGATGTCCACA
>DASVMK010000040.1:0-11780 GCA_036384395.1 Novosphingobium sp.
TGGCGGCTCGCCGCGCTCGACGCCTTCGACCTCACCGGCCCGCTGGTGGTCTCCGCCAATGTCACCGGCAGCCTTGCCGATCCACAGATCCAGGGCTCGCTGGCGACCGAATCGCTGCGCCTCAGCAGCGCGCTGATCGGCGCCGACGTCACCGGCATCCGCGCGCGCGGCCGCTTCGCCGGCTCGCGGCTGGAACTGCTCTCGTTCGCCGGGCAGGCGGGCGAGGGGCGCGTCTCGGGCAGCGGTACCTTCGACCTTTCGAACCTCGGTCAGCGCGGCCCCGGCATCGATCTCAAGCTGGCGGCCGACAACGCCCGCGTCCTCGCGCGCAGCGACATCGGCGCGACCGTCACCGGGCCGCTGCGCATCGTTTCGGATGGCATCGACGGCACGATCGCCGGACGGATGCGGATCGAGCGCGCGCGCTGGCAGCTCGGCGGCGCCAGCGCCGCGGCGTCGCTGCCCAACGTGCGCACCCGCGAGATCAACCAGCGCTTCGACGTCGCGCCGACCTCCGCCACGCGGATGACCTGGCGCTACCTGATCGACGCCAATGGCGACAACCGCATCGCCGTGCGCGGGCTCGGGCTCGACAGCGAGTGGGGCGCGAACATCCGCCTGCGCGGCACGGTCGATGCGCCGTCGATCCAGGGCCGCGCCGACCTGGTGCGCGGCGGCTACGAGTTCGCCGGAAAGCGCTTCGAGCTGACGCGCGGGCAGATCAACTTCGACGGCGGCAGTCCGCCCGATCCACGGCTCGACATCGCCGCCGAGACCAGCGAGACCGGCCTGACCGCGCGTATCACCGTGCGCGGCACCGCCAGCCGGCCGGAGATCGACTTCACCTCCACCCCGGCGCTGCCCGAGGAGGAACTGCTCTCGCGCCTGCTGTTCGGCAATTCGGTGACCGACATTTCCGCGGCCGAGGCGCTACAACTCGGTTCCGCGCTCGCCAGCCTGCGCGGCGGTGGCGGCGGGCTCGATCCGATCAACAAGCTGCGCAGCGCGATCGGGCTCGACCGGCTGCGCATCGTCAGCGCCGATCCCGCCACCGGCCGCGAGACCGCGATCGCGGTGGGCAAGTACTTCGGCCGCAAGTTCTACGCCGAGCTGATCACCGACGGTAAGGGCTACAGCGCCACCCAGCTCGAATTCCGCGTGACCCGCTGGCTGTCGCTGCTCGGCACGGTCTCGTCGATCGGTCAGCAGAGCGTCGGTGTGAAGGCCAGCAAGGACTATTGAAGGCTCAGTACCCGCCGAACACCGTGCCGAGATCGAGCGCGCGGCGGGCCGGGGCGGGGGCTTGTTCGGGATTGTCGGGGCAGGCGCCGGGCAGGGTGATCGGGCGGCCGCCGATCGCGTACCATCGCACCGCGCGGCCAAAGCGCATGCTGTCGTAACGGCACAGCGCCGCCGCGCCGGAGTCGGCGTTGACGAACAGCGTGTAGTTCACGTCCTCGCAGTGGCGCGCGAAGCAGGCGCGGGCGACGAGCACGCGGTCGACCAGGGCGATCGGTCCGGCGCCGTCGTGCCGCGCCAGGATGCGGCGCAAGTCGGGCGTGATTCCGGCGCGGGACATGCCCGAGATCACCGCGGGGTCCTCCAGGAAGCTGCGCCCGTCGACGCCTTCGGTGGCGAGCCTGCCGGCATAGCGTGCCAGGTTCCGGCCGCTGCGCAGGGCATAGGGCTGCGGTGTCGCTTGCGCCGGGCGCGGGGGATCGGGGATTTCGCTCGCGGGTTGCGCGGTCGGGGCCACAAGTCTTTCGCGGAGCCGCTGCACCGCTTGCGCCATGCTTCCGCCGGCGCAGGGTTGCCGGTCCTGGAATTGTCCGGTGCCCACCGCGATGGCGCCCGCGCCGACCTGCTCGCCCACCGCGGCCTCCAGCTCGTCGTCGCTCACGCAGCCGGCGGGTTGGGCGAGCGCGGGTGCAGCGGTCGGTGTAGCGGCCAGGGCCAGCATGGAAGCCGTCAAACGCGCGATCATTGCCGTCCCCTGTGTTGTTCGCGGGCGCAGACTAACACGGACAGGCGCCCCCTGATTGTATAATCACCAAAGAAAAAGGGCGCCCGGATCGCTCCGGACGCCCCTTTCGCCATGAACCCGGAAGGGCTCAGTAGCTGTAGTACATGTCGAATTCGACCGGCGACGGGGTGGTTTCCCAGCGCATCACTTCGGCCCAGCGGATCTCGGCATAGGCCTCGAGCTGGTCCTTGGTGAACACGCCGCCCTGCAGCAGGTAGTCGTAGTCGGCTTCGAGCGATTCCAGGGCTTCGCGCAGCGAACCGCAGACGGTCGGCACTTCCGCGAGTTCAGCCGGCGGCAGATCGTAGAGGTTCTTGTCCATCGCTTCGCCCGGGTGGATCTTGTTCTTGATCCCGTCGAGGCCGGCCATCAGCAGCGCCGCGTAGCACAGGTAGGGGTTGGCCATCGCGTCGGGGAAGCGGAACTCGACGCGCTTCGCCTTGTCGCCGGTGCCGTAAGGAATGCGGCACGAGGCCGAGCGGTTGCGGGCCGAGTAGGCCAGCAGCACCGGCGCTTCGTAGCCCGGCACCAGGCGCTTGTAGCTGTTGGTGGTCGGGTTGGTGAAGGCGTTCAGCGATTTGGCGTGCTTGATGACGCCGCCGATGAAGTACAGGCACATGTCCGACAGACCGGCATAGCCGTTGCCGGCGAACAGCGGCTTGCCGCCATCCCAGATCGAGATGTGGGTGTGCATGCCCGAGCCGTTGTCGGTCTTGATCGGCTTCGGCATGAACGTCGCGGTCTTGCCATAGGCCTGCGCGACCTGCTGGACGACGTACTTGTACACCTGCATGCGGTCGGCGGTCTGGACGAGCGTGCCGAAGGTCAGGCCGAGCTCGTGCTGGGCCGAGGCGACCTCGTGGTGGTGCTTGTCGCAGGGCAGGCCCATCTCGATCATGGTCGAGACCATCTCGCCGCGGATGTCGACGCAGCTGTCGACCGGGGCGACGGGGAAGTAGCCGCCCTTGGCGCGCGGACGGTGGCCGAGGTTGCCGCCGTCGTAGTCGCGGTTCGAGTTGGTCGGCAGCTCGATGTCGTCGATCTTGAAGCCGTTGCCGTCGTAGCCGTCATAGAACTTGACGTCGTCGAACAGGAAGAACTCGGCTTCCGGGCCGACATAGACGGTGTCGCCCACGCCGCTCGACTTGACGAAAGCCTCGGCGCGCTTGGCGGTCGAGCGCGGGTCGCGGGCGTAGAGATCGCCGGTCGAGGGCTCGACGATGTCGCAGACCAGGATCATCATCGGCGTGGCCGAGAACGGATCGATATAGACGGCGTCGAGGTCGGGCTTGAGGATCATGTCCGACTCGTTGATGGCCTTCCAGCCTTCGATCGACGAGCCGTCGAACATCAGGCCGTCCTCGAGCTCGCTCTCGCCCAGCACGCTGGCGACCATCGTCAGGTGCTGCCACTTGCCCTTGGGATCGGTGAAGCGGAGGTCGACCCACTCGATTTCCTCGTCCTTGATCCGCTTGAGGATGTCCTTTGCCTTAGCCATGTTTCGTCCTTCTAAATTCTCCTCCCGCCTGCGGGCGGGTAGGGGAGGGCTTGTTGTCGGAAGTATCGATGGGCGCGGGCGATCGCCCTTGCCCGGCCCCTTGCTTCCTCGATGAACGCGGAAGCGGAGAGGCGATTTCTGGAACCGCGCCGGAACCTAGATGGCGTCGTCGTTGCGCTCTCCGGTGCGGATGCGCAGCGCGCTCTCGATCGGGATGACGAAGATCTTGCCGTCGCCGATGCGGCCGGTCTGCGCGGCCGAGGCGATCGCCTCCACCACGCGGTCGGCCAGGCTGTCGGGCACGACGACCTCGAGCTTCACCTTGGGCAGGAAATCGACGACGTATTCGGCGCCGCGATAGAGTTCGGTGTGGCCCTTCTGCCGGCCGAAGCCCTTGGCCTCGGTCACGGTGATGCCGGACACGCCCACTTCGTGGAGCGCTTCCTTGACCTCGTCCAGCTTGAACGGCTTGATGATCGCTTCGATCTTCTTCACGTCGGTTTGACCCCTGCGCGTTGAACCGGCCCCCCACAGGGCAGGCCGGATGCCCGTCGCCTCCGCTATGCAACTATCCCGAAACAGGTATCAAGAATCGTGCCAGAGACGGTGTGGCGGCTCTAGGTCATGGCGCCCTTGCCGAAAAGAGCGGAATCGCAAGATTCGCGGATAACGGCGGCCAGGCGCACGATTTTCCCGCCGCCGCGCGGCCTATCGCCTGTTCAGAATTTGGGCAGATGTGCCCAAAAAAGCGGCAATACTACAGCCGAAGGCCCGCCGTCTCGGGCAGTCCGGCCATGATGTTGAGGTTTTGCACCGCAGCGCCGCTGGCGCCCTTGCCCAGATTGTCGAGCACCGCCACCAGCCGCGCCTGGCTGCCGTCGGCCGCGCCGAAGACGTAGAGGTCCATGCGGTCGGTCGGTGCCATAGAGCGGCGCAGCAGCAACTCGTCGGGGGTCTCGTCGCGCACCGCCACCACCGCGCTGCCCGCGTAAGCCGCGGCGAGCGCCTCGCGCAGCGCGTCGGGCGCGGCGGCGCCGGGAATGGCCGCGAGCGGCAGCGGCACTTCGGTGACCATGCCGCGATGCGCGGCGATCACCGCGGGCGCGAACAGCGGCGCGTGGGTGAGGCCCACCAGCGCCTGCATCTCGGCCAGGTGCTTGTGCCCGAGCGCGAGGCCATAGTCGCGGAAGGCGATGTCGGTATCGTCCTCGAAGCGGCCGATCAGCGCCTTGCCGCCGCCCGAATAACCCGAGACGGCGTGGCAGATGTAGGGCCAGTCGGCGGGCAGCAGCCCGGCGCGCACCAGCGGCGCGACGAGCGCGATGAAGCCGGTGGGATAGCAGCCCGGGTTGCTCACCCGCGTGGCGGCGGCGACCGCCTGGTGGCCGACGACTTCGGGGAAGCCGTAAGTCCAGTCGGGCGCGACGCGGTGCGCGGTCGAGGCGTCGATCACGCGCGTGTTCGGGTTCTCGATCATGCCCACGGCGGCCTTGGCGGCGTCGTCGGGCAGGCAGAGGATGACGAAGTCGGCCGTGTTCAGCGCTTCGGCGCGCGCGGCGTCGTCCTTGCGGCGGTCTTCGGGCAGGGTGACGAGCGCGAACTCCCTGCGGCCGGCGAGCCGCTCGGAGATCTCGAGGCCGGTGGTGCCGACGGCGCCGTCGATGAACACCCGGGCGCTCATCCGACGGGCCCCTCGAGCTGGTCGAGCGCGATGTAGCCGACGAAGCCGTCCTCGCCGATCTGGCCCCAGGCCCAGTTTCCGGCGATGTCGAGCACGTCGAACAGGTCGCCCGCCGCCAGCGTGCAGAGCGCGTCGGCATCGGCCTTGCCGGCGATGCGCAGCACCGCGCCGGCCTTTACCGTGTGCGGCATCGGAACCGCGTAGTGCGGCACGAAATAGTGGCCCGCGAGCTTGATATGCGCGAGGTCCCCCCGCACCGGCAGATGGCCGGCTTCGGCGGTCGCGCCGGGCCCGGACAGCATGTAGCATCCCGCGGGGAGGCTCGGCCGCAAATGGGAGTCTGACGTGGGCAAGTAGGAGCTATCCGAAAAGAGAAAGATCGGCGCGCTTAGACTCGTCACAGCGGCGAAGCAAGCACCGCCGTGGAACCGTGCCGCGCGGCTACGGCGCGGCGCGCGGCCGCGAAGGGAGCGCTGGGGGTGGTCACGACGGCATCTGCTCTTCCTAAGGCATTGGACGCTATACCTTCACGGGCCGAGGAACAAGGTGGCCGGCGGCCCTAATCGTGCCTCAGCCATAGCGTTCGCGCAGCATGCGCCAGGTCGCGCGCAGCCCCAGCGCTTCGCCGCCCTTGGGGCGCCCGGGCTTGGCCACCGGGCGCCACGCGAACGTGTCGAAATGCGCCCAGTCCACGCCTTCGGGCACGAAGCGGTCGAGGAACAGCGCGGCGACGCTGGCCCCGGCGAAGGCGTTGGCATGCGCGTTGACGATATCGGCGACATCGGATTTCAGCCATTCGCGATAGGCGCCGTGCAGCGGCAGGCGCCAGCAGGGATCGTCGCTGTCCTCGCCCGCCGTCAGCAGCGCGCCCGCGGTCGCGTCGTCGCGGGTGAACAGCGCCGGCAGGTCGGGGCCGAGCGCCGAGCGCGCGGCGCCGGTCAGCGTGGCGAAATCGACGATCAGGTCTGGCTTCTCCTCGCCGGCGCGGGTCAGCGCGTCGCCCAGGATCAGCCGGCCCTCGGCGTCGGTGTTGCCGATCTCGACCGTCAGCCCGGCGCGCGAGCGCAGGACGTCGCCGGGGCGGAAGGCGTTGCCCGCCACCGCGTTCTCGACCGCCGGGACCAGCACATGCAGCCGCACCGGCAGCCCGGCGCCCATCACCAGTTTGGCCAGCGCCAGCGCATGCGCCGCGCCGCCCATGTCCTTCTTCATCAGCAGCATGCCGGACGAAGGCTTGAGATCGAGCCCGCCGCTGTCGAAGCACACGCCCTTGCCGACCAGCGCGACGCGGGGGTGGGCCGGATCGCCCCATTCGAGCTCGATCATGCGCGGCGCGTGGCTGCGCGCGGCGGCGCGTCCGACCGCGTGGACCATCGGGAACCCGCGCTCCAGCCCATCGCCCTGCGTGACCTTGATCTCCGCCTTGTGGGCCTTGGCGAGGGTTTGCGCAGCGGCTTCCAGTTCGGCCGGGCCCATGTCCTCGGCCGGCGTGTTGACCAGATCGCGGACCAGCGCGACCGCCGCGACTTCGGCCAGCATCGGCTCGATCGCCTTGACCTCCTTGGTCAGGAGGATGCGCGGGCCTTCGGGCGAAGGTTCGCTGCGGTAACGGTCGAAGCGGTACTGGCCGCTGACCCAGCCGAACGCGGCCGGGCCGGGCTCGCCCGCAGCCAGGCGATAGGTGCCGGCGGGCAACACTTCGCCGAGCTTGGCCAGGCACCAGCTCGACAGGTGGGCGACATCGGCGACGCCGGCGGCGACGAACCAGGCGTCCCCCTCGGGCACGATCGCGTGCTGGAAGCCGTCGCCCTCGAACTTCTGCGCCGCCAGCGCCGCGCGCTGCGGCGCCGAGCGGGCCTTGAGGAACGCTTCGAGGCCCGGCTTGTCGACGAAGTGGATGGCGGTGGCGGGCTGGCCCCTGTCGGGCTGGATCAATGCGTCTTTTGCGGTCATGCTGGATCGAGCTTGCCGCAGGAGCGCGGGCGAGGCGAGAGGAAAATCGTCGCGCGCGCCGCGTTTCCGCCATCGCGCGCGGCGCTGGCCTTCGCGCCGCGTCGCACCTATATGCGCCGGATGACTCAGTATCAGACCGTCACCGGCACCGAGACCGTCCTGCGCGACGGCACGATCAAGCTGCACGGCCCCGAGGGCTTCGAAGGCATGCGCCGCGCGGGCCGTTTGGCCGCGCATATCCTCGACGAGGTCGCCGCGCTGGTGCGGCCCGGCGTCACCACCGGATCGATCGACGAAGCGGTCCGCCGGATGACGCTCGATGGCGGCGCGGTGCCGGCGACGCTGGGCTATCGCGGCTATGCCCATAGCTGCTGCATCTCGATCAACCATGTCGTGTGCCACGGCATCCCGTCCGAAAAGACGCTGAAGGACGGCGACATCGTCAACGTCGACGTCACCCCGCTGCTCGACGGCTGGCACGGCGATTCGAGCCGGATGTACCTTGTCGGCGACGTGCCGCTGAAGGCGCGGCGGCTGGTCGACGTCACGTACGAATGCCTGATGCTCGGCATCGCGCAGGCCCGGCCCGGCGCGCGGCTGGGCGATATCGGCGCGGCGATCCAGCGTCACGCCGAAGCTAACCGCTACGGTGTGGTGCGCGAGTTCTGCGGCCACGGTCTCGGCCGCCTGTTCCACGATGCGCCCGAGGTGATCCACGCGGCCCGCGCGGGCACCGGGCCCGAGCTCAGGCCGGGAATGTTCTTCACCATCGAGCCGATGATCAATCTCGGCAAGTCGCCGGTGAAGCTGCTCGACGATGGCTGGACGGCGGTGACGCGCGACCGCTCGCTGTCGGCGCAGTTCGAGCATTCGATCGGTATCACCGAGGATGGCTGCGAAATCTTCACGCAGAGCGCCAGGGACCTGCACAAGCCCCCTTATTGAGATCCGTTTCGGGGCGGCGCGAGACAAGCGCTTTGCGCCCTCGCTCCGTAATGGTACGGGGTGGCTCGCAAGTGAACTTTGCACCTCGATTGGACAGGATGTGGCAACCAGCCGCGCCCCGCGGAGTCGGAGGCGGCAGGTGCCGGCCGCCGATGTGCGAGTTCGGCTGACCATTCGACGAGGGCCCATGAATCTGGATCGACTCAAGGATGAGGTCGGACATCCGGCGGAACTCCAGGACGTCTTGGAGAAGCTGGAAGCGGCTTTGGCCGGGCTGGACCGGCTGGATCTCAAAGTCGTCGCTGCCCGCCTCAGCATGGTGATCGAGGATCTCCGCGGGCTGGCAAGCGGCGCGTCGCACTAGGTCACCGTCCCTTTATGCCGCAACCCGATCCTGATTGCGGCGAGTTGGACTGAAGCGAGGACATTGTCATGCCGTTTGTCGTAGCGGGTGCGATGGGATGGAAGTGCTTGATCTTGTTGAAGAAGTCGTCGACCAGATTGCGTTGCCGGTAGAGGTATGGGCTGAAGGCTGAGCGGCGGGACGCTGGGGCATAGGCGAGACTTTGGCGAAGGCGCCTTTGCGGGCGATGGCTTTGCGTAACTTGTCGGCGTCGTAAGCGCGGTAGGCGAGGAAGATGGAGCCGGGCATCAGGCTGCCCAGCATCAGATGAGCGCTGTGCCCGTCCCCGGCCCGCCCCTCGCTCAGCACGAGACTGATGGTCAGCCCGCCGCGCGAACGACCCCTGCAATGGGATCAGGACGACGTGAATTAGGCGGGCGAGGGTGAAGTCGTCCATTGCATCCCCATCAGTCGATGGCGTTGCCGTCCGCAAGCGGTGCCTCTCGATAGAATTCAACCCGCATCCGCATTGGGCCATCGACCCTGACGAAATGCGTTGCCTGCGGGGGAATGATGGCCGGGCGGTCGGGGGTTACCTGCTGCTCGCGAAAATCATCGGTGAAGACGAGAGTCACCTCGCCATCCAAAACCTTCAAAAGACCCCAGGTCCCCTCCTTGGTCCGATGCTCTGTGCGCAGCGCATCGGGCAGGGATACCTGATCGAACACGGGTGTGGATTTATAAGGCGTGGCCATTGGTGTGCCTCGCAATTACGCCATCACAGTTGGGTGCGCGATCATTGTCTTCGATCTCCGAATCCGCAAGTGGCCGGATTTCGATCATGAGCCGGACGTCTCGCAGGCCCCGGCAGGGCGCTCCTTCACAAAGCCGTGCATGCCGAACCACCACTGCAGCGCGATGATGGCGCCCTTGGCGGGCTGGAGCAACCCGATCATCAATGCCATGGCGAGAGGCAGAACGATCGCGAGCAGGGCGACGACCGACAACCCCGCGTCGCGAACGAGCGCAATGATCAATGGCGCCACCAGGTGCCCGGTTATCAAGATCGATATATAAGTCGGGAAATCGTCCGCCTGCTGATGAGTCCAATCTTGCCCACATTGGGGGCAGTGCGGCCGCGGCTTGAGAAAGCGAAGAAAGAGCTTCGCTTCCGCGCACCTGGGACAGCGGCCGCGGGCGCCGCGTGCCATCGCCTCCACGCCGGAAGTGGGCAGCGACGGTGCTGTCCCAGGCGCGCTGGTTTCGTGGGTGGTCAAAGTCGCAGCCTTGGTTGGAATGCGGTCAAATGGTGAGGCCATGAGGCTAGGCACGGAAGGCTCCAGCCCGACAAGCCGCATCTCGGCATGAGCCAGCTTGGCTATCGATGGGCATAATGAATGTATACAATATACATTTGGATTGTTAAGACTGATTTTTGATGTCTCATACATCATCGGAGCGCGCATGATCACATCGCAGCAATTGCGTGCAGCCCGAGCCCTTCTCGGCCTGGATCAGCGCCAGCTCGCGGAGTTGGCTGGCCTTTCCCTGCCGACCATTCAACGAATGGAGGCATCGGAAGGGCAGGTGCGGGGCGTGGTCGACACACTTGTGAAGGTCATAACCGCGCTCGAGCGCGCCGGGATCGAGCTTCTCGGTGAAAACGCGCCAAGCACAGGGGTGGGGCGAGGGGTTCGGCTGCGGGAAAGTGCGGACGGCGTTCGCGCAGGTCGTGGTTCGTCGCTCCTCTATGACAAGGTCGCCGAGCAGGAGAAGGACCGGTGAGGCAGGGGGTCTTCGAGCCTAAGCTCGTGACCGTGCTTCGCGAGGGGTACTCTGCAAAAATCTTCCGGGCCGATGCAGTCGCCGGGCTGACAGTCGCGATCGTCGCGCTGCCGCTGGCCATGGCCCTGGGCATCGCCAGCGGCGCGTCGCCCGACAAGGGCCTCGTCACCGCGGTCGTTGCCGGCTTCCTCATTTCCGCCCTCGGCGGCTCGCGGGTTCAGGTAGGAGGTCCTACCGGCGCCTTCGTCGTGGTCATATTCAACGTCATCGCCAAACATGGCTATGACGGGCTGCTGGTCGCGACGCTGCTTGCGGGGATCATCCTCATTCTCGCCGGAGCCTTCCGTCTTGGGCAGATTATCAAATACATTCCTCACCCCGTGGTGACGGGTTTCACGGCCGGTATCGCCGTGATCATCGCGTCAAGCCAGGTGAAGGATTTCCTTGGCCTGTCGATCGACAAGGTGCCGGCGGACTTCCTCCCTAAGTGGCAGGCCTATCGAGATGCGATCTCGACGATCGACGGCGCCACGGTGGCTGTCGGCGTGGGCGCGCTCGCCATCATAATCGCGTTGCGTAAGCTTGCGCCCAGGCTGCCCGGTTTCCTGATCGCGGTGGTGGTGAGTTCGCTCGCAGTCGCCTGGCTCGGGTTGCCGGTGGATACCATCGGCTCGCGCTTCCCTCACATACCCCCAGGGCTGCCGATGCCGTCCTTGCCGGAGATCTCCCTGGCCAAAATCTACGCGGTCCTGCCTTCGGCGTTCACCATCGCATTTCTTGCGGGCATCGAGGCTTTACTGTCCGCCGTGGTGGCCGATGGCATGGTCGGAACACGCCATCGCTCCAGCCAGGAATTGATCGGGCAGGGTATCGCCAATCTGGGCTCGGCACTGTTCGGCGGCCTTCCGGCAACCGGCGCGATCGCGCGGACGGCGACCAATATTCGTTCAGGGGCGAAGACGCCGATCGCGGGCATCATGCATGCCGTCTTCCTGTTGCTCGTCATCGTGTTTGCCACCGATATCATGGCTTTCGTGCCGATGGCGGCGTTGGCGGCGATCCTTTTCATGGTCGCCTGGGGCATGAGCGAGTACGCACGGTTCCTGGCGCTGCTGCGCATGCCCAACAGCGACCGCTCAGTTCTGCTTGTGACTTTCGGCCTAACCGTTTTCGTCGATCTCACGGTCGCCATCGGCGTTGGCGTCACGCTGGCCTCGCTGCTGTTCATGGCGCGCATGGCGGAGGCCGTGGAGGTCGGGACCAGCGGTGAGAAAGACGCGGATCTCGATTTCGAAGACGTTCATCAGCGCGATGCCTTGCCCAGCGGCGTGGAGGTATTCCGGATCAACGGCCCCTTCTTCTTTGGCGTCGCGAGCGAGCTTCTCGACACCCTGCGCCGACTGGGCGAATGCCCAAGGGTGATCATTTTGCGCATGCGGCTTGTCCCGTTGCTCGACGCCAGCGGCGTACAGGCACTCGAGGAGTTCGTCGCGCACGCGCGTGTCGCGGGTGCCAGGGTCATTCTATCCGGTGTGCAGCCGCAGCCCAGATC
>DASVMK010000041.1:0-7357 GCA_036384395.1 Novosphingobium sp.
TCGCGCGGCCCGGCGCCCCCCTGGTGACGCAGGCCTATCCCGCCGTGGCGCGGGACGAGGTCGCCCGCATCGCCGCCGCGCACGGTGCGCGGCTGGTCCTGCGCGATCGTGACTGGTGGGCAGAGGCCGGCGAGGCGATCCACTATCGCGACGCGCACGGCGAACTCACGCTGCCCCTCCCCGCGCTGCCAGGCGCGCACCAGACCGACAACGCCGCGCTGGCGGTCGCCATGCTGCGGCATCAGGACCGGATCGCGGTCACGCCAGAGGCGATGGCGCGCGGCATCCGGAGCGCGCGCTGGCCGGCGCGGCTGCAGCGCCTCGGCCCCGGCCCGCTGACCGCGCTGGCGCCGGATCGGGAGGTCTGGCTCGATGGGGGGCACAACCCGGATGCCGGCGCCGCCATCGCGCGCCATTTGGCCGATCGGCCCAGGCTGCACCTGATCGTCGGCATGCTCGCCAACAAGGACCCGTCCGCGCTCGTCGCGCCGCTCGCCGGCCGGATCCGCAGCATCGCGGTGGTCCCCGCGCCGGGCCACGACGCCCATCCGCCCGAGGCCTTCGCCGCGCATACCGACCAGCCGGTGACAAGCTTCGCGACCGTGGCGCACGCCCTGCGCGCGCTCCCGCCCGAAGGCGACGTGCTGATCGCCGGCTCGCTCTACCTCGCGGGCGAGGTGCTGCGATTGAACGAAGAGATCCCGGACTGAGCACGCCGCGCCGCTCGGGCCTGGCGCACCCATTCCAGGGAGGTTAGCACGACCGCGACCACGCCAACTGCTGCCGTCGTGTAGAATACGGGGGCGTAGCCGCCGCTGTCGATGCTCTCCCCCAGCGCTGCACGGCCGAGCGAGCCGACCAGAACCGTCAGCGAGGACAGCAAAGCGTATTGCACGGCGGCATGACTCTTGGCCGTGATTGAGGACAGGTAAGCGACGAAAGCCGCACCCGCGAGCCCGCCGGAGAGATTCTCACCGGCTATGGCGAGCAACAACCGCGAAAATCGCGCATCGGCGCCAAACTGCTCGGCCAGCCAGTAGAAGCCTGTCGTCGAACCGAAAGCGTCCAGCCCCGCGCCACCTTGAGCGAGATCGGCATATAGCAGGTTGGACGCGGCGGCCAGCGCCGCACCTAGGACAACCGTGGGCATCCGACCAAGGGCTGCAAAAGATACCGCCCCCAGCGCGATACCGGCCATCGTCATGCCCACACCGAAGAACTTCGATGCAATCGCGACTTCATCGTTCGTGTAATGCAGTTCCTGCAGATAAAACGGCAGTGCGAACGGTCCCCAGACAGAATCCGTCAAGCGGTAGCTGAGCACAATGGCCAACACGAGGATGGCAGCCCACCCCAGCCTTCCAGTCAGCTCGGCCAAGGGTTCGACCAATGCCTCATAGGCATGATCGACGAAGCCTCGCGAGCCCACCGCCTCTTCCGTGGCAGCAAGATGGCGACCGTGTTGTCGCCAGCCATCCAACACCGCGGCAATGATGGCGGGAAAGACCACAGTGGCAAGAACGATCAGCGGACCGTACAATTTCGTGAAGTCCGTCGCATTCGGCCTTTCGCCCGGCGGCGCGCTTAAGGATTCCACCATGAACGCCACAACGATGATGAGCGCCCAGGCCCACAACCCGCCGACGATGGCAAGCGCTGTGACCCGCACTTTTCGCCTCAGCGGATGCGCGGCCAGTTCGGCCTCGCCTTCCAGTGGTTGTTCCCAAGACGTGTCGGGCGCGAACCAGCTCGCCAGCATCACCAGCAGCATAAAGGCGCCGAACCAGAAATAGACCGCCGGCCAGCCCGTCCGCGCGGCTATCACCAGTGCAAGAGCCCCACCCGCAAGACCGGCGAGCCGATAACCGAGCTGATAGACGGAAGACAGAAATTCCAGAGGCGCCGTTTCGTCCGCCACTTCGACGCGCCAAGCATCGATGACGATGTCCTGCGTGGCACTCGCAAAGGCGGCAATTCCCGCTAGCAGTGAGAACAATCCAATGGATCGCGCCGGGTCCAGGGCAGCCAGCGCCATAAGCGCCAGCCCAACCAGCGCCTGGATCGGCACTAACCAACTTCGCCGGCGCCCCAGTCGCCAAAGAAAGGGCACACGGCCCCGATCAACCAGCGGAGACCAGAGGAATTTGAAGGCGTAAGCGAGGCCGATGAGCGAGAAGACGCCCATCGTTTCCAGGTTGACGCCGGTTTCCCCCAGCCAAGCATAGAGCGTTCCGAGCAGCAGCGCGTAAGGCAGGCCGGCCGCCATACCGTAAACAAGCATAATGCCTGTCTTCCGGTTGGAAAATGCGGTCAGCAACAGGCCCAAGCCTTTGCGCTGCTTCGTCAAGAATACCTCCGCCGCCATCCCGCAAACCGTGGGGGAGCATAGCTAGCGAGTTTTGCCCCGGAGGCCAGCGGGGTGTGCTATCAAGCGGTGCACAACTGGGGTGGGCGCGGCCCTTGCCCCCACCCCCGCACGGGCGATTGCCGCGAGGCGATTGTCTGGTACGTTGGGCTTCTCGGGAAAAACGGGAGTTAGCCATGCGCGCTTTAGCCGTGTTCGCCTGTGCCGCCGCGTCGGTCCTGCCCTTGCCGATCGCCAGCGCGCAGACGGTGCCCGAGACGGCCGCCATACCGCGGCATCCCCCGGAGGTCGCATTCGTCGGCGAAGGCGAAAAAGGGTACGTCTATCGCAAGTTCCCGACCGGCGAGCGTCTCTACGTGTCCGACCGCGACGGGCCCGGCCGCTCGGTGTGCAACGGCGGCTGCGCGTCGGCATGGCCGCCCGTCTACGCCCCGGCCGAAGCGGCCGCGGTCGGCGACTGGACGGTCGTCCAGCGCAGCGACGGCCGGACGCAATGGGCGCTCAACGGACGCCCGGTCTATACCCGCTTCCACGATACCGCCGAAGTGGCGACCGGCGACGGTGTCGACGGCGTCTGGCACCTGGTCGATTACACGCGCCCTGCGGAATAAGGCTCCCACCGCGCTTTGACGCCCCCTCGCCGCCCCGCTAAGGCGCGCCGCATGTCTGACACCCCTGAAACTAGATCGGGCGACCGTATCGCCAAGCTGCTTGCCCGTGCCGGCGTCGCATCGCGACGCGAGGTGGAACGGTTGATCGAGGCCGGGCGCGTGAAAATCGGCGATGAGGTGGTGACCACGGCCAACACCGTATTGACCAGCCTCAAGGGCGTGACCGTCGATGACAAGCCGGTACGGCCGGCCGAGGCGGCGCGGCTGTTCGTGTTCCACAAGCCGGCCGGGCTGCTCACCGCCGAGCGCGATCCGGCCGGGCGACCGACGATCTACACCGCGCTGCGCAATGCGCTGCCCGAGGGCACGCCGCGGCTGATGCCGGTGGGGCGGCTCGACTTCAACACCGAAGGGTTGTTGATGCTGACCAACGACGGCGAGTTGAAGCGGGCGATGGAGCTGCCCTCCTCGGGCATCCCGCGCACCTATCGCGCGCGCACCTTCGGCGCGATCACCCAGGCGCAGCTTGAGGACCTGATCGAGGGCATCGAGATCGACGGCTTCCGCTATGGCAAGATCGACGCCAACATGGAGCGCAGCGCCGGGCACAACCAGTGGATCGAGCTGACGCTGACCGAGGGCAAGAACCGCGAAGTCCGGCGTGTGCTCGAACACCTGGGGCTCGAAGTCAGCCGCCTGCTGCGCACCTCCTACGGCCCGTTCGAGCTGCTCGACCTGCCGCGCGGCGCGGCGGTGGAGATTCGCCAGGTCGATGTCGAGCGCTTCGTGAAATCGCTGAAGGGCGGTTCGGGTGGCGAAATGAAGCGGATCACCAGCTGGGCGCGGCCGATAGCGGAACGCGCGCCCGTACGATCCTCCCCCACTGAGGGAGGTGGCAGACGCGGAGCGGCTGACGGAGGGCGCGCGGGCACAGATCGACGTCCCGCGAGGGGCGCGCCCTTCCCCGGCGGCGGACGACCGGACAACGCGGTTCGCTCCGACCGCAAATCCTTTCCGGCGCGGGATGCGCGACCGACGAAGCCGATGGATGGGGATCGCCCCACGCGACGCACCCGCTCGGAAGCCCCCTCCGTCAGCCGCTCCGCCTCTGCCACCTCCCCATCCCGGGGAGGATCGGAAAAACCGGCCCGTCCCCCTCGCAAGTCCGATGACCGCGATCGGGGCGAGAAGCTGCTTGATCGGCCCAAGTCGCCCGGTACGTCGCCCGGTAAGCCGCCGCGCAAGCCCTCTGGCTGGGCGAAGGCCGCGCCGCGCAAGGCCGGACCCGGGAAGTCGGGACCGCGCAAGCCCGGCGCCCCCAAGGGGCCGCGCAAGTGAGAATCGTCGCCGGCCAATGGCGCGGACGGAAGCTCACGGCGCCGCAGGGCGACACCACGCGCCCGACGGCGGATCGCACGCGCGAGACGCTGTTCTCCATGCTGACGAGCCGGCTCGGCAGCTTCGAGGGGCTGCGCGTGGCGGACCTGTTCGCCGGCTCGGGCGCGTTGGGGCTGGAAGCGCTGTCGCGCGGCGCGGCGCATTGCACGTTCGTCGAGCAGGACGCGGCGGCGATCCGGGCGCTGCGCGCGAACATCGCCGCGCTGCGCGCCCAGCCGCAGTGCGACGTGCGCGCCGGCTCGGTGATGGCGCTGGGGCCGGCGAAAGAACCGCTCGACCTGATCCTGCTCGATCCGCCTTATCAGACCGGCGCGGGCGGCGTCGCGCTCGACAAGCTGGTCCGCCTCGGCTGGATCGGCGAGGCGACCTGGATCAGCCTGGAGACCGAGGCCGGTGAAGAGCTCAGAATCCGCGCGCTCGAAGCGGTGGCGGACCGCAAGGTCGGGAAAGCCAAGCTGACGCTGCTGCGGCTGAAGGGGTAGGATTTTCGCGCAAAGGCGGGAAGGCGCGAATCAAATCTATTCCACCACCGGACGCGCCAGCCATAGTCCGAGCAGCGACAGCATTCCCGCCACCGACAGCAGCAGCCCGGCCTGCGCGCCCATGCCATTGTTCGCCATCATCTGCGCGAGGATCGGCGTCACCGCCCCGCCGACGATGCCGCCGGCGTTGAACGCCACCGAGATGCCGCTGTAGCGCACCGTCACCGGAAACAACGTCGGTAGCCAGCCGCCCAGCGGCCCATAGGCATAGCCCATGACGAACAACGCCGTGGCCAGCGTCGCGAACACCACCCACAACGATCCGGCGGCCAGCCCCGGTCCGAACAACAGGCCGAGCACCACCGTGCCCGCCGCGCCGAGCATCAGCGCGTGGCGCGGGCTGTGACGGTCGGCGTGCACCGCCGCCGCAACGATGCCGAACGCGAGGAACAGGTTGGCGGCGAGCTGGACCGAGAGGAACGTCTCGCGCGCATGGCCGAGCGGACCGGTGCCTTGCGCGAGGGCATAGGCGGTGGCGAGGTAGAAGATCGCGAAGCAGGCGATCACCCCGGCGCTGCCGGCGAGCACCGCGCCGGCATGGCGCGAGAGCAGCGTCGCCAGCGGCACGGCGGGCGGCGGGGCTTTCTCCAGCGCCTCGCGGAAAGCGGCGGTCTCGCCGATCTTGAGCCGAATCCACAGTCCGATGGCGACCAGCACCGAGCTGGCGATGAACGGGATGCGCCACCCCCAGGCGGCGAAATCCGCATCCGACAGCCCGAGCCCGAGCAGCAGGAACAGCCCGTTGGCGGCGAGGAAGCCGACCGGGGCACCGAGTTGCGGCGCCGCGCCAAAGCGCGCCTCCCAGCCCTTGGGCGCGTTCTCCACCGCCAGCAGCGCCGCCCCGCCCCATTCGCCGCCCAGCCCGAAGCCCTGGCCGAAGCGCATCAGGCACAGCAAGGCGGGCGCGATCCACCCCACCATCGCGTAAGTGGGAAGCAGGCCGATCAGCAGCGTCGAGGTGCCCATGAGCAGCAGCGAAGCGACGAGCGTGGACTTGCGGCCGATGCGATCGCCGAAATGCCCGAAGGCGATCGCGCCGACCGGGCGGGCGATGAAGGCGATGCCGAAACTCATGAAGGCGAACAGCGTCTGCGCCGTGGCGCTCTCCGCCGGGAAGAACAGCGGCCCGAACACCAGCGCGGCGGCCGTCGCGTAGATGTAGAAGTCGTAGAACTCCACCGCCGTGCCCACCAGGGCGGCGGCGAGGATGCGGGCATTGGCGCGAATGGGGCTCATCGGCCGCGTCGCTCGCCCGGCGCCGCGGTCCTGTCAATCAAAACCCTGTGAAGGCCAACGCCAAAGGGAGGGCGCCAAAGGGAGGGCGCCGGCGAACCGGCGCCCTCCCCGCGTGCGACCCGTTCGGCCGTCTCAGGCCTTTCGGGCATCTCGGGTCATGAGGACCTCACTTGCCGCCGCGGTTGCGGCAGCTATCCTGCACGGTCTTGCTGCAGAGCGGGTAGGTCTTGTTCATCGCCTCGGCCGGCGGCGCGGTCAGCGCGCCCTTGTACGGGCCGGCCTGGTAGCCCGGATCGGCGGGCAGCGCCGGCGGCACGGGGCTGGAGGCGGTGGCCGGAGCCGGCGGGACCGGACTGGCCGGGCCCTCGCCGCGCGGATTGGCCTGAACCTGCTCGACCGGCGGATCGGCCGGCGAGGCGGACTCGGTCGCCGTCGCGGTGCCCGGCGCGGGGCTGGCGGCGGTGGACGGGGCCGGCGGCGAAGCGCCCTTGAGCTGCGCTTCGATCGAGACCCAGGCGGCGCTGCGCTGCGCCGCGTCCATCCCCATGATCTGGCCGCGCTGCTCGGCGCTCAGCGCCCACCAGCCGGTCTGCTGGTTGGACGAGAGGCTCCAGTAATAGGCCTGGTACTCGGCCGGCCAACCGTCATAGGCCGCCTTCTTGTCCGCCGGCCAGCCATCGTAGGCGGCCTTCTGCTGCGGGGTCATCGCCTTGGCGGTCGCGGCCGCGGAAGGCGCGGCGTTCTGGGCCAGGAGCGGCGCCCCGCATAGCACGGCAAGCGACGCCGCCCCGGCGAGCAACAGTCTGCGCATCTCTTTTCCTCCGATTGCGAAGCATACCGCAGCCAATGGCCCGTCCGCCCCATTGTTCCCCCGCATCGGTCGAGCCGCCCTTGCGCCACGACGACATGTTCCCTAGCTGTTCACCCGTGCCGAACCCCGCTCCCTCTCCTCTCGATTGCGATGCCGATCCGCTGCTGCGTGCGCTCAACCCGCCGCAACGCGAAGCGGTGCTGACCACCGAGGGGCCGGTGCTGATGCTGGCCGGGGCGGGCACCGGCAAGACCGCGGCGCTGACCGCGCGCATGGCGCATCTGGTCCGGGGCCGCCTCGCCTGGCCGAGCGAGATCCTCTGCGTCACCTTCACCAACAAGGCGGCGCGCGAGATGCGCGAGCGTGTGGGCCACATGATCGGCCCGGCGGTGGA
>DASVMK010000042.1:0-21750 GCA_036384395.1 Novosphingobium sp.
TATCGCGTCAACGGCCAGAAGATCTGGACCTCCTACGCGGGCCTTGCCGACACCTGCTTCCTGCTCACCCGCACCAGCGACGACCGCAAGCGCGGCATCACCATCCTGCTGGTGCCGATGGACACGCCGGGGATCACCGTCCGTCAGATCCCCAGCCTGATCGGCGAAGGCGATATCCACGAGGTGTTCTTCGACGACGTCGTCGTGCCGGTCGAGGCGCGCTTCGGCGAGGAAGGGCAAGCCTGGGAGATAATCGCCTATTCGCTGACCAACGAGCGGCTCGGCATCCCGCGCTACCAGCTCGCGCGCACCGCGCTCGACCGGGCGGTGGCGATGCTCCAGGAAGCGGGCGACTTCACCCGCGAGGCGGTGCGGATCGAGGCCGCACGCTGCGCCGCGCTGTGCGAGGCGGCACGCACCGCGATCTACGCCATCGTGCAAAAGCGTGTCGACGGCTTCGGCGTCGGCCCGGAAGCGAGCTCGGCCCGCTTCGCCACGGTGATGGCCGAGCGCGCGGTGTCCGAATTCGTCGCCGAGTTCGTGCCGCAGGCGTTGGCAGGCGGATCGGCCTATCTCCAGATGCACCACCAACGCGGCATCGTCGCCGGCATCGCTTCGGGCGCGGCGGAGATCCAGCTCAACATCATCGCAGGCGACGTGCTGCAACTGCCCAGGGAACCGCGCTGATGCATCTCGCGCTCAACGAAGATCAGACCCAGATCCTCGACTTCATCGACAGCCTGACGCGCCCTTACGCGGGCGTGCCGCTGCACGACACCTCGTTCGCGCTGACCAGCGAAGCGCTCGACGCCGAACTGGTCGAGGGTGGCTTTCTCGATGTCATGGCCATCGAGGAACTCGGCGCCGTCACCGCCGCGCTTGTGGTCGAACGGTTGGCACGGCTACCCTTCGCGATCGAGGCGGCGTTCTCGGCGCTGGTCCGCCCGCTGCTCGATCCCGAGCTGCCGCGGCCGATCTGCCTGGTCGAGGAAGGCCGGCTCGCCAAGCCGGTGCGTTTCCTCAAGCCCGGCGCGACCGTGGTGGTGGTCGGCGACGGTGGCGTGCGCAGTTTCACCGCGGGCGAGGGAGACATCCGCGATGCCGGCGAGGAAGTTCTCTACGCCTACCCGGTCGCCTACCTGACCGGCCTTCCCGCCGAACTGAACAACCACGACGTCGCGCCCGAGGCGTTGCGCACCCGCTGGCGCGTGGCGCTCGCCGCCGAGATGGCCGGGCTGCTCGCCGCCGCTCTGCAATCGACCGTGACGTACGTCTCGGAACGCAAGCAGTTCGGCCGGCCGCTCGCCACGTTCCAGGGCCTGCGCCACCGACTCGCCGAGGCGCAAGTCGTCACCAACGGCGTCTATTGGCTGGCGCTCAAGGCGGCGGGTACCGGCGATGCCGGCGACGCCGCGCTCGCCGCGCTGCACGCGCAGGAGGCGGCCAAGCGGGTGACCTATGACTACCACCAGTTCCTCGGCGCGATGGGCATGACGCTCGAGCATCCGCTGCACTTGTGGACCTACCGCCTCAAGCTGCTGACCAGCGAGCTCGGTGGCCGCGGCGCGCAGGCGCTGGCGGCGGCCGACGCGATCTGGGGTTAGCCGCGGCCAGCGCGCTCTTCGCGCCTGCCACCTCTTCGCCCAGGCGATGCGGGCGCCGCTTGAAGGGATAGCGATCACTACCTAGCCTCTCTCTGCAAACGGATTGGAGCGAGAGGCATGGACGGAGAGGATCTGCTGGATCTCGGCGGACAGGTGGCGCTGGTCACCGGCGCCGGGCAGGGCGCGGGGCGTGCGACGGCGATAGAACTGGCACGCCACAACGCGGGTGGCATAGCGGTCAACGACTTCGTCGCCGAGCGGGCCGAGGCCGTCGCGGCGGAGATCCGCGCGATGGGCGTCAAAGCTCTGGCGGTGCCCTTCGACGTTTGTGACCTGGCGGCGGTGCGCGCGGGGGTCGAGGCGGCCGCGACCGCGCTCGGCCCGGTGACGATCCTGGTCAACAACGCCGGCATGGCAGGACCCGTCGGCCAGCTTCGTCCGGCGCAGACCTTCTGGGAGGAAGACCCCAGCCACTGGGACCGCTATCTCGGCACCAACCTCTTTGGCGTGCTCAACTGCTGCCACGCGGCGCTGCCGGCGATGGTCAAGGCGAAGCGCGGGCGGATCGTCAACGTGGTGTCCGATTCGGCCCGCATCGGTGAGCCGCGCCTCGCGGTCTATGCCGCCGCCAAGGCGGGCGCCAACGGCTTCACCAAGTCGCTGGCCAAGGAGGTCGGCCGCTTCGGCGTGACCTGCAACGCGGTCTCGCTTTCGTCCCTGCTGCCCGACATGCCGGCCGACGAGCTCGCGGCGTTCATGGAGACCGACCAGGCCAGGACGCAGATGTCGCGCTATGTCATCCGTCGCTACGGCAAGTCGAGCGACGTCGCCGCGCTGATCGCCTTCCTCTGCTCGAACGCCGCGGAGTGGATCACCGGGCAGACCTATCCGCTGAACGGCGGCTATGTGACGGCCTGAGCCATGAGAAGCCCGCGCGAACTGATGGATGCCGCCCGCGAGGGAACCGGGCTGTCCCGTTTCGGCAACCAGGGCTTTATCGAAGGGCTGGAGATCCTCGTCGATTCGGTGCGGCGCGAGGCCGGGCTCAACGACCAGGGCCGGGTGCGGTTCGAGGGGCAGGCGGTGATGCTGCTCAGCCGCCGGCTCGAGATCGAGGACTGGTACGCGCGCCACCCGGAGATCGACGACCAGGAGATCGCCGCGCCGCTGATGATCCTGGGCCTGCCGCGCACCGCCTCCACCGCGCTGCACTGCCTGCTGGGCGAGGACCCGGCCGTGCGCGTCATGCGCAATTGGGAGGGCATGAACCCGTGCCCGCCGCCCGAGACCGCGACGTACCACAGCGATCCGCGCATCGCGGTGATGGACGGGCACATGGCGCTGCGCGCGCAGTTCACGCCGCGGATGAAGCAGATGCTGCCCAGCACCTCGACCTCTCCGATCGAGGACCAGCTCTTGATGGCACAGGACTTCAAGAGCCAGCTCTTCCAGGCCTCGTACCGCATCCCCTCCTACGTCGCCTGGCTCAACCACCAGGCGGATCTCGTGCCGACGTTCCGCCATGTGAAGCGTGTGCTCAAGCTGCTGCAATGGCGCTGCCCGCCGCATCGCTGGCGGCTCAAGAACCCGAGCTATTCGATGTTCATCGACGCGCTCGACCGGGTGTTCCCCGATGCGCGTTACTGCATGACGCACCGCGACGTCGCCAGCGTGATCCCTTCGGTCGCCGATCTCTATTTCGAGATGCACAAGCCCAACACCGATGCGCCCGACAAGCCCTGGCTGGGCGAGGTGACCGCTGAGGCCTGCGAACTGCAGATGCGGCGGATGATCGCCTTCCGCGAAGCCGGCAACGAACCCCGCTTCTTCGACATCCAGTTCGCGCCGTTCCAGAAGGACCCGTTCCCGGTCCTCGACGATCTCTACGCCTTCCTCGGCGAGACGCTCACCCCCGAGGCGCTGGCGCGTATGAGGGCCTGGCGCGAGGCGACGCCCAAGGACAAGCACGGCGCCCACGAATATGCGCCCGAGGACTATGGCCTGAGCAAGGAGGCCCTGCGCGAACGCTTTCGCTTCTATGCCGAGCGATTCGGGGTTCGGAGCCGGGGGATGGTGCGAAGTTGACACAGTTGACAGTGTCCAGAGCAAAAAAGAGAATGGTTCATAACATTTACGATCAACTCATTGTATTGAATTTATAATTCAAATAACCTCTTCTGCATGGCAGACGCCCGGCCTGTAGGACAGCGGTTTCTCGCGCATCGGGCGAGGAGAGCATCAATGAGCCTTCGTGTGCATCATCCCGACCGTCTCGAATGGCGGCGGATCGGCGACATCCCGATGGGCTGGATGCGCGATCACATCGATCCGACCGAGCTCGAAGGGCACCTGGCGTTCCACGAGAGCGGCGATGCGACAAGCATGCAGCTCATGGAGATGCGCCTCGATCCGCATACGCTGATCGCGCCACATGCGCACGACGACGATGAGATCTTCTACGTGGCCGAAGGCTCGTTGCACTGGGGCGACAAGGCGCTGGCGGCGGGCGGGTCGATCTTCATTCCCGCCGGCACGACTTATTCATTCCGTACCAGCGGCGAGCCGGCGCGCCTGCTCAACTTTCGGGCACGAGCGGATCACAGCTTCCGACCGGCGGGTGCGGACTGATCGCGAGGGCGGAATACCTATCTCCGCGGTCCCCGCTGAAAGGCGGGATGGGTGCAGACGGCATAGCTCGGATCCTGCGCTCCCAGGCCGAGTAACCCGCCGCCGGTGAACGGACGCCGGACCTTGAGGTCGTAGGTCACCACGCGCTTCGAAAAGCGCCATTTCCCGTCGGCGCAGCGGCGGTAGTTGTCGAGATAGCGCACCGCCATGAAGTCTTCCTCGCGCCCGCCGTCGCGGGTGGGGATGACATGGTAGGCGAGCGCGTACACCTCGCCGCTGCCCGCGTCGCCTTCGACCGCGATCAGGTGGTTGCAGATGTGGTGGCCGCTGTAGGGCATGTGGGGCAGGGCGGCTTCGATGAACCGGCAATAGTCCTCGGCCGAGCCGTCGAAACTGTCGCCGTGGGTGTCGGTCGCGTCGTCGGTATAGAGGTCGCGCAGCAGCGCCACGTCCTGGCGGTCGATGGCGCGCGAATAGGTCAGCACGAGATCGCGGATCGCGTCCTTGTCGATCAAGGTCTGGAGTGCGGTGGTATCGGGGTTCATCGTGTCATCCTTCGGTGGTGCGAGCCAGGCCCTCGGCTTCGCGCGGAATGGCGAAGCGCTGCATGTAAGGGGCGAAGCGGGCGGCGACTTCGGCCTCGTCGAGCCCGAATTGCGCCACCGCGTAGTCGTTGCGCCCGCGGGCGTTCTTGGGATTGGCGGCGTGCCAGTCTGCCACCGCCGCCGCGACGTCGGCGGGCGTGTCGATGCCGAGGCCCCGGTGGATCCGGCGCATCTCGCCGACGGGATCGGCGATCAGCGCGTAGTAATCGACGTGCATCACGCGCTGGCCCTCGGGCGAGCCGTCGAACGCCAAGATGCGGTCGATATGGCGCGCAATGAAGGCCAGCATGTCGCGCCCGACCTCGTGCGGATCGACCGGCCCGGCCGCGCGCGCGCCGCGCAGCGCCAGCGTCATCTTGGCGATCGAGGCCAGCGTCTGCACCGGGTCGCGATGGGTCATCACGAAGCGGGCATCGGGATAGACGCGAAGGATCGCCGGCATGGCGATGACGTGATTCGGATACTTGAGCGCCCAGGGCTTGCGCTCCCCGCGCCACTGCAGAAGCTGGAGCTGGCGCTTGTGGACGCGGTAGGTCTGCGCGAGGTCCAGTTCGTCCATCAGGTAGGTGAAATAGCTCGGCACGCGGCAGAGGTTGTCGAGGCCCACGGCGCCGAAGCTCTGCTCGAGGAAGGCGTGGCATTCGTCCGAGCCATCCTCGTCGTAGAGATGCAGCGCGTCGAAACCTTCGACACGCCGCTGCGCCTGGATCGCCATCCATGCGGCCCGCCGCTGCGTGACCGAGGCCGGATCGAAGCCCGGCGGCGGCGAGGGCATCATCGCTTCCCAGGTGCGGATCAGGCGGAACCGGGGGTCGCGGTCGAACAGGTATTGAAAGTACGTCGTGCCCGAGCGCGGCAGGCCGGTGAGGAACACCGGCGTCGCGATCGTCTCCTCGGCGATCTCCGGGTAGTCGCGCAGCCACTTCAGCCCTTCGAGCCGGTTGACCGTATCCGCCAGCAGCATGGTGCGCACCGAGACTTCGCCCGAAGGCGACATCGGGAACTCGCGGGCGAGCGAATCCACCAGGCGCTCGAGATTGTGGCGGACTTCGGGCTCGGGATCGGTGAGGCCGGTTATGGCCTCAGCCTCGGCGATAATGGCGGCGGCGTCGAACATCGGGCGTCCTTTCGTCAGAGCAGCGCGCCGCCGTCGACCGGCCAGACCTGGCCGGTGACGAAACTCGCGCGATCCGAGGCGAGGAGGGCGACGACGGAGGACATTTCCTCCGGCGTGGCGAAAGGCCGGCCGACGAACGTGCGGCGCTGGCGGATCGCCTTGTCCTCGGCGCTGATGCTTTCGCCCCGGCCGGCGAACAGACCGCTGTCGGGGTGGAAGCGGCTGCCCGTGCTGAAGGCCGCGGGATCCCGCGCGAAGGTGGCGTAAGGTGCGATCGCGTTGACGCGGATGCCGTGCTGGCCAAGTTCCTTGGCGAGCACCACGGTGAAGCTGTGCACCGCGCCCTTCATCGCCGAATAGACCGGCAGCATGTAGTCGCCGACCAGCCCCGCCGTCGAACCGACGTTGACGATGGCGCCGCCCTTGCGCGCGATCATGCCGGGCAGCACCGCATGTGTCATGCGCAGCATGGTGCCGAAATTGAGGTCGATGTCGCCCGCCCATTTGGCCGGGTCGGAATCCGCGAAGAAGCCCTGGTCGACATTGCCGCCCACGGTGTTGACCAGGACCGCGATCGGCCCCACTCGTTCCGCCTGCGAGGCTATCCGCGGTGCCGCGTGGGGATCGAGCAGGTCGGCGGCAATGAACACGGCCTCTTGCGCACCGCGCACACGGGCCTCGGCGATCAGCCGCGCGCCGGCCTCCTCGTCGCGGCCGACCGCGACCAGCGCCGCGCCCTCGCCGGCGAGCTCAAGCGCGATGGCGCGGCCGATATTGGCGGTGGCACCCGTGACGAGCGCGACCCTGCCGGCAAGACCAAGATCCAAGCTGCTTCTCCCGCTGCGTGCTTTTTGCACTCCGGCGAGAAGCTAAACTGGGTTATGATTTAACGCAACAGAGCCGAGAGGCAATCCTCGACGCGTCAATCGTCGGCGCGGGGCGCGCGGATGCAACGCAGCGGCAGATCGACGCCATCGCGGCTCACAGCCTGCAGCCGCCGGTCGGAGACGCGGCGATAGCGTTGGCCCCGTAAAGGCCCGCTGGTCATTATCACCTGGCGGCCGGTCACGAGGTACGTGCCGTTGGCGTCGCGGGCGCGGTAGGTGGAGGCGTTGATCACGACGAAGTCGTCGTCGGGCATCCGCCGCCCGACCGCACCGGCGGCGTCGCCCGGCAACTCGCAGGCATACGTGCCGGTCGTGAGCGTTCCGATCCGGCCGGTCGGCGCGCCGAGCACGGACGTGGCCATCGGCCCCGCTATCAGCGCGGCGACGATCGCGGCGAAGGGCGGCGGGCGCGTCATGCCCGTAGCGCTACCAGCGTCGCGCGGCCGTGGCCAGAGTCGTCAGGCGTGCGCGAGGCTGTCGCGGGGGCGTCGCACTGATTGCCAGATGCTCCCGCCCGCGCTAAGGGCGCGCCTTTCCCGATTTCTGCTCTTTCCCATCAGAGGCGCACCCCATGAAGATCAGCGGCGTGGACATCCGTCCGGGCAACATCCTGGAATACGAAAAGGGCATCTGGAAGGTCGCCAAGACCCAGCATACCCAGCCCGGCAAGGGCGGCGCCTTCATGCAGGTCGAGATGAAGAACCTGATCGATGGCCGCAAGACCAACGTCCGCTTCCGCAGCGCCGACACGGTCGAGCGCGTGCGCCTCGACACCAAGGACTTCCAGTTCCTCTATGCAGAGGGCGACGACCTGGTGTTCATGGACGTCGAGACCTACGACCAGATCAACCTGCCCAAGGACCTTCTCGGCGACGCCGCCGCGTTCTTGCAGGACGGCATGACCGTGCTGCTCGAAATGTACGACGAGCGCCCGATCTCGGTGCAGCTGCCCGAGCAGGTCGAAGCGACGATCGTCGAGGCCGACGCGGTGGTGAAGGGGCAGACCGCCTCGTCGAGCTACAAGCCGGCCATTCTGGACAACGGCGTGCGCGTGCTGGTGCCGCCGCATATCGAAAGCGGCACGCGCATCGTGGTCGATGTGTACGAGCGGACTTACGTCGGCAAGGCGAACTGATTTCAGGACGAAAAGGCTCGCGTTCCCACTCCCGTTCGTCCCGAGCGAAGTCGAGGGACAAGGCCGAGCGTCGTCGAGGCCCGCAACGGTGCAGGTTCTCGACCAGGCTCGAACGGGGTCCCTAGACTTCGCTCGGGACGAACGGAGGTTGTTTTGGCGATTTCAGGTCTCATCCGCGTGATGGAAAAGGCTGCCCGCAAGGCCGGGCAGCGGCTGCGCCGGGACTTCGGCGAGGTCGAGCACCTGCAGGTCTCGCGCAAGGGGCCGGCGGACTTCGTCTCGAAGGCCGATCGCGCGGCCGAGCGCACGATCTACGACGAGCTGCTCGCGGCGCGCCCCGACTGGGGCTTCCTGCTGGAGGAAGCGGGCGAGATCCCCGGCGATCCGACCAAGCCCCGCTGGATCGTCGATCCGCTCGACGGCACCAGCAACTTCCTGCACGGCATCCCCCACTTCGCGATCTCGATCGCCGTGCAGGAGCCGCGCCTCGACGGCAGCGGCTGGGGCGACGTGATCGCCGGGCTGGTCTATCAGCCGATCACCGACGAGAGCTTCTGGGCCGAGAAGGCGCGCGGCGCCTGGCTGCAGGACCGCCGGTTGCGGGTTTCGGCGCGCCGCCATCTCGACGAGACTCTGCTCGCCACCGGAATTCCCTTTGCCGGGCATGGCGATGTCGGCGAATGGGCGCGGATCTACGCCGCGTTCGCGCCGCAAGTTGCGGGGATCCGGCGTTTCGGCGCCGCCTCGCTCGATCTCGCCTGGGTCGCTTCGGGCCGTTACGATGGCTTCTGGGAGAGCGCCCTCCAGCCGTGGGACACCGCGGCGGGCTGCCTGCTGGTGCGCGAGGCGGGCGGTTACGTCTCCGACTGGCGCGGCAATTCCAAGCCGATCTGCGATGAAACGATCCTGGCCGGCAACGATCAGCTTCACGCCCGATTCAACAAGATTCTCGCCGGCGCCGTCAAGGGCGGTTGAAGCGAGGCCTCGCGCCGGGTACACGCCCGGCACCCGCTTAGGCGGGCATGCCCCTGTGGCGGAATGGTAGACGCGATCGACTCAAAATCGATTGTCGCAAGACGTGCCCGTTCGAGTCGGGCCAGGGGCACCATTTCCGGACCTATCGCTTCGCGTCGCGCCGTCGGCGCAACCCTCCGCCGCCATGCGCGTTTAACGCCATCATCGGGTCCGGAAGGAGGCTTTCATGGTCGAGGAACGCATCACCACAGTCGAATCGCCGAGCGGCCAGGCCGCGCCGGTTCACACCACCACGGTCGTCAGCGATGGCGGACGGCGCGGCGGATCGCCTGGCTGGTTCGTCGGCATCGTCATCCTGCTGGCGCTGATTGCCGGCATCTACTTCTTCACCGGCCTGTCGGGCAGCGAGACCGCCAAGGACAACGCCATCGCCAACGCCGCCAATCAGGTTGGCACGGCGGCGAACAAGGCGGGCGCCGCGGTCGAGCGCGCGGGCGCCGCGGCGGAGGAAGCGGCGGACAACGCCACGCAGAAGTGAGATCTCTGTAAGCCAGGGCGACAGGGCCCGTGCGCAAGCCGCGCGGGCCCTTTGTCTTTTTGGCCACAGGCATCGCAGCCACGTGTAAAAGTAACCGACATTTTACGCCTATCGCCTAGACGACGTGCTAAGTCCTTCATCGGGCAGGAGTTGTCGAAGCGGGGCCATGATCCGCCTATTCAAGCATTACATCCCCCACGCGGTGATCCTGCTGGGGTTGATCGACATCCTGCTGCTGGTGATGGCGGGCGAACTAGCCTGGCGCCTGCGCGCCGAACAGATCGGCATGGACCCGGGCGGCGTCCTTGCGCGCGCATGGCAGCACGCCGGCTTCGCGCTGATGATGCTGACCGCGATGATCGCGGTGGGGGTCTATGGCTCGGATTCGCTGCGATCGATGCGCTTCGCCACCGCGCGGCTGCTGGTGGCGATCTCGCTGGGCATCATCGCGCTCTCGTTCATCGACTTTCTGACCGCGGGACAGAACTTCTGGCGCTCGACCCTAGCCTACGCGATGGCGCTGGCGATCGCGCTGCTGGTCGGCAACCGCCTGATAATCGGCGGAATTCTCGGGACCTCGGTGTTCCGCCGGCGCGTGCTGGTGCTCGGTGCGGGCACGCGCGCGCAGCGACTGCGGGTGCTGGGCGACCGGCCCGAGAGCGGCTTCGTCATCGTCGGCTACGTGGCGATGAGCGACAAGCCGCGGACGGTGGAGGAGGCGATCAGCCGCGGGGCGATCCACGATCTCACCCGCTACGTCGAGAACCTGGGCGTCAGCGAGGTGGTGCTCGCGCTCGAGGAGCGGCGCAACGCGTTGCCGCTCCAGGATCTGCTGCGAATCAAGACCGCGGGCGTTCACGTCAACGACTTCTCCAGCTTCATCGAGCGCGAGACCGGACGCATCGATCTCGATTCGGTCAATCCGAGCTGGCTGATCTTCTCCGATGGCTTTTCGTCGGGCCGCGCGGTGTCGAGCGCGGTCAAGCGGCTGTTCGACATCGCCGCCAGCGCGCTCCTGCTGCTGGCCACGGCGCCGTTGATCCTGCTGTTCGCGCTCCTGGTGAAGATCGATAGCCGGGGCCCGGCCTTCTTCCGCCAGAGCCGCGTGGGCCTCTACGGCCAGCCTTTCGACGTCATCAAGCTGCGCTCGATGCGCACCGACGCCGAAGCCGGGGGCGCGCAGTGGGCGACGAAGAACGACCCGCGCGTGACCCGCATCGGGCGCTTCATTCGCAAGGTCCGCATCGACGAGCTGCCGCAGGCCTGGAGCGTGCTCAAGGGCGAGATGAGCTTCGTCGGCCCGCGGCCTGAACGACCCGAGTTCGTCGACGACCTCCAGCAGCAGCTCCGCTATTACGCCGAGCGGCACATGGTGAAGCCGGGCATCACCGGCTGGGCGCAGATCAACTATCCCTACGGCGCCTCGATCGAGGACGCGCGGCACAAGCTCGAATACGATCTCTACTACGCCAAGAACTACACGCCGTTCCTCGATCTGCTCATCATCCTGCAGACCTTGCGCGTCGTGCTGTGGCACGAGGGCGCGCGGTGACAGCGGCGGCGATCGACGCGGGATTGGGCGGCCTCTGGCTGGCGATCGGCATCGTCTGCCACGCAGCCGGCGGGGCGGCCGCGCTGGTCGCCGCGGGCTGGCTCGTCAAACGGCGCGAGCGCTTCGGCCCGGCGGGAACCGCGATCGTCGCGGCGCTGCTCCTCACCGCGCTGTGGTGCGTCGCGGTGGCGCTCGGCGAGGACCAGGGCTTCGTCCCCGACATCGCCGAGGCGCTGCGCAACCTCGCCTGGCTGATCGCCCTCGTGCGCCTGTTCGCCAGCGACGGGCGCCACGCCAGCGTCGCGCCGGTGCGTCCGCTGGCGGTCGTGCTGGCGTCGCTGGAAGTGCTGCAGATCGTGCTGGACGTGTTGATGCTGCGGGCCAGCGGTCCCGATGCGGCCGCGGTCTTACAAGTCGCGGTCCTGTTCCGCCTGTTGGTCGCGGTGGGCGCGCTGGTGCTGGTGCACAATCTCTATCTCGGCGCCTCGGCCCCTTCGCGCGCCGCGCTGCGCTGGCCGACGCTGGCGCTCGCCGTCCTGTGGGGCTTCGATCTCAACCTCTATGCGATCGCCTATCTCGCCGATGGCTGGCCCTACGAGCTGGCCGCGCTGCGCGGTCTCGTCGCGGTGGCGGCGGGACTGCTGCTGGCGACCGGGGCCAGTGGCCAGCGCGAAGCGCTGCGCCTGCGGCCCTCGCGCACCGTCGCGTTCCAGAGCGTCTCGCTGATGCTGATCGGCGCCTACCTGCTGGCGATGTTCGCCATCGCGCAGTGGCTGGCCCATGCCGGCGGCGATTTCGCGCGGGTGATGGAACTGGGCTTCCTGGCGCTGGCCGGCACGCTCGCGCTGGTCACGCTGGCCTCGCCCCGGCTGCGGGGGTGGTTGAAGGTCATGATCGCCAAGCACTTGTTCCAGCACCGCTACGACTATCGCGGCGAATGGCTGCGCTTCAACCGCACGATTGGCGAGGGTGGGAGCGCGAACGCCACGCTCGAGGAGCGAGTGATCAAGGCGGTGGCCGATGTCGCCGACAGCCCGGCCGGGCTGCTGCTGGTGCCCGACGAGACCGGCGACCTGACGCTCGCCGCACGCTGGCAATGGCCGGCGGCGGACGTGCCGGCGAACGCGATGTCCGCCGCGCAGGCGCGTTTCTTCGAGGGCGGGGCTTTCATCGTCGATATCGAGGATGTTCGCGCGGGGCGCGCCTCGCACGGCGAGGATGCCGTCGTGGCCGAATGGTTGCGGAGCGAGGCACGCGCCTGGGCGCTGGTGCCGCTGCTCCACTTCGAGCGGCTGACCGGCGTCGTCGTGCTCGCCGCGCCACCCTGGCAGCGCAAGCTCGACTGGGAGGACTTCGACCTGCTGCGCGTCGTCGGCCAGCAGCTCGCCAGCTACCTCGCCGAGCAGGCCGGCCAGCACGCGCTCGAAGAGGCGAGCCGCTTCGACGATTTCAACCGCCGCATCGCCTTCGTCATGCACGACATCAAGAACCTGGCGAGCCAGCTCGGCCTGCTGGCGCGTAATGCGGAGCTGCACGCCGACAAGCCCGCGTTCCGCGACGACATGCTGCTGACGCTGCGCAATTCGGCGGACAAGCTCAATGGGTTGCTCGCCCGGCTCTCGCGCTATGGCGGCGGGCAGGTGCCGCACCTCGCCGCGCTGGACGGCGCCGCCGTCGCCCGCGCCGTGGTCGAGCGGTTTCGCGGCGTGCACCCGGTGGTGCTGGCCGAAGCGCAGCCTTGCCCGATCGTCGCCAACGCCGAGACGCTCGAACAAGTCCTCGTCCACCTGATCCAGAACGCCGCAGACGCGAGCGCGGCGAGCGCGCCGGTGTTCCTCAGCGTGAGCTGCGACGGCATCCTCGGACGGTTCGACGTGGTCGATTCGGGCAGCGGCATGTCGCCCGAGTTCGTCCGCTCCAAGCTGTTTCGCCCCTTCGTTTCGTCGAAGCCCGGCGGCTTCGGCATCGGCGCCTTCGAGGCGCGCGAGCTGGTGCGGGCGATGCGGGGTCGGCTCGAGGTCGAATCGCGCGAAGGCCTGGGCTCGCGCTTCACCGTTCGGTTGCCGCTGGCCGACGCCCGCACACTGATCGAAACTTTCGACAGCCCCCGTCAGGACGTGGCATGACGACAGACACCAAAACGGCAGACACCAAAGCGCCCGCACGGCCCAAGCTGCTGGTGATCGAGGACGATCCCGGCCTCCAGGCGCAGCTGCGCTGGTCCTATGAGGACTTCGACGTCACCGTCGTCGGCGACCGCGCCGCCGCGATCGCGGCGCTGCGCAACGACGAGCCGGCGGTCATCACGCTTGACCTGGGCCTGCCGCCCGATCCCGATGGCGTGAGCGAGGGCTTCGCCGTGCTCGACGAGATCATGGCGCTGAAGCCCGACGCCAAAGTGGTGGTCGCTTCGGGGCACGGCGCGCGCGAGAGCGCGCTCCAGGCGATCGCTAGGGGGGCATACGACTTCTACCAGAAGCCGATCGACATCGACACGCTGGGGCTGATCGTCCGCCGCGCGCTGCACGTCCATCGGCTCGAAGCGGAGAACCGCGCGCTCGCCGCCAAGACCGGCGAGGACGGCCGCGTGCTCGGCCGCCTGATCACCGCCGCGCCCGAGATGGTCCGCGTCGCCCGCACGATCGAGCGCGTGGCCAACACCAATGTCTCGGTCATGCTGCGAGGCGCCAGCGGCACGGGCAAGGAGCTGCTCGCCAGGGGGCTTCACGAGGCGAGCGGGCGGGCGAACGGCGCCTTCGTCGCCATCAACTGCGCGGCGATCCCCGAGAACCTCCTCGAAAGCGAGCTGTTCGGCCACGAGAAGGGCGCGTTCACCGGCGCGGTCAAGACTACCGCGGGCAAGATCGAGCAGGCCGCGGGCGGCACGCTGTTCCTCGACGAAGTCGGCGACATTCCCCTCCAGCTCCAGATCAAGCTGCTGCGCTTTCTGCAGGAGCGGGTGATCGAGCGAGTCGGGTCGCGCAGCGCGATTCCCGTCGACACGCGGATCGCCTGCGCCACGCACCAGGACCTCGAGGCGATGATAGCCGACGGTCGCTTCCGTGAGGATCTCTACTATCGCCTTGCGGAGATCGTCATCAGGATCCCCAGCCTCGCCGAGCGGCCGGGCGACGCGACGCTGCTCGCCAAGTCGTGCCTGATCCGCTTCGCGCGTGAGATGAACCCGCAAGTGAAGAGTTTCGCCGCCGACGCGCTCGCCGCGATCGACGCCTGGCACTGGCCGGGCAACGTCCGCGAGCTGGAGAACCGCGTGAAGCGCGCGGTGATCATGGCCGAGGGCAAGCTGGTCCATGCGGCCGATCTCGACCTCGCCGAGCCCGACGAGGCGGTGGCGCAGGCGCTCAACCTCAAGACCGCGCGCGAACGGGCCGACCGCAAGGTCATCCGCCACGCCCTGGCGCGCAGCGAGGGCAATATCTCCAGCACCGCCAAGCTGCTCGGGATCAGCCGTCCGACGCTCTATGACCTGCTGAAGCAATACGACCTGCATAGCTGAGGCCGATCCTCGACAATCGCGCCGCGTTCCGCCATCGCCAGCCCCATGTTCTCACGTATCGACCCGATGGTCCGGCTGATCGGCGCCGCGATCCTGCTCGCGACCGTCCTGCCGGTGAGCGGCGCCGCGCGCGATGAGGCGCAGTTCGTCGCCAATGCTGCGGTTTTCGTGCTGTTCCTGCTCTACGGCCTGCGCCTGTCTCGGCGCGAGGTCTGGGGCGGGCTCGGCAACCATCGCCTGCTGGTGCCGCTGGTCGGCTGGGTGTTCGGCGCGATGACGCTGGCCGGCTGGCTACTGTGGCAGGCCGGCGCCGGCTTCCTGCCGACGGCGCTGGCGCTGGGCTTCCTCTATCTGGGCGTGCTGCCGTCGACGGTGCAGTCGGCGACTGCCTACAGCTCGCTGGCGGGCGGCAACGTCGCCAGCTCGGTTGTCGCGGCGGCACTGATCAACATCCTCGGCGTGTTCGTCAGCGCGCCACTGTTCTCGCTGCTGGCGGGAGGCCAGGCGGCGGTGTTTCAGGGGGCGGCGCTGGTCAAGGTGATGACCATGCTGCTGCTGCCCTTCGTCCTGGGGCAGGTGCTGCAAGGCTTCACGCGCCGCTGGGTCACCGGCCACCGCCGGCTGATCGCGATCATGGACCGCGCCTCGATCGGCATCGCGGTCTATGTCGCGTTCTCCAACGCGGTCGAGCAGGGCATCTGGACGCGGGTCGATCTCGCCGGCTGGGCGGCGGTCCTGCTCGGCAGCGCGCTGGCGATGGGCTTCGGCTATGGCGGCGCCTGGCTGCTCGGCGGCGTGCTCCGCCTGCCGCGCGGCGATCGCATCTGCATGCTGTTCGCCGGCGCGCAGAAGAGCGTCGCGATGGGCGCGCCGCTCGCCACCGTGCTGTTCCCGGCGAGCGAGGCGGGGATCATCATCCTGCCGCTGCTGGTCTATCACCTGGTCCAGATGATCGTCGCCGCGCCGATGGCGGCGCGGCTGCGTACCGGTCCTCAGGCGGACGCAGCGGGGGCTTCCGCTTCCTCGGGATGACGCCGCTTGTGGCGGACCGACCACCACAGCGACAGCCCGATCAGCACCGCGCCGATCAGCCCGGTGATCGTCTCCGAGATATGGAACCGCGCTGACAGCAGCATGATGGCGCCCAAGGCGATGATCGCCCAGAACGCGCCATGCTCGAGGTAGCGGTATTCCGACAGCGTGCCCTTCTGCACCAGCATGATCGTCATCGATCGCACGAACAGCGCGCCGATCGACAGGCCCAGCGCGATCACGACCATGTTGTTCGACAGCGCGAAGGCGCCGATCACACCGTCGAAGCTGAACGACGCGTCAAGGATGTTGAGGTAGAGGAATCCGCCGAGCCCGGTCCGCACCACCGCCCCCTGCATGGCCACGGCCTCCTCCCGCATTTCGAGGATCGTGCCCAGCGCCTCGACCGCGATGAAGGTGACGATGCCCAGCGTGCCGGCGACGATGAAGGTCAGCGCCTCCTCGGTCGGCAGCATCAACGAAATCAGGTAGAGAGCGACCAGCAGCACCGCGATTTCGGCAGCCTTGATCGTGGAAACCGTGGCGAGCTTCGCTTCGATCCAGCGGATCCAGTGGACCGTCTTCTCGCCGTCGAAGAAGAACGAGAGGCCGACCATCGCCAGGAAGGCGCCGCCGAAGCCGGCGATGCCAACATGGGCACTGCTGACGATCGCCTCGTACTGCTTTGGATTGTTGAGCGATAGCGTGATCGCCTCCGCCGGGCCGATCCCGGCGGCGATGGCGACGATCGCCAGTGGAAAGACGATACGCATGCCGAACACCGCGAAGAGCATGCCCCAGGTGAGGAAGCGCCGCTGCCAGATCTCGTCCATGTCCTCGAGCACCGAGGCGTTGATCACCGCGTTGTCGAACGACAGCGAGACTTCCAGGATCGACAGCACGATGACGATCCACAGCAGCGAGGCGGTGCCCGCCAGCGTGCCCGTCTGCGCCCAGCCATACCAGGCGCCGAGCGCCAGGCAGACGATGGTGAACAGGATGGAGCCTTTGTAGAAGCGCAGCACGCATCGATCCCTTTTCAAGCGTTGCGCGGGCCCTAGGCCGAGTCGCGACAAAATGGAATTCCCCGCGTCCCCGCGCACGCGGGGACGCAGTCTTATCTGGGCTGATAGGTCTGCTCGGCGCCGGGGAAGGTCCGCGCCCGCACTTCGGCGGCATAGCGCGCCGCCGCGTCGGAGATCGTCTCGGCGATGTCGGCATAGCGCTTCACGAAGCGCGGCACGCGCTCGAACATGCCGAGCATGTCCTCGGCCACCAGCACCTGGCCGTCGCACCGGACGGAGCCGCCGATGCCGATCGTAGGGCAGGCGATTCCCTCGGTCACCGCGATGGCGATCGGCTCGACCACGCCCTCGACCACGACGGCGAAGGCGCCGGCGGCGTCGAGCGCCTTGGCGTCGGCGACGATCCGCGCCGCTTCCGCCTCGCTGCGGCCGCGGGCGTTGTAGCCGCCGAGCTGGTTCACCGCCTGCGGGGTCAGTCCGACATGGCCCATCACGGGGATGCCGCGCCGGCTGAGGAAGTCCACCGTCTCGGCCATCGCCTCGCCGCCTTCGAGCTTCACGCCCGCGCAGCCCGTCTCCTTGAGCAGCCGCGCGGCGCTTTCGAAGGCCTGCTGCGGCGAGGCTTCGTAGCTGCCGAAGGGCATATCGACGACGACCGCGGCGTGATAGCTGCCGCGCACCACCGCTGCGCCGTGCGCCGCCATCATGTCGAGCGTCACCGGCACGCTCGAGGGCAGCCCGTAGATCACCTGGCCCAGGCTGTCGCCGACCAGCAGCAGGTCGCAATGCGCGTCGAGGAGCTGCGCCTGGCGCGCGGTATAGGCGGTGAGCATGACGATCGGTTCGGCGGTCTTGCCGTCCTGCTTGCGCTTGCGGATCGCGGGAATCGTCAGCCGCTTCATCGGCGCGGGGGTGGGCGTGGCGCGACTGGTCGCGGTGTCGAGCTGGAAGGTCGTGGACATGGCGTGAGCCTAGAGCATCGCGCGGAAAAGTGGGAACCGGTTTTAGTTGCGCCGGTCTTCGGCTCCGCAAATAGCGATGCGACAAGCTCTGGCGGTTGCGAGAAGGCTGGGGAAGGGGGCGCCGGAGCCCTTGCCAACCGCTCATGTTGCGGTAGCGTCCCCGCCCAATCACGATCCGGTTGGGGGAAGTGCATGTTTGGTCGCGTCAAGCCGCTCGACGCCATTCTGGCGACCGCCGAGAAGAAGTCGCTGCATCGATCGCTCGGCGCGTTCCAGCTCACCATGCTCGGCATCGGCGGGATCATCGGCACCGGCATCTTCGTGCTGACCGCCGCGGCGGCGCAGAAGGCCGGGCCGGGGATGATCCTCAGCTTCGTCGTCGCCGGCGTGGTCTGCGCCGTGGCGGCGCTATGCTATTCCGAGCTCGCCTCGATGGTGCCGGTCTCGGGCTCGGCCTATACCTATAACTATGCGGTGATGGGCGAGCTGATCGCCTGGACCGTAGGCTGGGCGCTGATCCTCGAATATGCGGTCGCCGCTTCCGCCGTTTCGGTGGGTTGGTCCGGCTATTTCATGGGCCTTTTGAAAAGCTGGACCGGGTTCGAGCTGCCTGCCTTGCTCCAAGCCGGCCCCACCTGGACGATGAACGGGCTGATCCCCCACGCCGATTTCTCGACCGGGATGATCAACGTGCCGGCGATCGTCGTGGCGCTGGGCGTCACCTGGCTGCTGATGATTGGCACCAAGGAGAGCGCCACGTTCAACGCGATCCTGGTGGTGGTGAAGATCGTCGCGCTGACGATGTTCGTCTTCCTCGCGCTGCCGGGGGCCGATCAGACGCATTTCGCGCCGTTCGCACCCAACGGCTGGTTCGGTCCGGCCGGCACCACCGGCATGGGCATCATCGGCGCGGCTTCGTCGATCTTCTTCGCCTATGTCGGCTTCGACGCGGTCTCGACCGCCGCCGAAGAGACCAAGAACCCGCAGCGCAACGTGCCGATCGGCCTGATCGGCAGCCTCGGCATCTGCACGATCTTCTATCTTCTGGTCGCCGGCGCCGCGATCGGCGCGATCGGCGCGCAGCCGACCGCGCTGGCGACCGCGCCGGGCTCGGCCGAGTTCAACCAGCAGTGCGCCGCGTTGCTGGCGCAAGGCAGCGAGCCGTTGGTCTGCTCGAAGGAAGCGCTGGCGCATGTCCTGCGCTCGATCAACTACACCTGGGCGGGCGACCTGATCGGCCTCGCCGCCAACCTGGCGCTGCCCTCGGTGATCCTGATGATGATGTACGGCCAGACGCGCATCTTCTTCGTCATGGCGCGCGACGGCCTGCTGCCCGAGAAGCTGGCGAGCGTGCATCCCAAATGGAAGACGCCGCATGTCGTCACGCTGATCACCGGCATCGCGGTCGCCATCGCCGCCGCGTTGCTGCCGGTCGGCCAGCTTGCCGATATCTCGAACTCGGGCACGCTGTTCGCCTTCTTCATGGTCGCCATCGCGGTCATGGTGCTGCGCCTGCGCGATCCGTCGCGCCACCGTCCGTTCCGCACCCCGCTAATCTGGGCGGTCGGCCCGATCGCGCTGGTCGGCTGCGTGTTCCTCTATTGGAACCTGCCGTTCGACGCGAAGATGGTGCTGCCGGTGTGGGGGGTGCTCGGGCTCGTCTGCTATTTCCTCTACGGCTACCGCAAGAGCCACGTCGGCCGGGGCATCGTCGAAGTGCACGAGGACGATCCCGACGCTCCGCCGCAGCCGGTGCCGCCGGTTCCGGGGATGTAGTCATATGTCGGCGTCCCCCGCGCAGGCGGGGACCTCGCGCCTTCGGACGTGACTATCGTGTAACGGCCTGAGGCCCCCGCCTTTGCGGGGGCGCAGGAGTGTGGGTTGTCGGGGAGCGGGATTGCATTCGACCACGAAAGGAACATAATGGGAACATAGAGTCGATTCCCATGCGTTCCGAGCCCCCCTTCCTTGCCGCGTCCCCCGCCCGAACCGCCAAGTGGCGGCCGGGGCTGGGCGGCGCCGCGCAGCAGACCGAGCTTTTCGCCTCCGCCCGCGAGGCGGCCGGCGCGGCGATGGCGCTGGCTCTGGCGCGCGAGCGTCTGCGCCAGGCGGGCAAGCCGGCCGGGAATTGGCTCTGGGTGCAGGATGCCGCGGCGCTGCGGGCGAGCGGGCGGCCCTATGGCCCCGGCCTGCCCGCCGACTTGCGCGCAGGGCTGATCCACGTCGCCGCCCGCACGCCCGAGGACGCGCTCTTCGCGCTGGAGGAAGGGCTGCGCTGCCGCGATCTGGCGTTCGTCCTGGGCGAGATCGCCGGCAATCCCAAGGCGCTGGGCTTCACCGCCTCGCGCCGGCTCAACCTCATGGTGGAGCGCTGCGGCGTGCCGCTGTGGCTGGTCCGGCTCGACGCGGCGCGGGATCCCGGCTCGGCGCGGATGCGCTGGGAAGTGGGGCCCGCGCCTTCGCCGCCGCCGCGCTGGAACCCCGACGCGCCGGGCGTGCCGTCCTGGCGCGCCGATCTGTTCCGCGCCCGCAACCACCCTCCCGGACAATGGACCTTGCGCGATGACGGACACTCGCTCTTCGCCGAACCGGCCGCCCAGCCGGCGGATCATGGCGATCTGGCTGCCACGGCTGGCGATCGACCGCTGGCGGCGTCTTGAGGGCTGCGCGCCGGGCGAGGGGGCGGATGCCGCGCCGGTCGCGCTGGTGCGCGAGACCGCGCATGGCCCGCGCATCACCGCCGTCAACCGCGCCGGGTACGCCGCCGGCGCTTCGCTGGACATGCTGCTGGCCGACGCGCGCACGCTCTGTCCCGCGCTGGCGGCGGTGCCGGCCGACGAAGCGGGCGACCGCGCCTTCCTCGAGACGCTTGCCGTCCGGGCGCAGCGCTGGGGGCCGTGGAGCGCGGTCGATGCGCCCGACGGGCTGCTCGTCGATGTCAGCGGCGCGGCGCATCTGTTCGGCGGCGAGGGGGCGCTGCTGGATGATGTCCGCGCGGCGCTGGCGGGGCAGGGGCTCGCCGCCCGGCCGGCGATCGCGCCCACCGCCGGCGCGGCCTGGGCCCTCGCGCATCACGATGCCGACCACGCGATCCTGGCGGCGGACGCGGACATCGCCGCCCGGCTCGCGCCCTTGCCCGCTGCCGCGCTGCGGCTCGATGACGACGTGCTGTTGGTGCTGCGCCGCCTCGGTCTCAAGCGGATCGGCGACCTCGCCAGCATCGCCCGGCCGGCGTTGCTGCGGCGCTTCCGCGATCCCCGCTCGCCCGATGCCAATCCGCTGATCCGCCTCGACCAGCTCCTCGGCCGCCTGGCCGAGCCGCTGCTGCCGATCACCGCGCCCGAAGTGCCGGCCGTCCAGCGCCGGTTGATGGAGCCGATCCGCCACCGCGGCCTGCTCGATCAGGTGGTGGGCGATCTCGCCGCCGACATGGCGCGGTTGCTCGAAGCACGGGCGCTGGGCCTGCGCCGGATCGAGCTGGCGCTGTGGAAGGTCGATGGCGATGTCGTGCTGCGCGTGCTGGAACTCGCCGCCGCCAGCCGCGACGCCGCGCATGTCGCCCGGCTGCTCGGCGCCCGGCTCGACGACATCGACGCCGGCTTCGGCATCGAACTGGCGCGGATGCGCGCGGTGTGGACCGAGGCGCTGCCGCTGGGTCAGGGCGATTTCGACACGGAGAGCGAGCGCCAGGGCACCAGCCTCGCGACCTGCATCGACCGGCTGACGACCCGACTCGGCACGGCGGCGGTGCGGCGCCCGGCGCCGCAGGCCAGCCACGTTCCCGAACGGGCGCAACGCTGGCAACCGCCGCTGGAGCCGGCGCCAGTGCCAGTGCCGGTGTCGCTGGGGCAGGAGGCTTTCGCCTGTCCCGTCCGGCCGCTCAAGCTGCTCGACGGGCCCGAGCCGATCGCCGTGCTCTACGCTACGCCCGACGGCCAGCCACACCGCTTCCGCTGGCGCGGCCAGGTGCACGAGATCGCCCGCGCCGAAGGCCCCGAGCGCATCGCCCCGGAATGGTGGCGCGAACGCTCGACCGTGCGGCTGCGCGACTACTACCGCATCGAGGACCGCGCCGGCCGCCGCTACTGGATCTATCGCAGCGGCATCGTTGGAGACGGCCGCGGCGGCGCGCCGGAGTGGTTCCTGCAAGGGTTGTGCAGGTAAAGGTCCTAG
>DASVMK010000043.1:0-3067 GCA_036384395.1 Novosphingobium sp.
ATGCGAACCTCTTCGCCGATCGAACTGCACGAGCTCTATCGCATCGTCGAATTCTGGGCTGACGCTGCGCTGCAGCTCAGCGAGGGGGACCTCAAGCTGATGCAGCGCTTGGCGAACGCGCAAACGCGGCTGCGGGCGAAGGCTTCGTAGCCTCTGTCCTTTTTAGAGCATCGCGCGGAGAAGTGGGAGCCGGTTTTCCGTGGCTGCTCTCGGCAGGTCATTCATAGCCTAGGCGCGGGCAAATCGAGGGGGGCAAAGATGTTTGGAAAGCTCTTCGGCAGGAAGAAAGAGGTCGTCGAAGACGTAACTGCGATAAAAGCGGCTGTTCTTGATGCTGCCATTGAGAAAGCGCGCGAAACCAATCCGGTCGCTCATCTTAAAATCGGGGCCGAGGAATTGGTGCAGAAGCTGCTCGCCGGCATGCAGAATGAGCGAGGCGTTCATGTTGAGTCGCTGTTAGCTGTGCTTGGCTCTCTGGCGGGCTTTTGTTGCGTAGATAGCGTCCTGAAACAGGCGATTGTACTGGGCCGAACCACGCGAGATTGCGGCATCGTCGATGTCGAAACGTCTGACGGCGGTCGCTACTATCTTGGAGATCCGATCAACGCGCTTCTTGGCGAAACCGACCGATCCCTCTGGGCGTTGGTTGCGGGGATGATCAATCATTTGGGAAGTCAGGATTACCCGAACTTCGGTGAGATTGCCGGGCATGTCGCGGGGACGCTCGGGGGGGCGGATTTCGGCATCCCGCGCGTACCCGAACAGAATCGGCCAAGCGATCTGCCGGTTAATTATGTTCGCAACCTCTGGCCCGTAGTTTTGCCGCACGTTGAGCACCGCGTTCCACTATTGCAGGAGCGCGTGACATTGTTCGGCTTCGCGGTTCAGAATGTGATGCAGATGGGTAAAGATGTGATTCAGCCTGCACTGGCCGGAAAGCTGGTGATGGAATGCGCCGTGCCAATGTCAAAACTCGATCCAGCTAGAGTCTGGGCGTGAGTGCAATATCGCGGTTTCGGGGCCGCGTAGCGCGGGGGCGCGCTTTGAGCGCGGGGGCGCGCTTTGAGCGCGGGGGCCGCGCTTTGAGCGCGGGGGCGTCCATCCCCTAACATCGCCGATCTTCGCCTGACTTGGTATTGTGTCTCCGGAACCTGCATATCCGATGGGGAAGCGGGCTACCCCTCAGTCTTCGCCGTGCCCCAGCGCCAGGTAATCGGCGCTCTGCATTTCCGTCAGACGGCTCACCGTGCGTTCGAACTCGAAGCGGCCGTCCCCGGCCGCGTAGAGCTCTTCAGGCTCGGCATCGGCAGTGGCGAAGAGCTTGACCTTATGTTCGTAGAGCGCGTCGATTAGCGTGACGAAGCGCGCCGCTTCGTTGCGGTTCTCGGGCCCCATACGCGGGATGCCGACGAGGATCACGGTGTGGAAGGTGCGCGCGACGGCAAGATAGTCGGCCGCGCCGCGCGCCTCGGCGCACAGCCGCTTGAAGCTGAACACCGCGACGCCTTTCAGCAGCCGGGGCACGAAGAGCTTGCGGCCATCGACGTCGATCTCGCCCGATGGGACGTGGTCGATGTCCTCGGGCGAGTAGTCGGTCAGGCGGTAGAACGCCTCACGCACTTGTGCGGTGGCCGGGTCGCCCAGCGGGGTGTGCCAGGTGTCGATCTCGCCCAGGCGCTGGAGCCGGTAATCGACAGGGCCGTTGAGCGGCAGCACGTCGAGGTCACGCTCGATCAGGGCGATGAAGGGCAGGAAGTGCTCGCGGTTGAGCCCGTCCTTGTAAAGCTCCGATGGCGCGCGGTTCGAGGTGGTGACGATGGTCACGCCCTGGTCGATCATCAGCGAGGTGAACAGCCGGCTCATGATCATCGCATCGGCCGAGTTGTTGACCACCATCTCGTCGAAGGCGAGGCAGCGCACGTCCTCGCCGAGCGCGGCGGCGACGGGCAGGATCGGGTCGCCGGCCTCCTTCTTGCGCTCCTCGCGCAGCAGCGCGTGGACCTCGATCATGAAGGCGTGGAAATGAACGCGGCGCTTGCGGCGGATCTGCAGCGAATCGTGGAACAAGTCCATCAGCATCGACTTGCCGCGGCCGACGCCGCCCCAGATGTAGAGCCCGCGCGGGGCCGGCGGCTTCTTGGTGAAGATCTTGCCCAGCAGGCCGCGCGGCGCGGACGTGGCCTCGAGCTCGCGCTGGAGGCGGTCGAGCCGTTCGGCGGCCGCGGCCTGCTCGGGGTCGACGCGCAGCTCGCCCGACGCGACGAGCGCCTCGTAGCGGCTTAGGACGCTGCTCATGCGGCGGTCTGCTTGCGGATCGTCGCGCTGAAGGCGGCGACGCGCGCCTCGCCCTGCACGACGAGGCCGCGCAGGAAGCCGAGCCGGCGGGTCTCGCGCAGCACCTCGATCACCGCGTCGAGCGGCTGCGCGGGATCGCCGGCGCCGAGGAACTGGGTCTGCAGGTCCACCGTCAGCGAGCCCGACACCGGCGTGCCCTTGATCATGTACATCGCTCCGAAGATGCCGACGTCGATCAGGCCGAGCGTGGTGCCGCCGTGGATGCGCCCACCCGAATTGACGTGGATCGCGCGCGGATGAAGCCGGACGCGGCAGCTATCCTCGCCCTCGCGTCGCATGTGCAGCCGGCCGAGGAAAGCCTGGTTGTAACGGTCAGGATCGGACAGCTCGTAGGCATGCCAGCCCGGGTAGTCCGGGTCGGGCTCGCACAGGAAGTGCGCGGGGGGAATGGCGGCCATTAGGTAAAGTCCACGGCAATCCCGCCGGGGCGTTCCTAGACGTGACGCTCGGCCTGCATCTTCTTGATCTCGGCGATCGCGCGCGCCGGCGACAGGCCCTTGGGGCAGACGTTGGCGCAATTCATGATCGTGTGGCAGCGATAGAGGCGGAACGGATCCTCCAGCTCGTCGAGCCGCTCACCGGTCATCTCGTCGCGGCTGTCGGCCAGCCAGCGATAGGCCTGGAGCAGGATGGCCGGGCCGAGGAACTTGTCGGAGTTCCACCAGTAGCTGGGGCACGAGGTCGAGCAGCAGGCGCACAGGATGCACTCGTA
>DASVMK010000044.1:0-6223 GCA_036384395.1 Novosphingobium sp.
CCTTCGGTGAGCGCGCCCGGCAGTTCCTGCTTCAGCGAATTGACGCTGGCGTAGAACCGCGTCGAGGCGACGCTTGACAGTCGCAGTCCGACATTGCCGTTGAAGCGCAGGCTGTGACGGCGGGCGTGATCGCGGTCGCCGCCCGAGCGGTCGGCGCTGAGGCCCGCCCAGAAGTCCGCCGGACCCGAGGCGCCGCCGTAGGCCGCGAGGCCGCGCAGGGTGTCGAAGCTGCCGCCGTCGGCGCGCAAGTAGAGACCGCGGGCGTCGCGGCCGTTGGGGGTGACGCCGTTGACCGCGCCGCCGAGCGTACCGGAGCCGAAGCGCAGCGCGTTGGCGCCGCGATAGACTTCCAGATGATCGAAGAAGATCGGCTCCAGTTCCTGGAAATCGCCGTTGTCGTCGGCCATGTTAATCAGCACGCCGTCCTGCAGCAGCGTCAGACCGCGCATGTGGAAGCCGCGCGAGAGGCCCGAGCCGCGGATCGAGATCCGCACTTCCTGTCCGAAGCGGGGTTGCAGGTAGACTCCCGGCGAAAAGGCAAGCGCATCGCGCAGCGACACCAGCGACTTGTCGGCATAGTCTTTGTACCCGACGACGTCGGTGCCGCCCGGCGTGGCATTGGCCTGACGCTCGGCCTCTTCGGCGGCGCGCTGGCCGGTGACGATGATCGCTGCGTTTTCGGCCTCGTCGGCGTGGGCGTGAACGGGGGAGACGAACGCGGCCGCGGCGGCCAGCGTGGCAAATGGGGTTCTCATGAAAATGTCCGATGCTGCGCCCCGCGGCGGTCGCGGGACGATCTAACAGGGGCCGCCGCCGAGGCGGGGCCGGTTGGGTCTGTCAGATCAGCGGCGGCGGGCCGCGCAGTGGCGGTCGGAGATAAGTGGTGCGGGCCGGTGGCGCGGAGGTCGCGCTCCATAGCGCCACGGCGACGATGAAGGCCAGCGCCAGCGCGAGCAGCGCCGCATCCGTGCCCGATGCCGCGTCGAGCGACAGCGCCGACCACGCGCAGGGCGTGTCCGCCTTGCCGTGCGCCGCGCCGCCGTCGTCGCCGTGCGGCCGCTGGGGCACGACGATCTGCCTGGTGAAGCTGGCGCCTTGCGCGTCGGCGCAGATCTGCACGGTGAGGACTTTCGCCTCGATGCCGATCATGAAGCCGGCGGGAACCAGCGCCTTGGCGGCCAGGGCGAGGACGACCAGCAGGACAGCGAAGCGGTAGCGTTCGCCCAGCAAGGTGCGGATCGATCCCATCGGGGCGCCCCTAGGGGCAAATCCTCGGGTTGTCACGCGGACTTGTTGGTCTCGCGCATTTGGCCCAACCACGGCGTCGTGGTTGGCGGCGGCTGATCGCCCGCTTCGATTATCGCTCGGCGATCACGGACGGGCGAGATAGTCGAGGATCGCCGCGCGCTGCTGCGCGTCGGACACCGAGATCACCATGCGGGTGCCGGGCACCATGCGCGCCGGACCCGTCAGGTAACGGTCCAGATTGGCGCGGTTCCAGGTGATGTTGAGCTTCTTGAACGCCGGCGAATAGTTGAACGGCGTCGCCGCCGCCTTGCGGCCGACCACTCCGGCGAGGTTGGGACCCAGCATCGCCCGCCCGCCCGGCGTCACGGTGTGGCAGCTCGCGCAGCGCTGGCGGAACAGCGTCGCGCCATCGGGCTTGGTCTGCGCGGACAGCGTGCCGGCGGTGCCGGCCAGGGCGAGGGCGGGTAACAGGAGCAGGATCTTGCGCATCGGGAAACTCCGGTCGTGTTCGCCCTGGCGTTAGCGGAGCCCGGCTTTCCGCCGGGTGAATTGTCACAATCAAGCCGGAGCGCGGGGCGGGCCGTGAAAGGCCCACCCCGCATCGGTATCACTTGGCGGCCGACAGCACCTTCAGCTCGGCGTCGATCTTGGCCAGCTGCGCTTCGCTCACCTTATCGGGCGCGAAGCCCTGGACCTGCTTGAGCGTCATGCCACGGGCCATATCGATCTGCGGATTGGCGGCGAAGCCCGGCAGGTTCTTCTCGAGAATCGCCTTGGTGGCGGGGTTGTCGAGCAGCGTGCCGATGTCGGTGGCTTCCACCGAATAGGCCGTCGCGGCGGCGGCCGGAGCCGGATCGGCGGCGAGCACGGGGGCCGAAACCATAGCGGCGGCCAGCGCCGCGATCACGAACGTCTTTTTCACTGGATATCCTCTCGAAAAATCCCCGCCCCCTGGAGCCGCTTCGCTTATACTGCGGCGGCAGCGGCTGCCCAGCGGATTTTTCGCGTTAGGCGGAGGGGGCTTCGGCCCCGGCGTCGGCATCCTGCGCCAGGCCCATGAGCGGGGCGATGATCAGGCGGTTGAGAATGGCGGCGACCTCATCGGGAGAATAGGCGCGTTCCTGCCCGAGCCACCACGCCAGCAGGTCGAACGTGCCCCCGGTGCCGTAGATCACGCCGAGATCCGAAGGGAGCCAGCCCGGCGTCTGCGCGCCTTCCGCCAGCGACCGGGCCTGATGGATGAACTCTTCGCGCACGATACTGGCGGCGCCGCCGGTCAGCAGCGCGGTCCACAACGGGCGATGCGCGTCGACATAGGCGCACAGCGCGCGCGTCGATTCAGCGCTGTCGGTGGCGTGGAGAATGGGGACGGTCATCGCCAGCAGGCTGGCGATCTCTTGCGAGGCGAGGTCGCCCAGCAACGCTTCCTTGGTGGCGTAGTGGCGGAAGAAAGTGGCGTAGCCGGTGCCCGCCCGCGCCGAGATTTCGCGGATCGTCACCTGGTCGAACGGCTTTTCCTCGAGCAAGGCGAGCAGCGCCGCGGTCAACGCCTTGCGCGACCGTATCTGCCGCGCGTCGGTGGGCGCGTCCTCGCGTTCCTGCAGTCCCCTCGGCGCCATCGCACGGCCCCTATCATCGCGGCCGGCGGCTGTCCAACTTTCGCCTCGGTTCTGCCGGGCTCTCAAAAACCGCTTGCCTTCGCCCTTCGAATGGCAATAATGAAACGCATCAGTTGCCATTAAGGTCGAGTCGCTTGTCCGGGTCGATGTGCTGGAGGATGCCATGAACGTTATCACGCAGGTCAGCGAAGTTCCCGCAGCGGCGGATTCCGCCCCGTTCTTCATTCGTGGCGAACTGGTCGAAGGCCGCGACGCGGTTCACCGCTCGCGCGACCTCGGCGTGGATTTCGCCACGCCGGCGATCCCGCTCGACCGGGTCGTTCATCCGCGTACCGAACTGCCGCCGCTGCTGAACGTCAAACTATCCGAGATCATCGACTTCCTGGTCGAGAGCGGTGAACGCATGGTCGCCGGCAACAATCCCTACGTCGAAGCCTGCGTCGAGCGGATGGCGCACGTCAGCCTCCAGCCGCTCGCCACGATCCGCAACCAGATGCGCGGGGCGGTCGCCTATCTCGACAAGCGTTCGCTCGAGGAAGTGGTCGAGCAGAACTTCCCCGACCCCAAGGCGCTCGACGAATGGGTGCCGCACACCGATCACCAGGGCCGCCGCAGCTTCGTCCGCGCCTTCGCGCCCCGGTTGATCCACGTCCTACCCGGCAACTCGCCGGGAATCGGCATCAAGTCGATCGCGCAAGGCGCGCTGGTCAAGGCGATCAACTTGTTCAAGATGGCCTCGGCCGATCCGTTCTCGACCGTCGCGTTCCTGCGCACGATGGCGGACGTCGATCCCGATCATCCTGTCGTCCGCTCGATGTCGGCGGTCTATTGGCGCGGCGGCGACGAGGCGGTCGAACGCACGCTTTACCGGCCGCAGTACTTCGACAAGATCGTCGCCTGGGGCGGCGGCGACGCGATCAACAACGTGATGAAGTACATCGGCCCCGGCTTCCAGCTCGTCTCGTTCGACCCCAAGACCTCGATCTCGATGGTCGGCAAGGAAGCCTTCGCGTCGGATGCGGCGCTCGCCGAAGCAGCCGAACTCAACGCTTGCGACGTCTCGGTGCTCAACCAGGAGGCGTGCGTCGCCAGCCGCTTCACCTTCCTGGAGACCGACAACGTCGAGGACGCCGATCGCTATGCCGCGGCCTTGGCCGAGCGCATCCGCATCGACCGCTCGGGCGAGGGTGACAATGTCCGTCCGCTCGACCGCGAGCTCAAGGAACAGATCGACACGCTGCGCATGCTCGATGACGAGTACGGTGTGTTCGGCAAGTCGGACGGTCGCGGCATCGCCATTCGCTCGGACGAGCCGGTCGATTTCCACCCGCTGCGCAAGACCTCGAACGTGGTCTGTGTGCCCTCGCTGCAAGCGGCGATGAAATACGTCAACGTCGCCACCCAGACGGTCGGCGTCTATCCGTTCCACCGCATGCCCGAATTGCGCGACCACCTCGCCAGCGGCGGCGCGCAGCGCGTGGTCCGGCTGGGCGAGGCGGGGCCGAGCGCGATCGGCAACCCGCACGACGCGATGTACCCGCTGCACCGCTTCGTCCACTGGATGGCCAACGAAGACGGCGTCGAAGGCGCATGAAGATGGAGGATCGGAGCGTCACCGCGACGGCGACGCTCCGGTCTTACCAGAGGTGCTCGCGGTAGCGCGCGAAGCAGCGCGCGCCGCAGCCCAGGCGGATCAGCGCGCCTTCGGCCATCGCGGTGGCGCGGCGCGGATCTTCCTCGACCAGCGGCCGGATAGCCTCGCGGTTCCAGTCCTCGCTGTGCTTGACGTCGAGCACGGCGTGGAGATCGAAATAGCGCCGCTCGCGGTCGCTCAGCCCGATCCGGCGTAGCGCGGCGGCGGTGCAGGCGGAGCGGTCGGGCGCGGTCAGCTCGATCACGCCGAGCGCGCCGACGCTGTGCCAGGCATAGCGGCGCGTGGTCGCCATCGCCGTCATCGCATTGGCCAGCGCCAGGCTTTCCCAGACGGTGGTTTCGATCTCGGGATCGAGATCGAGCGTGTCGATCAGGCCCGACAGCATCGGGCCGTGCATGCCGCGCAAGTTGCCGCGGCCCATCTCGTCCCAGTAGTTGCGCGCCAGCTCCAGCTTGGGCCCAACCGGCAGCTTGACCTGGGTCAGCGCCACGAGATCGTCGAACCCCGCCTCGCCGGCGGCCTCCTGTCGCAGGAACCAGCGGATCTGCTCGCGCGTCGCCTGCTCGGCGAGCCAGGGGAACAGCGGATCGCCCTGGCCGGGGCCGGTGTGTCGCAGCGCTTCGAACCAGGCGACGAAGCCGTCGGCATCGGTGGGCACCCGCGCCGCCTCGGCGATCACCTCCGCGCGCAGCTCCTCCAGGAACCCACCTTCGAGCCGCAGCATCACCGCGTCGTCGGTCAGGCGATGCTGCCAGTCGGGCGTGGGGAACCGTGGCGCCAGCCGCTCGCGGTTCCAGTGGGCCAGCGTCTGCTGGAAACCGTCATTAAGGAACTGCGATCGGTGGGGCGGGGCGAAGGGACGGGTGGCCATGTGGTGCGCGCTCTTTCGAAAGGGGATGTCTTCCGAACGCCGCTTGCCGGTGAGGGTTCCGTCAACCGGGGGCGGGTCGGGCCTCGGCGTCTGGCCGCCGGGGGGTGATCGACAGGAACAGCAGGCTCCGACGAAGACCGTTCCCGAGGCGATGAGCAGGTAGGGATCGAAGCCGAGCCCATGCCGATCATGTCCGCGGCCAGCCGGCGCCATTGCTGCCGATACTCGCCGAAGTCGCGCGTCGGTTCTCCCTCGCGGCATCGTCGGCCGGGGTGTTTGGCGCGTTGTCGAGCAGGGCGGCGGCGCATGCAAGCGCTTCGTCCTTCGCCGGGTCCAAGCGGCCGCGGGGCGATTTCCTTGACTTTCGGCAGGCGAAAGCCTAGCTCGCGCGCTTCCTTCGGATTCTCGTTTTTGCGGAGTGCCCACATGGCGCGCGTTACCGTCGAAGATTGCGTCGACAAGATTTCCAACCGTTTCGACCTCGTGCTTCTCGCCGCCCAGCGCGCGCGGGAGATTTCGGGCGGCGCGGAGCTCACGGTCGACCGTGACCGCGACAAGAACCCGGTGGTCGCGCTGCGCGAGATCGCCGAGGAGACGGTCCGTCCCGGCAATCTCCAGGAGACGCTCGTCACCTCGCTGCAGCGCGTGCTGCCCGACGATGACGACGACGTCGATGAGATCGGCTCGCTCAGCCAGTCGGCGGAAGCGCTGCGCATCACCGCCGCGGTGCCGGTGCGCAACACCTCGATCGGCGGCGACTACGAGGGCTGATCGCCCCCACATCGCGAAGACCGGAAGGGCCTCGGGAAACCGGGGCCCTTCGTCTATCGG
>DASVMK010000045.1:0-3573 GCA_036384395.1 Novosphingobium sp.
CCGTCGGCCGTGACCATGCGCTCCTTGTAGCCGGCGGCGACGTCGGCCTCGACCGTCGCGGTCATCCGGGTTCCGACCCAGACTCCGTCCGCACCCAACGCCAGCGCTGCCGCCACCCCGCGCCCGTCGACGATGCCGCCGGCCGCGAGCACCGGCACCGGGGCAACCGCATCGACAATCGCCGGCACCAGCACGAAGGTCGGCAGGGTTCCATAGTTGTGCCCGCCGGATTCGGAGCCCTGGGCGATGATCAGGTCGACGCCATCCGCAACCGCGTGTTTGGCGTTCTCGACCGAGCCGACCTGTTCCCACACCTTGCACCCGGCCTGATGCAGGCGGTCGATCCATTCGCGCCGTGGGTGTCCCCAGTGAAAGGAAACGATCTCCGGCTTGACCCGCTCGCACATGGCGATGTGGCTCTCATCGGTGAAGATCGTGATGAAATTGACGTTGATCGGCGCGGGGGTGGCCGAGCGGATCTCGCGAATGTTCATTTCCACCACCGGCGCAGGCGTCACCCCCACGCCGAACGCCCCGATTCCTCCGGCCTGACCCACGGCGATCGGCAAGGCGGGGGTTCCGCCCGCGAAGGCGAGCCCCGCGCAAGCGAAGGGATAGCGCACGCCGTATTCTCTCGTCAGTCGCGTTTGCAAAGGGTCGCGCATGCCGTTTCGCCGCCTCTCATGCCATTTTGTGACGCCGATCCTCTCCGATCGAGCACACGAAAGTTGATATTTCCAATAATTTGTATTTGAATTGCCGCCCGCTCGCTGGCCGGAGCCTACTATGCGAACCGATCTGCCCGAAGTCTATCAGGCGCCCCAGCCCGCGGCTTGGACCGCAGCGCTGGATGTTTTTGCTCAGCGCGCAACGCAAGGCGACCGCGCTGCCCCCGGCGGCGGTTCAGGAACCGGCTTCCGCCTGGACCCCCGGCGCTGGCAGGAGCAGGTGAACGATACGTTCTGCGATCTCGAGGTCAGCCCGCGCAGGGAAGACAACTTTTCCGCGTTCCTGAAAGAGTTCGACCGCGGCGAACTGAAGATCGTGCTCATCGTCGCAGATGCCCAGACCGTCACCCGCACGGTCTCCGCGATCAAGCGCGCGCCCGCGGAACTGTTCTTCCTCAATATGAACATCGCGGGCAGGTCCGCGGTGGTGAATGCTTCGGGGCAGTCGCAGATCGGCCCGGGCGAGGCCGTGCTCATGGATGCCATGCAGCCTTACCAGCTCCAATATCCCGGACCGGTTCGCACCATATGCGTGCAGTTCCCGCAGCAATGGCTGCGCCAGATCGCCGGCGTAAATGTCGATGCCGCGATCGCGCGGAGGATCTGCACGATGTCGGGCGCGCCCCGCGTCTTGAGCGCCGCCATACAATCGTTGATCGAAGACCGGTCGGCCCTCATCGGAGATGGACCGGACGACGAAGCGCCGGACCTCTCGATCGACTTGTTTCTCAATGTCCTCGGCGTCGGGCTCCGCAGCTTGGACCGGGGCAGCGGCACGCCCGCGGTGGGCTCCGGGACAAGAATGCGCCTCGGGAGGCTGCAGCAATTCCTGGCCGCTTCCTTCCGCGACCCGGAGATCAGGCCGGCGTCGGCGGCACAGGCCCTGGGTTGGTCGGTTCGCTCGGTGCACAAGGTCTGCCAGGACAGCGGCACGACGTTTGGCAAGATACTGCTGAACGCCCGCCTTTCGGCAGTGGCCCTGGAACTGTCGGCGCGAGGACTCGATCGCGGCCGGGTATCCGATCTCGCTTTCGACGCGGGTTTCACGGATTTGTCGCACTTTTGCCGGACGTTCAAAACCCGGTACGGCCTCGCTCCGGGGGACTACGCGAAACGCTTCTGCTGACGCCGTACCACTCTCGCACCGTCGGATCGCGGCGATGCTGGCGCCGGGGCAGCGCCAGACCGGAAGGAGACTCCCGGTCCACGCGCACGGTTCCGGCATCAGGCAGGGCAGCGTTCCACCCACAGTTCTCGCGGCCCGCGGAACGAAATGTTCGGGATATAGTCCAGCATTTGCGGCGCCAGCGAAAGCGCGGGCTCGCGGTCGAGCAGCACCTTGAGCAGTTCGCGCACCTCCATTTTCGCCAGCGGTGCGCCAAGGCAGAAATGCGGTCCGCTGCCAAAGGCCAGATGCTGTTCGCCGTTCGTCCGGGTCAAATCGAACGTTTCGCCGTCAGCGAACTTGCTCTCGTCATGCCCGGTCGAACCGAGATGCAGCAGCAGATGGGCGCCGGCGGGAATGGGCTGGCCGGCGATTTCGGTATCCACCGCGGCCAAGCGCCGCCACGCAGCGATCGGCGGGGACAGGCGCAGCGCTTCGCTGAAGGCGCGATCGATCAAGGCCCGATCGGCGTGGACGGCCTCCCAGCGGCTGCGGTCACGCAGCAGCAACAGGATCGTTTCGGCCAGGACGTTGGCGGTGGTTTCCTGGCCCGCGAACACCAGGCCGAACAGGATGCCGGCCACTTCGGTTGCCGACAGGGTCTCGGGGTCGTCCTCATGCATCGCGATCAGCCGGCTGCCGATGGTGTCGCCCTCGCGGGCTTCGGGCGAGGCGACGAACCCGACGCAATATTGCCAATAGGCCGCCAGGCCTTCCGCGATGGGCAATTGTTCTTCGGCCTCGCTATAGCCGAAGAACATGCGCAGCCGGTCCATGCACCAGGCCAACAGCTGGTCGTGATCCCGCTCCGGAAAGCCGATGAGGCGGAACACCACGCGCGCCGGGAAGCGCGCGGTAAGCGCCCCGACGATGTCGAACCTGCCGCTTCGGGGCAGCGCATCGACCATCTCTTGAGCGGTGTGCTGGACGAGCGCCGACTGGGCGATCAGGCTGCGAGGGGTAAAGTCCAATGCCTTGGCGACCTTGCCGCGGAGGCGCTTGTGCAGTGCGCCATCGCTGCCGGTCAGCGCCGGGCCGGGGGCAAAGCCTCGCGATTTCAGATGGTCGACCGTTCCCGGGGCGAAGGGGAACAAGGGCTGCTGCACATTGGCGTTGGTGTACACCTCGGGATTGCGCAGAACCGTCCGTACATCGGCGTAACGCGTCACCAGCCAGAGGTTGAGATCGGGGAGGAAACGCACAGGTTCCTCGCGCCTGGCGATCGCCAAGGCCGGATAGGGATCGGCCACGAATTCGGGCGCGAACAGATCGGCATAGGGGCAGGCGGCAGCGAAAGTGGTCACGTCCTGTCTCCGATCAGCGGCCGGGTCGGCCGGATATGTTGGCGCGCACGCGACGCAAGGTGGCGATGCATTGCGCGATTTCCGTCGCATCGATGTTCCAGGTAGCCTGGGCGTTGAGCCCGAGGATCACCGGCACGATCTCATGGTAGAGCGCCGATCCCTCAGGCGTGATCTCGACATTCTGCATCCGGCGGTCGCCGGTGTGCTCGACCCGGCGAGCCAGCCCGCGCTCGGCCATGGCGTCGACCGAACGGCTCAGCGCCGAACGTTCGATCGCCGAAAGTTCCGACAATTGCGAAACCGTCATCGCGCCGTGATGGTGCAGCGCCGCCAGCGAGCGCCAGCAGCTGACGTTCACACCCAGCCCACGCAGTGC
>DASVMK010000046.1:0-13569 GCA_036384395.1 Novosphingobium sp.
GCCCAGCGCGGCTTCGGCCTTTTTGCGCAACCGCTGGATGGTCATCGCGCCGAGCTTGTAGGCCAGCGCCTGCGCCGGGTTGGCGATGTAGCGCTCGACTTCGGCGGTGGCGTCGGTGCGGCTCATGCCCGAGTTCGCCAGCATGTAGTCGATCGCCCGCTCGCGGCTCCAGCCCTGGGTGTGGAGCCCGGTGTCGACCACCAGCCGCATCGCCCGCAGCATCTCGTCGTCGAGCGTGCCCCAGTGTTGCATCGGATCGGCGTAGAGCCCCATGTCGTAGCCCAGCGTCTCGGCATAGAGCGCCCAGCCTTCGACGAAGGCGGTGTTGCCGTCGAAGCGCTGGAACGGCGGCAGGCTCTCGTCCTCCTGCGCCAGGCTGATCTGGAAGTGGTGCCCCGGCACGCCTTCGTGGAGGTAGAGCGTGGTCATGCCGGTGACGAAGCGGCTCGGGAGGTCGTAGGTGTTGTAGAAGAAGATCCCCGGCCGCGAGCCGTCGGCCGCGCCCTGGTTGTAGCTGCCGCCCGGCTCGTAGCGCTCGCGGTAAGCGGGGTAGGGTTGGATCAAGAGCGGCGTGCGCGGCACGCGGGCGAAGAAGCGCGGGATCTGCGCGTTCACTCGGTCGCGGATCTCGGCATAACCGGCGGCCACCGCGGCGCGGCTGGCGGGATGGAAGCGGGCGTTGGTGCGGACATGCTCGAAGAAGGCGTGCAGCGATCCGGTGAAGCCCAGCTTCGTCTTCACCGCTTCCATGTCGCGGTGGATGCGCCCGACTTCAGCCAGGCCGAGCCGATGGACCGCGCCGGGAGACAGGGAGAGCGTCGTCTCGCGCTCGATCAGCCGGCGGTATAGCGCGGCGCCGCCCGGCATCGCCGAGAGGCCGACCGGCTCGCGCGCGGCGGGCAGGTACTCGTCGGCCAGGAACCTGCGCAGCCGTTCGTAGGCGGGGCGGATGCGGGTTGCGATCAGCACGGCATAGTCCCGCCGCAGGCTCTCGCGCGAGGTCTCGGGCACGCTCGCGGGAAACGCGGCGACCGGCGAGTAGAACGGCGAGTCCGTGATAGGCTGGGCGAGCAGCGCGTCGATCTGGGCGATCATGTTGCGCACGGTCAGCTTCGATTCGACCACGCCGCTGGCCATGCCGCGGCGGAACTGGACCACGGCGTTGTCGAGCGCGGCGGCCAGCGCCGCGTCGAGCACCAGCGCACGGCGATATCCCGCCTCGCTGCCGTAATCGACCGCGCCGTCGTGTGACATCAGCGTCGGAAACTCGACGTGCAGCCCGCCGAAATGGTTGAACGGCCGCACTGCGGTCAGCGCCCGCACGTTCGGCTGGAGCCAGGCCAGTTCCTCGCGCTTGTCGCGGGCGAAGACGTCGTAGGACAACTGCCGATCCGCGCTCAGGCGCGCCCGGTCGATGCGGCGCAGCTCGGCCAGCGCGCGCTGCGCCGAGGCCAGCCGCCGCCTGTCGAGCGCGTCGGTGAAGAGCTGCGCCAGCGCGGCCGGATCGGCATGGTCGCCGCGATAAAGCGTGTTGAGCGGATCGAGCACGTCCTCGCGGCCGGCATCGTCCAGGAAGATGCGCGAGAGGCGCGCGTCCTCGCTGGCGGCGGGCGCGGTGGCGGGTTCCGCCGCTCCGGCGCAGGGGCTGGCGGACAGCAGCGAGGCGGCGAGCAGCCAGCCGGTGAAGCCCACCTTTACCGCCACGGCCGGGTCCTGAACCATTTGGTGACGATGTACTTCTCGCCGCGGATCACCGGCGTGCCGGCGTGCCGGGTCAGCGGATTGGGGGTGCCATCGGGCCGCGCGTTGTTCCACAGCAGCAGCGCGCCGCGCTGCGGCGGGATCGACACGCCGAGGTCGGGAAACGCGGTCTGGCCGCCCTCCTCGACATCGTTGAGATAGACCATCGCCGTCCAGCAGCGCTGGCCGCCGCGCTTGCGCTCCTCGGGCCAGTAGAACGCCTGCGTGTCGAACCAGTCGTAATGCGCCTGGAACTCCTGGCCGGGCTGGTAGCGCTGGCCTTGCACGGTCTCGCCCCAGGCCGCCTCGATGCCGAGCAGGTCGCACAGCCGCCGCTCGATCATCCGCACGAAGCTGTCCTCCGGGTCGACGTCGCCCGAGTAGCTGGTGCGGTAGGGGCTGAGATTTTCGGGATCGTAGAGGCGCGAAGGCTTGGCGACGGTGTCGATCATCGCGATCAGCCGGTCGCATTCGCTGGCGCTCAGGAAGTCGCCGACCGCGAAGATCTCGGCGCCCTCGACGGGCACGCGATAGACGCTCGCATCGGCGGCGAGGCGCGCGCGCGCGCGCTCGCCGATGCTGGCCAGCGCGGCGCGATCGGCGCCGGGGGTGGGGGAACGTCGGGGAGGGCTGCGCATGGGGAAGGAGTACCTAGCGCATCGCATCGACGCTCAGAAGTGGTTCCCGACGCGAAACGCGAAAGCCCCTGCCCGTTGGGGCAGGGGCTCGCTGGCCGGTCCACTCTCCGGCCAGTTCGCGGGTCGCGCGGGGCCTTACCAGAAGAAGTTGCGGATCACGTCCACCACTTCGCCGGTGTAGATATCGACCAGCAGCACGTCGTCGTAGTAGCGCACCCAGCGATAGTCGCCGTAAGCCGGGGGCAAGCGGTACTGCCACGGATCGTTGATCCAGTACCGGCTGCCGAAGAACAGCGAGTCGAGGTAGAACCCCACGCTGAGCGGCCGGTAGTAGTAGTTCCGATAGGGCGAGTAATAGCGGCCCAACCGATAGACGTTGCGGTTGCTGTTGCGATAGCTGGACCAGTCATAGCGTCGGTCGCGCCGCCAGTCGTTGTTCCACCGCCGGTTGTCGCCGCGATCCCAGCGACGATCGTTGTCGCGCCGGTTGTTGTCGCCGCGCCAGGCTGGCTGACGACGATCGTCGCGGTCGCGCCACTGTCGGTCGCCGTCGCGCTGGACTTGCTGGGCGCCGGCAGCGCGTTGTTGCGTGCGGGCAGTCCAAGGGCCCACGGCTTCGCTCTGCCGCGCATCGGTGCGGGCTCGATCGCCGCCGCCCTGCCAGGCTGCGCGCGGCTGGTTGGCGTCGCCGCGCCGTTGCCAGCGGCCTTCGCCGCCACCTTGCTGCCGGATCACGGGCGAGGTCTGCTGAATGCGCGGCGCGCTTTCGGCCCGCGCCCGCGGCGCGGCGTCGCCGCCGCGTCCGCGCCACGCCGGAGCGCTACGCTGCTCGCCGCCGCCGGCCTGTGCCGCGCGCTCGCCTCCGCGGAAACCGCCGCGGTTTTCCTGCGCCGTTGAAACGGTGGGCGCCACCGTCGTCGCGAGCATCGCGGCGAGAGCGGCGAGGCCGCCCGACTTCAAGATGTTCCTGCCGGCCATAAGGCCCTCCATTCCCGACGCCGCCAAACGCGGCATCCCTCGTGGAGACCGTTCTACCGCGCAGGCGCTGTCCCCATTCTGAACCGGGGATAGCACCTTCTGTTCAGGTTAGAAGGCCGAAATCTGACGATCCGGCCGTCCCACTGTCCCAAATCAGCGCGTCAGCTTCTTGTAGGCCAGGCGCGTCGGGCGGTCGGCGGCGTCGCCGAGGCGGCGGCGCTTGTCTTCCTCGTAGGCTTCGAAGTTGCCTTCGAACCATTCGACGTGGCTGTTGCCCTCGAACGCCAGGATGTGCGTCGCCAGACGATCGAGGAAGAAGCGGTCGTGGCTGATGACCACGGCGCAGCCGGCGAAGTTCTCGATCGCGTCTTCCAGCGCGGCGAGCGTCTCGACGTCGAGGTCGTTGGTCGGCTCGTCGAGCAGCAATACGTTGCCGCCGGTCTTGAGCATCTTGGCCATATGGACGCGGTTGCGCTCACCGCCCGAGAGCTTGCCGACGTTCTTCTGCTGGTCGGCGCCCTTGAAGTTGAACGCGCCGACATAGGCGCGCGTCGACATGTCCTGCTTGTTGACCTTCATGTAGTCGAGCCCGTCGGAGATTTCCTCCCAGACGTTCTTCTTCGGATCGAGGTGGTCGCGGCTCTGGTCGACGAAGCCCAGGCGCACGGTCTCGCCGATGGAGATCTCGCCCTCGTCGGGCGTTTCTTGTCCGGTGATCAGCTTGAACAGCGTCGACTTGCCGGCGCCGTTCGGGCCGATCACCCCGACGATGCCGCCCGGCGGCAGGGTGAACGAGAGGTTTTCGAACAACAGCTTGTCGCCATAGGCCTTCGAGATGTTCTTGGCCTCGATCACCTTGCTGCCCAGGCGCTCGGGCACCTGGATGACGATCTGGGCCTTGCCGACCGGCCGGTTCTCGCTCGATTCCACGAGCTGGTCGAACTTGCGGATACGCGCCTTGGACTTGGTCTGGCGCGCGGCCGGGGTCTGCCGGATCCATTCGAGCTCGCGGGCGATGGCCTTCTGCTTGCCGCTCTCCTCGCGCTCCTCCTGCTCGAGCCGCTTGCTCTTCTTCTCGAGGTAGGTCGAGTAATTGCCCTCATAAGGGAAGTACTTGCCGCGATCGAGCTCGAGGATCCAGCCGACGACGTGGTCGAGGAAGTAGCGGTCGTGGGTGATCATCAGCACCGCGCCGGCATATTCCTTGAGGTGGTTTTCCAGCCATTCGACGCTTTCGGCGTCAAGATGGTTGGTCGGTTCGTCGAGCAGCAGGATGTCGGGCTTCTGGATCAGCAGGCGGGTCAGCGCGATGCGGCGCTTCTCGCCGCCCGAGAGGTTGTCGACCGGCCAGTCGCCGGGCGGGCAGCGCAGCGCTTCCATCGCGATCTCGAGCTGGTTGTCGAGCGTCCAGCCGTCAACCGCGTCGATCTTGCCCTGAAGGTCCCCCATCTCTTCCATCAGCGCGTCGAAATCGGCGTCTTCCGGCGGATCGGCCATGATGTTGCTGATCTCGTTGAACCGATCGACCAGGTCCGCGGTCTCGCGCGCGCCGTCCTTGACGTTCTCGAGCACGGTCTTGCTCGTGTCGAGCTGCGGCTCCTGCTCCAGATAGCCGATCGTGATGTTCTCGCCCGGCCAGGCCTCGCCGGTGAAGTCGGTGTCGATGCCGGCCATGATCTTGATCAGCGTCGACTTGCCGGCGCCGTTGGGGCCGACGATGCCGATCTTCGCACCCTGGTAGAACTGCAGGTTGATATCGCTCAGCACCGGCTTGGAGGCGCCGGGGAAAGTCTTGGTCATGCCCTTCATGACGAAGGCGTATTGCGCGGCCATCGGGATCCTCTGAGGCTAGCGGGGCGGGAGTTGCCGGCCCTCTACAGGCGCGGCGCGCGGGCCGCAAGGCGCGAGCATGTCCGGCTTGACTCGGGGGACGCGCCGCCTAGGGGAGGAACCCGAGGATGGAAGGGGATCGATGGCAGGTGCAGCGCGCAGGATCGGCGGCGAGACTTCGGCGACGCGCGCGCTCATCCTCGAGACCACCGAACGGCTGATCCGCGACGACGGCTATGCCTCGGTCAGCACGCGGAAAGTGGCGGCGCAGGCCGGGCTGAAGCCCTCTCTGGTGCATTACTACTTCCCCACCACCGATGATCTCTACCTCGCCGTCCACAAGCGAGGCGCCGCCCGCTCCGATGAGATGATCGAGGAGGCGCTGAACTCCGACGATCCGCTGCGGGGGCTGTGGCGCTTCTTCGCCGACACCAGCCGCACGGCGATCACGCTCGAGGTCATGGCGCTGGCGATGCACCGCCCTGCGCTGCGGGCGGCGATAGTCGAGCACAGCGAGGCGATGCGCGCGCGGCAGGTCGAGGTGCTGACCCGCGTGCTGGGCGACCGGCTGAAAGGCGCGGGCGGCTGCCCGCCCGCCGGCCTCGCCCTGGTGCTGGCCGGCATCGGCCGGGCTCTCGTGATGGAAGGCGGGCTGGGGGTCGCGGGCGGCCATGCCGAGGCGCGCGCGTTCGTCGAACAATGGCTTGGGCGCCTTCTGGGCGAGGACGTGGCCCCGGCGGGCGACCCGGCGTAAACCGCCCCCGCGTTCGATCACACTCATCGCCATGGCGCGCTTGATTCCGTGCGGACCCGGATGCAGGCTCCGCGCCAGTTTCACTCACGTCTGACGACAGAAGCGCCTTCATGTCGGTCGAAACCACGGTCCAGCTCAAAGCCGAAACCATCAAGCCGAACATCGGCGCCCGCGTTCTCAACTCGAAGGCGGAGCTGCTCAGCGGCGAGCTCGCGAACGAAATCCGCGACCTGCTCGAAAGGAGCGGCGTGCTCGTCTTCCCGCAGATCAATTTCACCGACGAGGAGCAGGTCGCCTTCACCAAGACGCTTGGCCGGTTCGCGCCCGAGATGAGCGACAAGGCGGGCGAGGAGAAGACCCACGCGATCACGCTCGATCCCAAGATCAGCGCTACCGCCGATTACCTGCGAGGTTCGCTGTACTGGCACATCGACGGCACGATGAACGCGGTGCCGATCCGCGCCTCGCTGCTGTCATGCAAGAAGCCCTCGCCCAAGGGCACCGGCAACACCGGCTTCTCGAACACTTACGCCGCCTACGAGGCACTGCCCGAGGCGGAGAAGGCCGAGTACGAGAAGCTGCGCGCGGTCCACTCGCTGTGGGCGAGCTCGTTTTATTACGAGCCCGAACCGCCCATCGAGAAGCTCAAGATCATGCAGAAGATGGGCGAGAAGGATCTGCCGCTCGTCTGGAACCACCGATCGGGTCGCAAGAGCCTGGTGATCGGCTGCACCACTCACCGCATCCTGGGCGTCGATCCGGTGCGCAGCGCGCAGATCATCCACGGCCTGCGCGACTGGGCGACGCAGGAGCAGTTCACTTATAGCCACGAATGGACGATCGGCGATCTGGTGATCTGGGACAACACCGGCACCATGCACCGCGCCGAGGCCTACGACCCGACTTGCGGCCGGATGATGCACCGCACCAAGCTCGAAGGCGAAGAGCCATTCGAATAAACCACCGACCGTCTGCGAGATCTCACAGGCCCGTCATTCTCTCCCGAGGGGCGGGCCTTTTCGTGCGCGGTGCTCGTTGACGGCGATTGGATCGGTGCTGTACACCTGTTCAAAATCACCCGTGGAGCATCATCATGGATAAGGCACCTGTCGCCATTGTCACCGGCGCCAGCCGCGGCGCGGGCCGTGGCATCGCCATCGCGCTGGGATCGCACGGCTGCACGGTCTACGTCACCGGCCGCTCGCTGAACGAGGGTGACGCCAGCATCCCCGGCACGATCGTCGCCACCGCCGAGGAGGTGACCAGGGCCGGCGGCAAGGGCATCCCGGTCAAGGTCGATCATGCGAACGATGCCGAGGTCAAGGCGCTGTTCGAGCAGGTCGAGCGCGAGCAGGGCCGGCTCGACATCCTGGTCAACAACGCCTGCGCCATCCACGACATGCTGGCGGCGCCGGGCAATTTCTGGGAAAAGCCGATCGAGATCGGCAACATGATCGACGTCGGTGTGCGCAGCGGCTTCGTCGCGAGCTGGTATGCGGCGCCGCTGATGGTCCGCCAGGCCCAGGAAGGCCGCGGCCGCGGGCTGGTCGCCTTCACCTCGGCGCCGGGCGCGGTCCATTATTGCTTCGGCCCGGCCTATGGCGCGCACAAGGCCGGCGTCGACAAGATGGCCTTCGACATGGCGGTCGACTTCCGGGACGCCGGCGTCGACGTGGCGGCGGTGTCCATATGGATGGGCTCGCTGGCGACCGAGCGCCTGCTCGGCATGATCGAGGCCGAACCCGAGAAGTTCAGCCACCTGGAAGGCACGCTCGAACGCCCCGAATATACCGGCCACGTCCTGTGGAACCTGTTCCGCGATCCCGAGATGATGGCGCGCAGCGGCCAGACCCTGATCGGCGCCGAACTGGGCCGCGAATATGGCCTCAAGGACATCGGCGACAAGTTCCCGCCCTCGGTCCGCGACATGCACCAGGCGACGCCGCCGCAGTTCGGCGCGTTCAAGGTGAAGTGAGGGCGGGCGGGCGGCGCGCATCGCCTACCCTCATCCCCTCCGGTTCGACCCGCGCCCTTCGTGGCCACTCGCCGCGGACGGGAAGAGGACCGTCGCCTCCGGATCGGATCGAGCTAACCCGCCGGGGCCACCGCGATCGGGATGCCGGTATAGCGCACCATGCCGGTCATCGCATCGACCACCGTGGCGTCGGTCAGCAGGTTGACGTTGGCCACCTCGTGCCCGTGCGGGATCGAGGCGACGCCGGGGCGGATGGTGTCGCTGACGTTGGCGGTGAGGACGATCTCGCCGCGTGGCGTGTGGACGCGCACGTTCGCTCCATGGGCGATGCCGTGAGCCTCGGCGTCGGCGGGGTGGAGGATGATGTCGGCCGGACTGCCGAGGAAGCTCAGCGAGGCGTTGAGCTTGCGGCGCTGGCGGCGCGAGATGAAGCACAGCGGGCGGGGGCGGCCGAGCGTGGCCTCGTCGGCGCGGCGCAGTCCCTGCCACATCTCGACCAGCAGCGGCGGCGCGAGCTTCCAGCCGCCCATGCGCTCGACATGGGCGTCGAGCCAGTGGCCGGGGAACTCGAGCGGCAGCGTGACGGTGCGATGCTCGGCGACTTCCGCGAAACTGCAGCGCGCGCCGGCCATCAGGCTGGCGAGCATGGCCTCGTCGGTGCCGGGTCCGTCCTCTTCGGGCACGTGATCGGGGACCGGCAGCCCGGCGCGCCGCATGATCTGCGCGATTGCCCACCAGGCGGACCGGCGCTCGCCCATGGGCGCGACCATCGCCGGCGAATAGAGCATCGACAGGCTTCCCGAGAGCGTGTCCCAGAACGCGATGTCGGCCCGCTCGACATGGTCCTTGGTGGGCAGGACATGGGTGGAGAGCGCGGTGGTCTCGTTCGCCACCACCTCGAAGCTGACGTGGAGATCGAGCGCGGCCAGCGCCGGACCCAGGCGATTGGCATCGGGGAACGAGCGCATCACGCTACCGCCGAAATTGACGAAGGCGCGGATGTTGCCCGCCTCGATCTCACCGGGCAGCGCCGCGCAGGGCCAGTCGCCGATGATCCCCGAGACCTCGGGCATCGTCGGCGCGCCGGGCGTCAGCGGGTTGTCGTAGATCGGCAACTCGAAGCTGTCGTATTGCGTGATGAAGCCGGGGTGGAACCACGCGCCGCCCTTGCGATTCATCTGGCCGGTCAGGATCATCAGCACCCAGGCGAGCCATTGCGTGACGTTCGCGCTCTCCGCCATCGTCACGCCGGTGCCGGTCTCGACGACGACGTGCCCCGCCTCGCGCACCGCCGCCAGAAGATCGGCCAGGTCCCGCTCGGGCACGCCGGCGATTTCGGCCGCTGTCGCGCGGTCGAAGCCGGCGAGCGCGGCGCGCAAGTCTTCCAGCCCCTGAACCGGCTGGGCGAGGGCGACCGGACCGCCCTCCAGTATCTCGCGCGTCAGCCAGGCGAGGATCGCATAGTCCTTTCCGGGATAAGGCTGGATATGGCGGTTGGAGAACCTGGCGGTCTCGGTGCGCAGCGGATCGATGGTCCAGACCTGACCGCGCTTGGCCGCGGCGCGGATCGGCGCGGCCGGGTTGAACATGCCCGTGTTGTGCCCGTGGCTGACCATCGGGTTGACGCCGACGTAGAGCAGCATCCGGACGTTGTCGTTGTCGGTCTTGGGGTTGAGGCCGGGGAAGCCGCCGACCATGCTGGCGACCAAGACCTTGGCGGTGCCGTCGATCGTCAGCGGCGAGAACTTGGGGGTGGCCGCCCGCGCGTCCTCGCACAGCGCCTTGTGGAACACGTCCGCCAGGCGGTAGCCGGCGGCGTCCATGCCGAGCCCGCTGCCGAAGTTGACGCCGACCGCGCCCGCGCCGTGCGCGTCGATCACTGCGCGCAGACCGGCGGCGATGTCGTCCAGCGCTTCGTCCCAGCTTACCGGCACGAGCGCGCCGTTCTTGCGCATCAGCGGACGGGTCAGCGCGTCGGGGTGGTGATGCTGCGCGCCGATCGCGCGGCCCTTGGGGCAGGAATAACCCTTGCTCAGCGGATGCGCGCGGTCGGCGCGGACCTTGACGATGCGCTCCTCGTCGTTGGCGAGCTCGATCTCCAGCGTCATGCCGCACTGGTTCGTGCAGATCTTGCAGTGGGTCTGCCTGGTCACCGTCGCCGCGTCGGGCATCGCCGCCTCTCCTTGGGGCCGATCGCTTGTTGGCCTACTAAGTGAACGTTCGGCCACTTAGGGGCGCTTGTCAACGCCAGCCACGCCGCATAGGCCGGTCGCGATGGAGACCGCCACCGAACCCCGGCGCCGCAATCTGGCGGAAACGCGCACGCGCATCCTGGCCGCGGCGGCCGATTGCTTCGCGGGCTCGGGCTATGCCCGTGCCGGTCTGCGCGAGATCGCCGATCTGGCGGACGTCGCGCCTTCGCTGGTCAGCAAGCACTTCGGCACCAAGGCCGCGCTGTTCGAGCAGGCGCTGCTCGAGGTCATCCGGGCCAACAGCGTGTTCACCCGGGACAAGCCGCGCTTCGGCGAAACGATGGCGCGGCTGATGGCCGACCGCGGCAACACCGACATCACGGTGATGCTGGTGCTGGGGCTGGCCGATGCCGAATCGCACGCGATCGTCCAGCGCGTGGTGCGCGAGCACATCCTGGATCCGCTGGCCGAGTGGCTGGGGCCGCCCCATGCGCTCGACCGCGCGACGAACCTGTTCGCGTTGATGACCGGCTTCGCCGTCCAGATGCGCGGGCTGCACGCGGGACCGGTCCCGCCGGCGTCGCTGGCTTGGATGGCCGGGGCGCTGCAGGCTATCGTCGACGAAGGCGTCGATGAGAGCGCGTCGGCGGACAACCACGTGGCCGGCGGCTAACTTCACTTGGCGTTCACTTGCGCGCTGGCTATAGACCCCGCCATGCTGAAGACATCGCCGCTCAAGCTCGCCATCCTCGCCACTGCCGCCGTCGCCATGACCATGACCGCCGGCTGCGCGGGTCGGGGCGGCAAGAGCCGCGACACGGCTTATGTCGCGCGCGATGTCGACACGCTCTACACCGCGGCCAAGGACCGCCTCGATCGCGGCGACAGCAAGCAGGCGGCCGCGCTGTTCGACGAGGTCGAGCGCCAGCATCCCTATTCGCCCTGGGCCCGCCGTGCCCAGCTGATGAGCGCGTTCTCGTACTACGTCGCGCGCGATTACACGAAGGCGACCCAGTCGGCGCAGCGCTTCCTGTCGATCCACCCCGGCAACCGTGACGCGCCTTACGCGTATTATCTGATCGCGCTGTGCTATTACGAGCAGATCAGCGACGTCACCCGCGACCAGCGCGTGACGCAGCAGGCGCTGACCGCGCTGAACGACATCACCCGCCGCTATCCGAACACGCGCTATGCCGCCGACGCCCGCCTCAAGATCGACCTGGTGAACGATCACCTCGCTGGCAAGGAAATGGACATCGGCCGCAACTATCAGCGGCGGGGCAAGTGGCTGGCGGCGACGCTGCGCTTCCGTAACGTGATCGACAAGTACCAGACCACCAGCCATGCGCCCGAGGCGCTGTACCGCCTGGTCGAGAGCTATCTCGCCATCGGCGTGCCGGAAGAGGCGCAGAAGGCGGCCGCCGTGCTCGGCGCCAACTACGGCGCCAGCGAATGGTATCGCAAGGCCTACGCGCTAATGAACCGCGACGCGCCGAACACGCAGGCGAGCTGATCTCGCTGCGAATCTGCGCGGCAATCTACTCCGCAGGTTGACATGCCGGTGCGATGGGCGCTGAACTGTCGGCGCCCATGCTTTCGCAGAAGACCCGTTATTCCATCCGCGCGCTCCAGCACCTCGCCGATCATTGGCGGCAGGGACCCGTGCGCCTCGATGCCATCGCCGAAGCGCAGAACATCCCGCGCAAATTTCTCACGGTCATCCTCAGCGAGATGGTGCGCGAGGGCGTCGTCATCTCACACCGCGGCCGCGATGGCGGCTACGAGCTGGCGCTGCCGCCGGTCGACATCCGCTATGGCGACATCATCCGGCTGACGCGGGGCAGCCTGGCGCTGGTCCCCTGCGCCGCGCGCAACGCGCACGAACATTGCCTCAACTGCCTGCCCGAAGCCGAATGCCGGTTGCGCGGCCTGATGCTGACCTTGCGCGACGAAATGGCCGACATGCTCGACCGCGTGACCCTGGCCGATCCGATCGCGCTGGTTCCGCCCTTCGCCGAGACCGAGCAGGCGTGAGCCTTGTCGGCGAAAGGGGCTTCGCAAGGGTGGATTGTTGTCCGCGCTCGGATGACGCGGGCATCCTGATCCGCTAGAACGCCCGGCGAACATGCTGACCCGGCTCGCCATCCGCAACATCGTCCTGATCGAGGCGCTGGACCTCGACTTCGCCGGCGGGCTGGGCGTGCTGACCGGCGAGACCGGCGCGGGCAAGTCGATCCTGCTCGACGCGCTGGGCCTGGTGCTCGGCGCGCGGGCCGACAGCGGGCTGGTGCGCGCCGGCGAGGACCGGGCGAGCGTGGTGGCGAGCTTCGAGTTCGCCGCGCTGCCCGCCGGCATCGCCACGCTGCTCGACGACGCCGACATCGCGATCGAGCCGGGCGAGCCGCTGATCCTCAAGCGTCAGTTGAAAGTCGATGGCGGCAGCAAGGCATTCGTCAACGACCAGCCTGTCGGCGTCGCGCTGCTGCGCGAGCTGGCGCCGTTCCTGGTGGAGCTGCACGGCCAGCACGACGATCGCGGCCTGGTCAATCCGCGCGGCCACCGCGCGCTGCTCGATCGTTATGCCGGCGTTTCGAATGGCGGGGCGGACACCGTCGGCGTCGAGCGCGCCTGGCGGCAGTGGCGCGCGGCCGAGGAGGCGCTCGAGACGGCGCGCGCGCGCATCGCGCAGGCCTCGACCGACCAGGACCTGCTGCTCGCGCACCTCGAGGAATTGACCGCGCTCACGCCCGTCGCCGGCGAGGAGGCGGAGCTCGCCGAGGCGCGCGCGGCGATGCAGAAGGGCGAGCGGCTGTCGGGCGATCTTGCCGAGTTGCAGCACCTCTGGGCCGGATCGGATTCGGCGCTGGCCACGCTGCGCGGCGCCGCCCGCCGGCTCGACCGCATCGCCGGCGAGCACCCGCTGCTGGCCGAGGCGCTGGGGGCGCTCGACCGGGCGGTGATCGAGGCGGGGGAGGCGGAGGACCGCCTGGCCCGCGCCGCCGAAGCGCTCAGCCACGATCCGCAGATGCTCGATCGTATCGAGACCCGCCTGTTCGATCTGCGCGCCGCCGCGCGCAAGCACGCCTGCCAGGTCGATGACCTGCCCGACCGCATGCTGGCGATGCGCGCGCAACTCGACGCGATCGAAAGTGGCGAATCGCAGATCGGCGCGCTCGAGCAGGCGGCGCATCTCGCCGGGCTCGACTACCAGGCGCGCGCCGAGACGCTGTCGGTCAACCGCATCGAGGCGGCGCTGCGGCTCGACAGGGCGGTGGCGGCCGAGCTCGCCCCGCTCAAGCTCGACGCCGCGCGCTTCCGCACCGCCGTGCTGCGCCTGCCGGTCGAGCGCTGGGGACCGCAAGGGATGGACGCGGTCGAGTTCCTCATCGCCACCAACCCCGGCGCCGATTTCGCCCCGCTCGCCAAGATCGCGAGCGGCGGCGAGCTGTCGCGCTTCATCCT
>DASVMK010000047.1:0-1620 GCA_036384395.1 Novosphingobium sp.
CCGGAACCATCGCCGAGGTGAACCCGGCCGAGACCTGGATCACCCACGGCCGCGAGGAAGCATTGCTGCGCTGGTGCGAACTGAACCAGCGCAAGGCGCGGGCGCTGGCGATGGTCGGATACGAGGACGAGGATGATTGAGAGGGTGCGCATTCCCCCTGCTCTTCAGAGGAAGGGCAGCGAGAACTGGGTCTGCACGGCAGGCCCTAGTCGCAACGGGGTGGTGGGCCCACCAAGCGTGACATTGCGCGTCGCGCCACTACCCCCAACCCCCTCCTCTGAAGAGGAGGGGGCTTAGAAGTGGAACGCTTCGCCGCCTTGCTCGACGCGCTCGTCTATACCCGTTCGCGCAACGGCAAGCTGGCGCTGATCGCCGACTATCTGCGCCGCACGCCCGACCCCGACCGCGGCTGGGCGCTCGCGGCGCTGACGGGCGGGCTCGATTTCCCGGCGGTCAAATCGGCGGTGATCCGCAACCTGCTGACCGAGCGGGTCGATCCGGTGCTCTATGCCCTGTCGCGCGACCATGTCGGCGACAGCGCGGAGACCGCCAGCCTGCTCTGGCCCGAGCCGCGGGACCCGGCCGCTCCGCCCAGCGTTGCCGAGGCGGTCGACACTTTGGCCGGCATGACCCGCGCCACCGTCGTCCGCGAACTCCCCGCGCTGCTCGATCGGCTGGACGCCAATGGCCGCTATGCGCTGCTCAAGCTGGCGACCGGAGCGATGCGGATCGGCATTTCGGCGCGGCTGGCCAAGACCGCGTTCGCGCAGGCCTTCGGGGTCTCGGTCGACGAGGTCGAGGAGTACTGGCACGGCCAGGTCGCGCCTTACGCGCCGCTGTTCGCCTGGGCGGCGCACGGCGCCCCGCCGCCGTCGGGCGAGGACCTGCCGCTGTTCCGGCCGTTCATGCTCGCGCATCCGCTCGACGACACCGTGGTCGACATCGCGGACCCGTTCGCGACTACTTGGGCCGCCGAGTGGAAATGGGACGGCATCCGCGTGCAGGTGGTCCATGCCGGCGGCGAGACGCGCCTCTATTCGCGCTCGGGCGACGACATTTCGGGCACGTTCCCCGAGATCGCCGCGGCGCTCGCCATTCCCGCAGTGCTCGACGGCGAATTGCTGGTGCGCGGATCGCACCAGGGCGGCGCAGGAGAAGACCGGCAGGGCGGCGCCGCCAGCTTCAACGCGCTGCAGCAGCGGCTGGGCCGCAAGACCGTGTCGAAGGCGATGCTCGCCGACTACCCCGCCTTCGTCCGGCTCTACGACGCGCTGATCGTCGAGGGCGAGGACTTGCGCGCGCATAGCTGGGAGCAACGCCGCGCGGCGCTGGAGCAATTCGCCCGCCGCCTCGATCCCGCGCGCTTCGATCTCAGCGCGGTGATCGACGCCGCCAGCCTCGACGAACTGGCGGCCCTTCGAGAACGCGCCCGCGACGAAGCCATCGAGGGCGTGATGCTCAAGCGCCGCGACAGCCTTTACGTCGCCGGGCGGCGCACCGGGCTGTGGTACAAGTGGAAGCGCGATCCGCTGCTGGTCGACTGCGTGCTGATGTATGCCCAGCGCGGCAGCGGCAAGCGCAGCTCGTTCTATTCGGACTATACGTTCGGCTGCTGGGACG
>DASVMK010000048.1:0-2341 GCA_036384395.1 Novosphingobium sp.
GAATCCGGCTCCGCTCGGCCCTGCGCCGCTCGGGCCGGTCGCCTGCATCAGCCCGTGGAACTTCCCGCTGGCGATCTTCACCGGCCAGGTCGCGGCGGCGCTGATGGCGGGCAATCCGGTGCTCGCCAAGCCCTCCGAGGAAACCCCGCTGGTCGCCGCCGAGGCGGTGCGGCTGCTGCACGCGGCGGGTGTTCCGGCCGAGGTGCTGCAACTGCTCCCCGGCGACGGCGCGATCGGGGCGGCACTGGTCGCCGCGCGGCCCGTCGCCGGAGTGATGTTCACCGGCTCGACCGAGGTGGCGCGGGTCATCCAGCGTCAGCTTTCCACGCGGCTCGGCCTGGACGGCAAGCCGATCCCGCTGATCGCCGAGACCGGCGGGCAGAACGCGATGATCGTCGATACCTCGGCACTCACCGAGCAAGTCGTCGCCGACGTGCTGACCTCGGCCTTCGACAGCGCCGGCCAGCGCTGCTCGGCGCTACGCGTACTGTGCCTGCAAGCGGAGATCGCCGACCGCACCCTCGCCATGCTGAAAGGCGCGATGCGCGAGCTGCGCGTCGGCCCCACCGACCGGCTCGCCGCCGACCTCGGCCCGGTCATCACCGAGGAGGCGCGGCAAGGAATCGAAGCCCATGTCGCCGCGATGCGCGCGCGCGGCCACCGGGTGACGCGGGCCGCGCTCGGTGCCGCGACCGCGCACGGCAGCTTCGTCGCGCCGACCATCATCGAGATCGACCATATCGGCGAATTGACCCAGGAAGTGTTCGGCCCGGTGCTGCACGTCGTCCGCTATCGGCGCGAGGACCTCGACGCGCTGATCGAGGCGATCGACGCGACCGGCTACGGCTTGACCTTCGGGCTGCACACCCGGCTCGATTCGATGGCGACCCGCGTCGCCGCGCGGGTGGGCGCCGGCAACATCTACGTGAACCGCAACATGATCGGCGCGGTCGTCGGCGTGCAGCCGTTCGGCGGACGCGGCCTGTCGGGCACCGGCCCAAAGGCGGGCGGACCGCTGTACCTGCGGCGGCTGGTCCGGCAGGCCCCCGCGCTCGAACGCGAAGCCAGGCCCGCACCGGCCATCGAGCCCGCGCTGGCCGATCTCGCCCGCTGGCTCGAAGCGGAGGGCGATGCCGGCCTCGCGGCGCTCGCACGCCAACTGGGCGCGACCTCACCGCTGGGATACGCCGCCGAGCTGCCCGGCCCCGTCGGCGAGCGCAACCTCTACGCGCTGCGCCCGCGCGGAACGGTGCTGCTCCGCTCATCGAGCCGCGCCGGCCTGATCCACCAGCTCGCCGCCGCGCTGGCGACCGGCAACGATGTCGTCTGCGACTTCGATCCCGCTTTTCTCGCGCGTCTGCCGGAGAGCGTCCGCCTCCGTCTCCGCGCCGACCCGGAAACCGTCGCCGCCGCGCTGGTGGAAGGCGAGTTCGGGGACGTTGAGGGGCAGTTGAGGGAACTTGAGGGACGTTCAGGGCCGATCGTGCCCCTTTTTGCCGCCTCTCCCAGCGAAATCGGCCATGCCGACGCCTACCCCCTGTGCTGGCTGGTCGACGAAGTCTCGCAATCGATCAACACCGCCGCGGCCGGCGGAAACGCCCACCTGATGGCGCTCGCCTGACCGGCTAACGCGGCTCCGCCCGCTCGGCTTGGACACGCAAGTAGTGCTCGATCTGCGACCGGATCAGGCGCAAATCGGCCAATGCCCTAAGGTAGGATTCCGCATCGGTGAAAGCGATCAGGTCGTCGCCGATGCCGATCGCGCGTTCGTTCGATTCCCGCTGGAAGCGCTCCCCCGCCGCCGACAGCCGCAACAGCGGCGCGCGCTTGTGATTGGGGTTCTCGAACGCCTCGACCCAGCCCTTGTCGATCAGCTCGTTGACCGCGCGCTGCACGACCTGCCGCACCCGGCCGATGCTCCGCCCGATCTGCGGAACGGTGGTCGGCGCGCCGGCCTCTCCGATGTAGATGAATACGGCATAAGCGAGCATCGAGACGCCCGATTCCTCGGTCGCCGAAGCGAACAGCGTGCGGAACCGCGCGCCCAGCCGCACCACCTCGTCCACCAACTCGCAGACAGGGTGCGAGAGGTGCGAAACCCCGCTCATCTTTTCCAGTGTGGCGACCACGATTGCGCTCCCGCGTCTTGCTTATGTTCTTTTCGGCAAGTGTCGCATTCGTAGCACACTCGCCGCTTTCCGCATCCCGAACGGCTTCGATATAATATTCGACACTTGTGGTTCCAAGTTGGAATGTTAGGTTCCAAACCGTGCCGGGCGCGAGGTTCGCTGGAACCGACCACTGCGCCTTTCTCCCGGCTTTCGACCGACGCGGCAGCGAA
>DASVMK010000049.1:0-3472 GCA_036384395.1 Novosphingobium sp.
AGTGAGGAAACCGCCGATGTCCGCAGTCCACCCGTCCCGCCGCCGCGTTCTCGCCTGGCTCGGCGCGGGCGCCGCGCTGCCCGTCCTGGCGGGGTGCGGCGCGCCGGCGAAGGCGAGCACGTTCCCCGTGCGCTTCACCGATGCCGAGTGGCGACGGCGGCTGACGCCCGCGCAATACGCCATCCTGCGCCGCAAAGGCACCGAGCGCGCGAGCACCTCTCCCTTGCTGCGCGAGCATCGCCGCGGCACCTTTGTCTGCGCGGCGGACGGGAATCCGCTGTTCGCCTCGGCCACCAAGTTCGAGAGCGGCACCGGCTGGCCCAGCTTCTGGCGCCCGCTGCCCGGCGCGATCGGCACCTCGACCGACTACGAGATCGGCTATCCGCGCACCGAGGTCCATTGCGCGCGCTGCGGCGGACACCTGGGCCACGTCTTCGACGACGGCCCCAAGCCCACCGGCAAGCGCTATTGCATGAACGGCGACGCGATGCTGTTCCGGCCGGCTTAGAGCAGGCCCTAGATCGGCTGCAACTTGACCGCGAGCTGCGCCAGGTCCTCGAAGGTGAAACCCCGGCGCAGCGTCAGCCCGCAGCTGAGACCGCTACGCCAGGCGATCGTCGCGGGGATCGGCGGAAGGCCGGGTAGCTCGAGCTCGAGCCGCTCATCGATCTCGAACGGCCGCGTGCTGCGGACGCGCGCGCCATAGCGCGAGAGATCCTGCAGCGTCGCCAGCCGGGTGCCACCCTGCGTATGCAATTGCACCGGCACGCGCAACCGCAAGCGGATCGGGCGGCGGGCATGGCGGCTGGGCTCCTGCATGAAGGCGCGCACATCGACGTGGTCCACGAAGCGGAAGCCGGCATTCTCGCCCTCCTCCCAGACCTTCACCACCGCATAGGTCACGCCGCTCGACAGTTCGAGCTTGAGCGACGACGAAGGCACGGGATGGAACAGTTGCAACCGCACACCGCTGGCCGAGATATCGCGTACGACGCAGAGATATTCGCCGGTCGCGCCCACCAGCTTGGCCGTGCGGATCAGCAGCGCGAAACGCGGGGCATCGCGCTCTTCGGGTATTTCCGTCGGTTTGGACGCGGCTTTCACGCGTTCTTGTACCTCCGTTCCATCCACTCGCTGAAACAAAAAATTTTTGTGTTTGGCCGAGAGCTAGGAGCGGTCCGTAAACATTCGCCTTGCATCGGCGGCGGAAATGTCCGGTGACGGGCGAGACGCATTCACGCCGGGGTCCGCTGATCTGGTGCGGACGGCGGGACTCGAACCCGCACTGGAACCCCAAGCGGATTTTAAGTCCGCTGCGTCTACCATTCCGCCACGTCCGCGTGGGAGAGCGCCGGCTTTGGCAGATCGCCCGTGGCACGGCAACCGTAGCCGCGCTCCAGACCGTAGTCGCGCCGGACCCTAATCCGGATTGAGGCGCGCGCGCATTTCCTTGCCCGGCTTGAAATAGGGCACGCGCTTGCCCGGCACGTCGACCGCATCGCCGGTGCGCGGGTTGCGGCCCTTGCGCGCCTCGCGTTCGCGGGTGGAGAAGGCGCCGAAGCCGCGCAGCTCCACACGGCCGCCGGCGGCCAGCCGGGCGGCGATCTCCTCGAAGAAAGTGTCCACCGCGCGCTCGACATCGTCGGCGCGCAGCTCGGGGTTCTCCTTGGCCAAGGCCAGCAGCAACTCAGACCGTATCATGCCGCGTCTCCCACGGTGCAAGATCAGGGCGAAGCGTTCCTGGAACACCCGTGCGACCCGAGTACTCCGGTACTTTTTCGATCAGCCAGATTTGCACGAACGCTGGGGAAACGCAATGACTTAGGTGGTTCTACCCGGCTCTTTGCGGGACAGTCGGGACCTTCGGGCCAGGCGCGCGTTTCCGGCTTCACAGCAAGGCTGCGCCCGCTAGTGTGTCGCCCCCTGCGGGAAGCCTTGGAGACGGCATGAAGGACATCGCGAGCTGGAACGAGGGCGACTGGATCGGCGCGATCGCCGCGCTGGCGCTGTTCGCCGTCCTCGCGGTCGGCGCGGCGATCGCCGGCCAGAAGCGCGAAGAGGTGCTCGGCCACCCGCGCGGCCTGTTCGTGCTGTTCTACGCCGAGATGTGGGAGCGCTTCTCCTACTACGGCATGCGCGCGCTGCTGATCCTCTACCTCACCAAGTTCTGGCTGTTCTCCGACGGCAAGGCCAACCTGATCTACGGCTCCTACGCCAGCCTGGTGTACATCACCCCGGTGCTCGGCGGCTACATCGCCGACCGCTGGCTGGGCCAGCGCAAGGCGGTGCTCTTCGGCGGCGTGCTGCTGGCGCTGGGCCACCTGTTCATGGCGGTGGAAGGCATCCACGGCCTCACCGACCCCGCGACCAAACAGGCGGACCCGGCGATCAACGTGTTCTGGATGGCGCTCTCGCTGATCATCGTCGGCTCGGGCTTCCTCAAAGCCAACATCTCGGTCATCGTCGGCCAGCTCTACAAGCTCACCGACACCCGGCGCGATCCCGCCTATACTATCTTCTACATGGGCGTGAACGTGGGCGCGGCGCTGGGCACGATCCTCGTGGGCTACCTGGGCGAAACGATCGGCTGGGCCTGGGGCTTCGGCCTGGCCGGGATCGGCATGGTCGCAGGCCTCATCATCTTCGTCACCGGCAAGCCCGCGCTCAAGGGCAAGGGCGAACCGCCCGCGCCGCTGGCGCGTGGTCGGGAAGTGGCGCTCTACGCCACCGGCATCGCGGCGGTGGCGGTCGCCTGGCTGCTGATCCAGTACCAGGCCGTGATCCAGTCGCTGCTGATCGTCAGCGGCGTCGCCATGCTCGGCTACACGCTCTACGAAGCGTTCAAGCTGCCCAAGGAACCTCGCGAGCGGATGTTCGCGATCCTGTTCCTGATCGCGCTGAACCCGATCTTCTGGGGGCTGTTCGAGCAGGCGGGCGGCTCGCTGTCGCTCTACACCGACAAGTTCGTCGACCGACAAGGCGTGCCCACCAGCCTGTTCCAGTCGATCAACCCGATCTACATCTTCGCCCTCGCGCCGCTGTTCGCGATCCTGTGGCAGTGGCTCGGCCGGCGCGGACTGGAACCATCGGCCCCGGCCAAGTTCGGCCTCGCGCTCATCCAGGTCGGCCTCGGGTTCCTCGTCTTCGTCTGGGGCGCGCGCTCGGTCGGGATGGGGACGCCGACGCCGGTGATCTTCGTCTTCGCGATCTACCTGCTGCACACCACCGGCGAGTTGTGCCTCTCGCCCGTCGGCCTTTCGGCGATGGCCCGCCTCTCGCCCGCGCACCTCGGCAGCTTCATCATGGGCGCCTGGTTCTACATGACCGCGGTCGGCCAGTTCGTCGCCGGCAAGATCGGCGAGGCGACCGGCGGCGAGAGCGGCGAGATGTCGAAGGACCTGACGCTGGCGATCTACGACCGGATCGGCTGGATCACCATCGGCACCGCGGTGGTCGTGCTGCTGCTCGCGCC
>DASVMK010000050.1:0-21628 GCA_036384395.1 Novosphingobium sp.
CGTCGCCGACTACGGCGCCGACGCGATCCGCTGGTTCATGCTCTCCGACAGCCCGCCCGAGCGCGACCTGCCCTGGTCCGAAGCGGGCATCGAGGGCTGCGCGCGCTTCGTCCAGCGGCTGTGGCGGCTGTTCGGCCAGTACGACGCGAACGCGAGCGGTGAGGACAAGCCGCTCGACCGCAAGCGCGACCAGGCGGTCGCCGCGGTGGCCGAGGATATCGAGGCGCTGTCGTTCAACAAGGCGGTGGCACGGATCTACGAACTCGCCTCCGCGGTCGAGAAGGCCGCGCCTTCGGCCAGCCGCAGCCAGGCGATCCGCGCGCTGCTGCTCCTTGTCGCGCCGATGATGCCGCATCTCGCCGAGGAAGCCTGGGCCGCGATCGGCGCCAATGGAACGGGGAGCCTTGTGGCCGAGGCCGCCTGGCCCACGTTCGACCCAGCGCTGCTGATCGAGGACGAAGTGACCATCGCCATCCAGGTGAAGGGCAAGCTGCGCGACACGCTGACCGTTGCCAAAGGCACGACGAAAGAAGAGCTGGAGGCGCTTGCCCTGGCCAGCGACAAAGTGCAGCGTGCGCTCGAAGGGGCCGCTGTGAAGAAGGTGATCGTCGTGCCCGACCGCCTGGTCAATCTGGTCGCGTGAAAATCCGCGCCGCCCTGCTCGCGCTGACGCCGCTGGCGCTTGCCGGCTGCGGGCTGCAGCCGATGTACGCGGGCGGCGTGTCGAGCCCGGCGGCGCGGGGCCTGACGGCGGTGCAGGTCGGGCCGATCGAAGGCAAGGCCGGCTGGCTGGTGCGCAACGCGCTGGTCGATCGGCTCGGCGGCGGCGGTTCCGCACCCCGCTATCGCCTCGACGTGCGGCTCGACGACCGGCTTGAAGGCCTCGGCCAGCTTCGCAACGACACTGTATCGCGCGAGCGACGGCAGCTGCGCGCCCGCTACCAACTCGTCGACCTGGCCTCGGACGAGATCGTGCTCGACGCCACCGCCGGCGCGGATGCCGGCATCGATATCGTCTCCAGCGAATACGCGACGATCGCCGCTGAGCAGACCGCGCTCGAGAACCTATCGCGCGAAGTCGCCGACCGCATCGTCACCAGCGTCGCGCTGAAGTTCCGCGCCGGACCGGCGGCCGGCGCCGCCCAACGTTGAAGGCGACCGGGCGGTGAAGGCCACCCAGCGCGACTTCGCTTCGCTCGCCCCACGCGCGGCCGCCGAGGCGCGGGTGTTCTTCTTCTGCGGCCCCGACGAGGCCGGCGCGCACGACGCCGCCGCGCGCATCCTGGCGCTGCTGCCCGATCCGGGCGAGCGCATCGAACTGTCGGGCGCCGAACTGCGGCGCGATCCGGTACGCCTAGGTGACGAGGCGCGCTCGACCTCGCTGTTCGGCGATGCGCGCCACATCTTCGTCCGCGCGACCGGCGACGAGGCGCACGACGCGGTCGAGACCCTGCTGTCGCAAGAGGGCGATCCCTGCCCGGTGCTGGTCGTCGCGACGAACGCCACCGACAAGTCGCGCACCGCCAAGCTGCTGCTGAACCGGCCCGATGCGCTGGTCGGCATGTTCCATCCGCCCGACTTGCGCTCGGTCTCGGGCACGGTGCGCGGCATGGCCGATGCCGCGGGCCTGCGTATTTCGGGCGACCTGGCCGAGCGCATCGCCCGCGCCGCCGGGCTCGACACGCGCCTCGCCCGTTCGGAGGTGACCAAGCTCGCGCTCTATCTCGACGCCAGCCCGGAAAGCCCGCGCGGCGCCGACGCGGCCGCGCTCGACGCGGTGGGCGCCAGCACCGAGGAGGACGGCTTCGGCCCGCTGGTCAACGCCGTGCTCGGCGGCGAGACCGCGCGCATCCCGGCCGAGCTCAAGCGCATGCGCGAGCTTGGCATGAACCCGGTCGGGCTGCTGCTGGCGATCGAGCGGCGCGGCGCGCAGCTCGCCCAGCTCGCCGCGCGGCTCGGTCCTCGGGGAGACGTCACCGCCCTGCTCAAGGCCGAAGTCGCGGCGCGGCGCGTGTTCTTCAAGGAAGAGCGCGACATCGCCGCCCAGCTCCGCCGCTGGCGCGGCCGCCGGCTGGAACGGCTCGTCGAGCGGCTGACCCAGCTCCACCGCGCGTTGCTGACCAATAGCCAGGACGCCGAACTGCTGCTCGCGCAGGGTCTCGCCGAAATCGCCCGCGCCGTCGCGCCGAAGGGCTGAGCATAGCGCGGCGAAAAAGCTGAGCGCACTCTATTCCGGCAGCACCGGATAGCGGTCGAACGCCGGCAGCGCGGCCAGCCCGTCGAACCAGGCCAGCTTCTCGGCACACTGGATCTGCACGGTGGGGCCATCGCCGGATTCGGCGCCGGGTTCGTCCAGCGTGCAGGTCTGGATATCGATGACGCCCGGGATCGTGGCGGCGTTGGCATAGAGCAGGCCGGTGCCACAGCGCGGGCAGAACCGGCGCTCCGCTCCGCCCGTGCCGATATAAGTGGCAGGGCTGCCCTGCGTCAGGCGGACGCCGCCTTTCGCGAACGCGACCCATGCGACCGCTGGCGCACCGGCCGAAGCCCGGCAATCGGCGCAATGGCACAAGGAATGATAGAGCGGATCGCCAACCACTTCGTAACGCACGTCGCCGCAATGGCAGCCACCGGTTCGCATCGCATCCTCCCTCGAATCCTGGCTAAACAGAACGTAATGGGAACATTCCACGCCGACAAGCCAAAGCCCGCGCTAAAGGAATATTAACGGGCGCGCGATAGCACTGGTAATTGGTTAACGAGGGCTTGAGGCTGCAGGGGGACGCAAGCGTGACGGTGCTGGTAATGCGTTCACACAAGCGTTTTGCCATTCGGCAAGAGGCGCGCCTGCGCGGCGCGAGCCAGCGCGCGCTACGCGGGCTGCTGATCGAGCTATCGCTCGACGGCTGCCGCATCGGCAACATCGACGCGGGCAAGTTCGCGCTCGGCCAGTCGGCCACCATCCTGATCGACGGCTTCGAGCCAATGGAAGGCTATGTCCGCTGGGCCAAGGACGGCTGCGTCGGCTTGCGATTCCGGCAACCGCTGCATGCCCGCGCCCTCGCCGCTCTGCTCAACGCCTGCCGCGCACCCGGCGCCCCGCGCACCGCCCACGCCTGAGCTCTTGACAGAACGAACCATATAGGTTGCACGCTCCGGCACAACGGCTGCGACGCGCGAACGCGCGGCATCTCGGCGCCGCACATCCCGGATGCGCGGACAGAACCTGGGGCTTCTCCCCAGGGGCCGGCGGCGAAGCCGCGCTTCAAATCACAGGGAGGGATAGGAAAACAGGCCTTCGGCCGGGCGCGCCCCCTCTGCGTTCTCTGCATCTCTGCGCGAAAAGAATGCGCGAACCTCTCCCCAGGCGCGACACCTCCGTGTCTCCGCGTGAACCAGAAAGCGTACCGTCGCCGCGCATTGGACTTGCCCGCCGCGCCGCGTTAGGCTGCGCTGCGATCAGGAGGGACAGCGCATGAGCGAGTTCGGCCGAGACAATCCCGACGACACCCGGCCCGTGCCGCCGGTTCCGCCCGCCTCAACCGCCAGCGGCTTGGATTTCAACGGGCCGACCATCGTCAGCCTGCTCTACCTCTCCGCCTTCCTGGTCGGCGTCACCGGGATCGTCGGCGTGGTGCTCGCCTATATCTGGAAGGGCGAGGCGCGCGAGCCATGGGAGGCGTCGCACTACGAATACCTGATCCGCACCTTCTGGATCGGCCTGATCGGCTCGCTGATCGGCCTCGTTCTGCTGCTGGTGCTGATCGGCTTCGTCGTGCTGCCTGCCATCGCCGTGCTGGTGGTGGTGCGCTGCGTGCTGTCGCTGGTCAACGCGCAGAAGCGCGCGCCGATGCCCAACCCGCAAAGCTGGCTAGCGTAGCAGCGCGGCGCTCCGTCAGCCCAGCGCCGCCTTCAGGTCTTCGACCAGGTCGGTGCGCTCCCACGGGAAGTGATCGCCGTTGGCGGTCCTGCCGAAGTGGCCGTAAGCCGCGGTCTTGCGATAAATCGGCTTGTTGAGGCCGAGGCCGACGCGGATGCCGCGCGGGGTCAGCCCGCCCAGCCGCTTGGCCGCGACCGCGGCCACCGCCGCTTCGAGCCGGGCGTCGTCGACCGCGCCGGTGCCGTGCGTGTCGACATAGAGCGACAGCGGCTGCGACACGCCAATCGCATAGGCGATCTGGATCGTGCAACGGCGGGCGAGGCCGGCGGCGACGATGTTCTTGGCGAGGTAGCGGGTGACGTACGCCGCAGAGCGGTCGACCTTGGTCGGGTCCTTGCCGCTGAACGCGCCGCCGCCGTGCGGCGCGGCGCCGCCATAGGTATCGACGATGATCTTGCGGCCGGTCAATCCGGCGTCGCCGTCGGGCCCGCCGATCACGAAGCTGCCGGTCGGGTTGATGTGATAGACGGTCTGGTCCGACAGCAGCCCGGCGGGCAGGATCTCGGCAACCACGCGCTTGACATAGGCCTTGAGCTCGGCCTCCTTCTCGCCCTCGTCGTAGCCTTCCTTGTGCTGGGTCGAGACGACGATCGCCGTCGCCGCCGCCGGCTTGCCATCACGGAAGCGCAGCGTCACCTGGCTCTTGGCGTCGGGCTCCAGGAACGGCGCAGCGCCCGAATGACGGTCCGCGGCGAGGCGTTCGAGGATCTTGTGGCTGTAGTCGAGCGCCGCCGGCATCAGGTCTGGCGTCTCGTCGCAGGCGAAGCCGAACATGATGCCCTGGTCGCCGGCGCCTTCGTCCTTGTTGCCCGTCGCGTCGACGCCCTGCGCGATGTGTGCCGACTGTCCGTGCAAATGATTGGCGAATTCGAGGTCCTTCCAGTGGAAGCCCGCCTGTTCGTAGCCGATCTCGCGCACCACGCCGCGCACCACTTCCTCGATCTCGTCGCGCGCGCCCGGCGCCCAGCCGTGATGCTCGGGCCAACGCTCGATGTCATAGACCGGGCGGCAACGAATCTCGCCCGCCAGCACCACGCGATTGGTCGTCGTCAGCGTCTCGCAAGCGACGCGCGCCTCGGAATCCTTGGCGAGGAACAGATCGACGATCGCGTCGGAGATCTGGTCGGCAACCTTGTCCGGGTGACCTTCGGAAACGCTTTCGGAGGTGAAGAGGTAATCGTTGCGCATGGGGGGTCCATATAAAGAAAACTTTATGTGACCGGTCCACTAGCCTTTGCGACGGCGCGTGGCAACCAGCGAAGCGATCAGAAGCAGCGCTGCCCAGGCCAGGGGAAGAGCGTTGCCGATCCGGGCGAACAGCGTCGGCGGCTTGGCCGGCGGAACGATGCCGTCGAGCCGGCCGGCGACGTAGCGCCCCAGGTGCTGGCGCACCACGCCATCGGCATCGACCACCGCGCTGATGCCGTTGGTCGTCGCGCGCAGCACCGGCAAGCCCTCCTCGATCGCGCGCAGCCGCGCTTGTGCCAGATGCTGCGGCGGCCCCCAGGTCCCGAACCATCCATCGTTCGAGGGGTTGAAGATGAAGTCCGGACGATGCCCGCGATCCACCACCTGGCCGGAGAACACGATCTCATAGCACAGCTGCATGCCCGCCTTGCCCCAAGCGCCCAGATCGAGGGTGCGCGGCCCCGGACCGGGCCAGAAATCGACCTCGCCCGCCACCAGCCGCGAAGCGCCAAGCGGCTCCAGCAGCCAGCGCAGCGGCAGGTACTCGCCGTAAGGCACGAGGTGCGCCTTGGCGTAACCGCCGACGATCCGACCCTCGGCGTCGATCGCGGTGACGACGTTGCGCGCGCCGACGGCCTTGCGCTGGCGCACCTCGAGATCGACGGCCCCGGTCAGCAGTACGCTGCCCGGCCCGATCGCCTGGCCGATGCGGCGGCGGGCGAGCACCGGGTCGGCCGACCAGGTGCTCTGGAAATAGAGGTACGCGGGATACCCGTCGCGCAAATAGTCGGGCACCCCCGATTCCGGCCAGAGCACCAACCGGCGTTGCGGCGGGCCCTCCGCCTGCGACAGCCGCGCGGCGCGGGCGAACTGGCTTTCCCACTGGCGCGGGTCGTTGAGGTCGTCCTGGTGGATGTTCGGCTGGACCAGCGTGTAGGGTACGCTCCCCTGCCCCCCGCGGCTCATGGCCGGAAGGCTGAGCAGCACCACCGGACCCAGGAACAGCCAGAGCGCGAGCAAGTCGCGGCGCGGCCGGTGGAAGGCGACGAGCCAGCACCCGGCGAGCAGGACGACGACCCCCGACAGCGCGTAAGTGCCGGTGAACGGCGCGATGACCGCAAGCCCCGGCCGGGCGAAGGGCCCCAGCGCGGCGACCGCCAGCGGGTTCCAGGCGAAGCCGGTGAACACCCAGCTCCGCAGCCATTCCGAGACGATCCAGCAACCGGCGAATGCGAGGACCAGCGCGATCCGCCGTCCGCTTCGTCCCGCCAGCAGCCACGCCCCCAGCACGCCGAGCATCGGGAACACCGCGAGGTAGAGCGACAGCAGCACCACCGCGATCCAGCCCAGCCAGGCGGGCATGTTGGCCTGGTAGGTGAAAGCGGTGGCGATCCAGTTATCGCCGAGCGTGAAATGCGCGACGCCGAACAGCCAGCCGACGAGCGCCGCCTGCTTCCAGCTTCCCGTCCGCTCCACGAGCGCCAGCAGCCCGGCCAGCGCCAGCAGCGTCAACGGCCACAGCGCCACCGGCTGAAAACCGCAGGCCGCGAGCGCGCCCAGCGCCGGGGCGAGCAGGAACGGGCGCTCTAGCGCGCGAGCAACGATCGACGTCACCGGGCCGGCGCCAGCCTCGCCGCAAGGGCATCGGCGATCGCGCGCATGCCCGGCGCGTTAGGGTGCCAGGCGATGCCGCCCGCAGCCGGGTCGGTCACCGCCGCACCGACGCTCCACGGAGCTGCGTCGCAGGCGGTGTGCCCCGCCGAAAACGCGCTCGCAGACAGCAGCTCCGCCCCCTGCTGGCGGGCGACGCGGGCGGTGAGCGCGGCCAGGCGAGCGGCGGTCGCGCGGCTGGCGTCAAGGTCGGCGGCCGACATCTCGACCGCCGCGCACGAGCCGTTCTTCGGCAACAGCGTCAAGTAATCGACCAGGACAATCCGCGCGCCCGGCGCGCGTGCGCGGATGGCGCGGACAATCGCGCGCATGTTGGCCTCGTCCCGCGCCCAGTCGGCCTCGCTCGCCTCGGCGCGCGGGAAACAGCGCGTCTCGCCGCTACGGCATGAACCCGCCATCAGATTGCGCACGTAATTCACGTCGTTGCCGCCGATGGTGATCGTCACGAGCCGGGTGTCGGGCGTCACCGCGTCGATCTGCGGCGCCAGTTCCGACCAGGGTCCGAGCACATGCGTCGTCGTCGCTCCGCCGCAAGTGACGTCGATCAGAGTGAGGCGAAGCGCCTCTGCCAACAGCGTCGCATAGTTTCGCGCACTGCGCTGGCATCGCGCCGGGGCATCTGCCTTGGCGCGGCCGAGGCCCGGCCCGGCGGCGAACGAACTGCCCATCGCCACGTAGGTCGCGCCCGGCGGAATTGCCGCCTGCGGTGGAGCGCCGGCGGCGCAACCCGCCAACGCGAGCACGAGAAAGGCGGGAAGCGCCTTCACCGCACCCATTCCAGACCGATCTCCTCGTAGATCTCGCGCGCGTCGGCCCAGTTCTCATCGACCTTGACGTGGATGAACAGATGGACCTTCACGCCCAGCAGTTCGGCCAATTCCTTGCGGGCGGCCTCGCCGATCGCCTTGATCTTGGCGCCTCGCTTGCCGAGCACGATCGACTTCTGGCTCTCGCGCGCGATGACGATCTGCTGGTGGATCTCGACCGAGCCGTCCTTGCGGGTAGTATAGCTCTCGGGCCGCACCGTGCTGTCGTAAGGCAGCTCGTCGTGGAGTTGGCGATAGACCTGTTCGCGCGTTATCTCGGCGGCGAGCAGGCGCTCGCTGGCGTCGGAGACCTGGTCCTCGGGATAATGCCAGGGGCCTTCGGGCATCAGCGCGGCCAACCGCGCCTTGAGCTCGGGCACCCCGTCGGCGGTCAGCGCCGAGATGAAGAACACCTCGTCGAACGGGACCGCGGCGGTCAATTCCTCGGCGGCGACCAGCAGCGGTTCCTTGGGAGTCTCGTCGACCTTGTTGAGAACCAGGATCTTGCGCTCGGGCCGGTTCTTCAGCGATTCCAGGATGTCGGCCAGGTAGTCGCGCTTCTTCTTGCGCGAATCGACCACCAGCAGGATCGCATCGGCCTCCTGCGCGCCGTCCCAGGCGGCGGCGACCATCGCGCGGTCAAGCCGCCGCTTCGGCGCGAAGATGCCCGGCGTGTCGGCGAGGATGATCTGCGTCCGGGTATCCCCGGAGTCCTCCAGCGCGATGCCCATCAGCCGCGCGCGGGTGGTCTGCGCCTTGGCCGAGACGATCGCCACCTTCTGGCCCACCAGCGCATTGACCAGCGTCGATTTGCCTGCGTTGGGCGCCCCGATCACGGCGACAAGGCCGCAACGTTCCGTCATGCAAACTTCCTCATGAATTCTTCCGCGGCCAGCGTTTCCGCTTCCTGCTTGCTGGCGCCGGTGGCCTCGGCCTCGCCGACGCCCTTGATCGAAACCGCGACGGTGAACCGGGCCGCGTGGTCGGGACCGGAGCGCTCGACGATGTGGTATTCGGGAACCTTGCGGCGGTTGCCCGCCGCCCATTCCTGCAGCGCCGACTTCGGATGCTTGCGCTGGCCGGTGCGGCCATCGACCGCGTCGGTCCACAGGCGGCGCACCATCGCGCGGGCCGCCTCGTAGCCACCTTCAACGAAGCAGGCGCCGATCAGCGCCTCCATCACGTCGCCGAGGATGTTGTCGCTGTCCTGCCCGCCGTCGTCGCGGGCCTGTTTGCCGAGCCGCAAGTGCGCACCGAGCCCCTGCGCGCGGGCGATAGCGGCGCACGTCGCGCGGCTGACCAAGGCGTTGAGCCGCTGCGACAGCTTGCCCTCGTCGCCGGTGCCGCGCTCGTGCAGCCATTCGGCGATGACCAGGCCGAGCACACGGTCGCCGAGGAACTCCAGCCGCTCGTAGTCGCGCGCCTCGCCGGTGCTGCCGTGAGTCAGTGCTTCGGTCCAGAGCCCCGCGTCGGCGAGGTCGCGGCCGACGAGATCGGTAACGAAGGCGCGGGTCGGATCGGTCAGCATCGCCGGCTCAGAAGGTGCCGCCGATCCGGCTCCAGCGGGCGGCGGTGAACCAGGTCCACGGCTTGAGCCATTCGGCGCCGCCATCGGTCGAGAACATCATGACCGTCGCCTTGCCGACGAGATTCTCCTGCGGGATGATGCCGACACCGCCGCCGGGGGTCGCCGGGAAGCGGCTGTCCTGCGAGTTGTCGCGGTTGTCGCCCATCACGAACAAGTGTCCGGCGGGCACGACGTAAACCGGGGTGTTGTCGGGATCGACCTGGCCCGGCGCGAAGACCGGATAGGCGCCGAAGTCCAGCACGTCGTAGCTCTTGCCCTCGGGCAGCGTCTCTCGGAAGCGCGGGTAGCGACACACGCGGGTGCCATCGGCGCGCTCGCCTTCGAACTGCGGCATGTGGCAGCGGGTGTTGGGCGAGAGCGGCAGCTCGAAATCGGCGATCCGCTTCTTGGGCACCGCCGCGCCGTTCAGGTAGAGCACCCCGCCCCTCACCTGCACCTGATCGCCCGGCAGGCCGATCACGCGCTTGATATAATCGACCTCGGCGAGCGGCGGCGCCTTGAAGATGACGATATCGCCGCGCGCGGGCTGCGAGGCGAACACGCGGCCGGGGATCAGCGGCACGCTGAACGGCAGTGAGTACTTCGAAAAACCGTAAGGCCACTTGGCGGCGAGCAGATAGTCCCCGTTCATCAGCCGCGGCAGCATCGATTCGCTGGGGATGTTGAACGGCGAGAACAGGAAGCTGCGGAAAATCGCCACCACCAGCACCAGCTTGATCAGGAAGACCGGAAAACTGTCCTCCTTCTTCGCCGGTTTGCCGTTCTTGGCGGGCGCCTTGTCGGACGCCGTGTCGGAGCGGGCGTCATCAACGGCCAGGCCGTTGGCGGGAGCGGTTTCGGTCATGCGTCGTCCATGTTGGCAGCGATTGCGGACGTCAAGCGTTCCGGCGAATACGAATGTCGCCTTGGCCCCGCTCGGCGACCGGGGCATAGCCCCTCACGCAACGACAGGAAAGGCCGGACGATGAGCGACGCGATGAAGGCGGCATGGACCCATCTGGAAGCGCTGCCCCGCCCGCGGCTGGACGCGCTCTTCGCCGCCGATGCCGATCGGCTGGCGAAGCTGGCGCAGCGGCTGGAACTCGATGACGGCGCCATCCTGTTCGACTGGTCGAAGACCCACCTCGACGACGCCCACCTCGACGCGTTCACCGCGCTGGCCGAGGCCGCCGGTTTCGACGCCGCGCGCACCGCGCTGTTCTCGGGCGAGATCGTCAACCCGACCGAGGGCCGCGCCGCCGCGCACACCGCGCAGCGCGGCGTCGGCAGCGAAAGCGCCGTCGAGGAAGCCGGCGCACTCCATGCCCGCATGCGCGCGCTGGTCGACGGCATCAACGCCGGCTTGCTCGGCGAGATCCGGCACCTGATCCACATCGGCATCGGCGGATCGGCGCTCGGCCCGGCGCTGGCGATCGACGCCCTGGCCCGCGATGGCAGCATGGTCGATGTCCACGTCGTCTCCAACATCGACGGCTGCGCGCTGGAAGCCGCCTTCGCCGCCTGCGATCCGCAAACCACGCTGATCGCGGTCGCCTCCAAGACCTTCACCACGATCGAGACGATGACCAACGCCGCGAGCGCGCTGGCCTGGTTGGCCGAAAGCGGCGTCGCCGATCCTTACGGCCGGGTCGTCGCGCTGACCGCCGCGCCCGACAAGGCGGTCGAGTGGGGCATCGACGAGACGCGTATCCTGCCGTTCGCCGAGAGCGTCGGCGGCCGCTATTCGCTGTGGTCGTCGATCGGCTTCCCGATCGCGCTGGCGCTCGGCTGGGACGAATTCGCGCAGTTCCTCGACGGCGCGGCGACGGTCGACCGCCATTTCCTCGATACCGACGGCGCCGACAACCTGCCGCTGCGCGCCGCTTTCGCAGACCTGACCTATAGCCGGCTGCGCGGGTGCCAGACGCGGGCCTGCTTCGCCTACGACGAGCGGCTGCGGTTGTTGCCGTCCTATCTCCAGCAGCTTGAGATGGAATCGAACGGCAAGTCCGTCAGCGCCGACGGAAAGCCCCTCAACGGCCCCTCAGCGCCCGTCACCTGGGGCGGTGTGGGCACCGACGCGCAGCATGCGGTGTTCCAGCTCCTCCACCAAGGCACCAACCTGGTGCCGATCGACTTCATCGCCGCGATCGTGCCCGGCGACGCGCTCGACCCGGCGCACCATCGCATCCTGTTGTCCAACTGCTTCGCGCAAGGCGCGGCGCTGATGGCTGGCAAGGCCAGCGACGATCCGGCGCGCGCCTATCCGGGCGACCGCCCCTCGGCGACGATCCTGCTCGACGACCTCACCCCGGCCAGCCTTGGCGCGCTGATCGCGTTTCACGAACACCGCACGTTCTGCAATGCGGTGCTGATCGGGATCAACCCGTTCGACCAGTTCGGCGTCGAGCTCGGCAAGGCGATCGCCCAGCAGATCGAGACCGGCGGGACGGCGTTCGACCCGTCGACCGAGGCGCTGCTCAAGGCGGCGGGGATCGGCTAGCCTAGAGCGGGTCGCGCGATGCTCTAGCGCCGCCGCGGCTTGCGGAAGCGCAGGACGAACTGGTCGGTCTTGCCGCGCACGCCGCTCTCGAACACCTTCTGCGTGTGATCGTCGGCGGGATGGCGCAACACTTCGCTGCGCGCTTCGAACCGGAAGCCCGCCGCCTCGACCTCGCGGATCACCGCGGCGTCCTCGATCCGGTGCAGCGTCTGGATGTCGCGCGTGCCCGATCCCGCCGCCGCCTGGTGGTCGCCCACCAGATAGACGCCGCCCGGCTTGAGCGCGGCGAAGGCGGCGCGGTTGGTCAGCGCCGCGACGTCCGATCCGCCGAGCATCTGGTAGCGGAAGTCGTGGTAGTTCTGCGTGGTCCAGACGAGATCCACCGGCTCGGGCGCCAACGCCTCGCCGGGCGTGACTTTGGCCAGGCTGACGTTGCCCCGCGCCTGGGCCAGCGCCGTCACCGCCGGCGACGGGCGCGAGGTGCTGGCATAGACATAGCCGTGCTCGCCCACCGCGAGGCTTAGCAGGCGGGTGAAATAGCCGCCGCCGGGTGCCAGCTCGGCCACCTTCCACCCCGGGCGGACGCCGGCGAAGGCGAGCAGCTCGGCCGGCTTGCGATCGGCGTCGCGCGCCTTGTCCCCCGCCGGCCGCGAGGGATCGGCCACCGCCGCCGTCACCGCGCGTGAGGGCTGCTGCGTCGCCGCAGTGACCGGACCCGCAATCAGCGCCAGCAGCGCCGCCAGCCGAAGAATAGCCTTGCCCTTCATTGCCTTGCTCCCTGCTCTATGGTTCACCCCGCTTTAGCAAACCGCGGGAGGCACTCCAACACCGGTGTCGCCGCAGGGTGGACAGGCCTGCCGCGAAGTGCCATCGGCGCCTCTCGCCGCATCCCCGCCGGAAGCCGCCCCAGGAATCGTACGTGCCCGACAGCCTGATCCTTGAAGTCGCCGATTTCGAAGTGGACGTCCTCACCGGAATCTATTCCGAGGAGACCGGCAAGCCGCAGCCGCTGCGCATCACGGTGCAGGTCCGGTATACGATCGCCGACCATTACGCGGCCGACACTCCGCTCTCGGCGAGCAAGAACTACATGGACCTCAAGTTCGCCGCTTCGGACGCGCTGCCGCCGGACCGGCACTTCACGCTGATCGAGGCGGTGGCCGACCACATCTGCGAGACGCTGTTGCTGCAGGACGCGCGGGTCGAGGCGGTGACGGTCAAGATCGTCAAGCTGGCGATCAGCGAGAAGGGCGAGAAGATCGGCATCACGCTCACCCGGGAGCGCCGCTGATGCAGGTGCTGCGCGTCGGCCCGCTGCCGCAAGGCGCGCTGGCCGCCGCCGCGCGGTTCCATGCCGAGGTGCTGCCGGGGATCGAGAGCGAACCGGGTGACCTCGTCCTCGTCTTCGGCCCCGCCGACCACACCCACGACGGCTGGCGCCGCGCCGCGATCCAGCAACTCGCGCGCGATCGCGCGCCGCGGCGGATCAACGCGCTGGCCGGCGACGACGAACCCGCAATCGCCGCGGCGACCGCCTATCTCGCCGGCGCGCCGGGCGTGACCGGGCAGCTGCTGTCGCTCGATGGCGTCGGCGCCGGTGCGGTGCTATCGTCCCCGGAATGACCAGGCCCGCACCCCTCGTCGACCAGTTCGCCCGGCGGATCACCTATCTCCGCCTGTCGGTCACCGACCGCTGCGACTTGCGCTGCGCCTATTGCATGCCCGAGCGGCAGACCTTCCTGCCGCGCGCCGACGTGCTCAGCCTGGAAGAGCTGCACGAGCTGGCACTGGGCTTCATCGACCGGGGCGTCACCAAGATCCGGCTGACCGGCGGCGAACCGCTGGTCCGGCGCGACATGATCGAGCTGGTCCGCGCGCTCGGACGCAAGCTGGGGAATGGGCTCGAAGAGCTGACGCTGACGACCAACGGCACCCGGCTGGCCGAGTTCGCCGACGCCATCGCCGCCGCCGGCGTGCGGCGGATCAACGTCTCGCTCGACACGCTCGATCGCGAAGCCTTCGCCAGACTGGCGCGGCGCGATTCGCTGCCGCAAGTGCTCGAAGGGATCGCGGCCGCCAAGGCGGCGGGGCTCGCGGTCAAGCTGAACACCGTCGCGCTCAAAGGCATCAACGAGGCCGAGATTGCGGATCTGATCGCCTGGGCGCACGGCCAGGGCTGCGAGGTGACGCTAATCGAGGTCATGCCGCTGGGCGAGGTGGAGGAAGACCGCTTCGACCATTACCTGCCGCTCGTCGCGGTGCGCGAGGCGCTCGAGGCGCGCTGGACGCTCACCCCCAGCGATCACCGCACCGGCGGTCCCGCGCGCTATTTCGATATCGCGGAAACCGGTGGTCGCCTGGGCCTGATCACGCCGCTGACCAACAATTTCTGCGACGGCTGCAACCGCATCCGCGTGACCGCGACCGGGCAGCTCTATGCCTGCCTCGGCGGCGACGAGCGCGTGGACTTGCGCGCCGCGCTGCGCTCGCCCGACCCGGCAGGCGCACTCCAGGCGGCGCTCGACCTCGCCATGCGAATCAAGCCCGCCCGTCATCACTTCGCCATCGACCGGCCGGGCGACGCGCCCGCGCTGGCCCGCCACATGTCGATGACGGGCGGATAGCACGCGGTGGCCAGGCTCGTATTCCTCGGTCGCCTGGAGGATCTTGCTGGCGGGCCCGAGATGGAGGTGCCGGCGGGACCGCTCGCCGACATTCTCGCCCGGCTCGATCCGGCGCTGGCCACGGCGCTGATCGGCGAACGCATCCGCATAGCGCTCAACGGCACGCTGATCTCGGAGAATGGCGGCATCGTGCTCGCCGACGGCGACGAGCTCGCGTTCCTGCCGCCAGTCAGTGGCGGCTAGGGGCAAGACGATGGCCAACGTGCGGCTGCTCAGCGCGCTTTTCGATCCCGCCGCCGAGATCGCCGGCTTCGCCGCCGCGCATGAGCACGCCGGCGGAATCGCCAGCTTCATCGGCCAGGTGCGCGCGGGCGACGGCGTCGAGGCGCTCGAACTGCGGCACTACGCGCCGCTGACACTGCCCGGCATGGAGTCGCTGGCGGCCCAGGCGGAACGGCGTTGGGCGCTCGCCGGGCTGCTGGTGATCCACCGCAGCGGCGTGATGCGCCCAGGCGATCCCATCGTGCTGGTCGCCGCCGCCGCGCGCCACCGCCGCGACGCCTTCGCCGCCGCCGAGTTCGTCATGGATCACCTGAAGAGCGAGAGCTGGTTCTGGAAGCGCGAACAGGTCGGCGGCGTGTGGCGCTGGATCGAACCGCGCGCGCAGGATTATGCGGACCTCGAGCGCTGGGGTTAGGGTCAGGACCCTAGGCAGCGAGAGCGTCGCGCGGAAAAGTGGGAACCGGTTTTGGCTGCGCTGGTCTTCGGCTCTGCAAATAGCGATGCGACCACAAAAACTTGGAGCAGGTTGCACGATTCAGATATCGCGCAACCTGCGCCAGCAACTCAGCCGCCGATCCTGGCGCGCAGGCGGTCGAGCACGGCGTCTTCCTCGTTCACCCAGCCCTGGACTTGGTTGCGGGCCGCCTCGGCGGCGTCACGATCGGCGGGGTTGCCGGCATCGCCCGCGTCCACCGCCGCTTCGGCGTAGATCTCATCCAGCTGCGCCAGCGCGATCATCGAATCGGCCCGGGCCGATTCGAGCGTGGCCAAGGCGATGCTAGCGCTCGCCCAGCCCTCGCTGCCAACCGCGCCACCGCCGGCGCCTATGGTCCGTTCGGCCGGCCCGCGCCGTTCGCCGAAGCGAGCGTGCGCGGTGCGCGCCTGATCGACGAGCTGCTCCAGCCTCTGCGTGAGCGTGCCGCTCGGCGCAGGAGGCGGGGTCGCGGCCGGACTGGCGGCGGGTGCGGGTTCCGCGCTGCCGCCGACTCGCTCTGCCTCGCGCAGCGCGAGCGAGGGGAAATCGCCGCGCGAGGCGCAGCCGGACACCAGCAGGGACGGAAGCAGCAAGAGAGGCGCCAGCCGGGCCAGCGCGCGGGTCGAAGGGCTCATGCGCCATGCCCATAGCACGGCCGACGGCCTGCGCCACGGACAACAACGGCGCCAGGGACACAAACGGCGACGGGCCCGCCGTGCGCCCCGTTGACAGGAATCACCCCTTGCACTAGGGGCACCTCTCTCTCCGGCCCCTGCCTCGTGCGGGATGGTCGGCGCGTCGCCCGCTCGATACCGATTCGCTTTCGGTATGCCGCGGCCGGGGCGACACAACGATTAGACAGGTAAGGGCACCATGTTCGCAGTAGTGCGCACGGGCGGCAAGCAGTATCGGGTTGCCGCCGGAGACAAGATCGCGGTCGAGAAGCTGGCGGGTGAAGCCGGTGACAAGATCACGCTGGGCGACGTCCTGCTGGCAGGCAACGAGGGCGAGATCGCCGATGCCGCCGGCGTCGTGGTTTCGGCCGAGATCATCGCCCAGGCCAAGTCGGAAAAGGTCATCGTCTTCAAGAAGCGCCGCCGGCACAACTACCGTCGTCGCAACGGCCACCGCCAGCAGCTCACCCTGCTGCGCATCCTGGCCGTCGGCGGTCAGGAAAAGAAGGCCGCGCCGAAGAAGGCCGCCGCCGCCAAGGCCGACGCCGCCCCGGCGGCCGAATAAGAGAATTTCGGAGTAGATCGAGATGGCACACAAGAAAGCAGGCGGCTCCTCGCGTAACGGTCGCGATTCGGCTGGTCGCCGCCTTGGCGTGAAGAAGTTCGGCGGTCAGGAAGTGATCGGCGGCAACATCATCATCCGCCAGCGCGGCACCAAGGTCTATCCCGGCGCCAATGTCGGCTTGGGCAAGGACCACACGCTGTTCGCGCTGAGCGCCGGCCGCGTGCGCTTCCACGACGGCAAGCTTGGCCGCAAGTACGTCTCGGTGGACGTCATGGCCGAGGCCGCTGAATAACCGGATGACTTGTCAAAGGGTCATCCTGACGGGATGGCCCCATCGGACTTCGTGAGTCCGATCGAACGAGGGAGAGGGCCCCGCCCGTCTCCCTCTTTTCGTCTCTCCCTCAGCACAGCTTCGTCGAGGCGGCGCGCCCCCCGCGCGGCCCGGCGCAAGACGTAATGGCGATGTCACGCAAGCCTCTTACGGACGCTTGCGTGAGTGAGTGGAGTCGAGACGATGTTTTTTCGCAGCGAGCGCCTGTTCCTGCGGCCCGGCTGGCCGGAGGACTGGGAAGAAGTCCTGGCCCGGATGGCCGACGAGGACGTGGTGCGCAACCTCGCGACCGCGCCGTGGCCCTATACCGCCGAAGACGCCCGCGTCTTCGCCGCGCGCCCGCAGGACCCGCGCTTCCCGCATTTCCTCGTGACGCTGCCGTCCAGCGAAGGCGCGGCGGTGATCGGCAGCGCCGGCCTGCGAGCCGGCCCGAATTCGGGTGACGTCGAACTGGGCTATTGGATCGCGCGCGATCATTGGGGCCAGGGTTATGCCACCGAAGTCGCGCGCGCGATGCTTTGCCTGGCGCGGCCGCTCGGCCACGGCCGGGTGATCGCCGAGCACTTCGCCGACAACCCCGCCTCGGGCCGCGTGTTGCGCAAGGTGGGCTTCCGGGCCACCGGCAGCAGGCACTTGCGCCAGAGCCTGGCGCGCGGCGGCGCCGCCTGGGCGCTGGGCTACGAGATCGAGCTCGATGCGGTATCGGGCGACGGCGGAGACCGAATGAAGCGCGCGGCGTAACTGCCGCCCGCTTCAGGAGGTTTGCGCCAGCTCGCGTTCCGCCCGCGCGGCCAGCGCCCGATCGTCAAGGTTCCAGGGGTGGAACCCGGGCAGGAAATAGGCGACCCAGGCCGGGAATATCCGGCGCAGCACGCCAGGCTTCCACGCGAGGTACGCGAACAATCGCAGCCACGCGCGCGGACCCGCGATGCCGTCCTGCGCCAGTAGGTCGAGCGCGTCGCGGCCGCGATGGATCACGAAGTTGCGCGTCACTTCCAGCATCAGCAGTGCCTTGACGCCCCAGCGTTTGCCCCGGCTCCAGTGCCGCGTGGCGTGCAACCAGGTGTCGTAGGCGACCGCCTTGTGCTCGATCTCCTCAATCGCATGCCAGCGCCATAGGTCGGCGACCTGCCGGTCCGCCCCGGCGAAATGGGCGGGATGGGCGAGAAACTCGTGCGCCATCATCGCGGTGAAGTGCTCGAGCGCCATCGTCGCGGCGAGATCGGCGATCACCGGCCGCCCCGCGAGCCGGGCCAGCAGTTCCTCCACGTGGCGGTCGATACGCGCCATGTCGTAGCCGGCCTCGGCGGCGATGCGGTTGAACGCCAGGTGCTCGCGCGTGTGGTTGATCTCCTGCTGGACGAAGCTGCGGATCGCCTCGGCCAGCGGCGGCGGCACGCCCTCGCGGTGCGCCTTGACCGATTCGACGAAGAACGCCTCGCCGCGCGGGAACGTGCCCGACAGCGCGTTGAACCAGGCGGTGGCGACCGGATCGCCCGCCAGCCACCAGCGCGGCGGCGTGGGTTCGCGCCGCATGCGCCGATCGCGCACGGTGATCGCGGGCGTCGCGACCACCGCCTCGGCAGGACCGGAGTTGTCGTCGAGCGAGTCGGCCTCTACGCTCACGGCTGCGGGGAAAGGGGCGTCCATATGGATAAGATGCGACTAGCTGACATCAATGTCAACTAAACGGCGCCTGCCCCAAGCCGAGAGCCGACTCGCCGCGCTGGCAGCCGCCCGCGAGGTGCTGCTCGAGCACGGTCCGCAAGCGGTCACGCTCAAGGCCGTGGCGAGCCGCATCGGGCGGACGCACGCCAACCTGCTGCACCACTTCGGCTCCGCCTCGGGGCTGCAGAAGGCGCTGACCGAATACCTCGCCAAGGACATCTGCGCGACCATCGGCGAGGCCGTCGCCGCGACGCGCGAGGGCGCGGGCAGCCCGCGCGCGGTGGTCGACCTGATCTTCGACGCCTTCGAAGAGGGCCGCGGGCTGATGGCGTGGCTGCTGCTGTCCGGCGATGACGAGGCCCTCGCCCCGGTGATCGAGGAGATCACCCGGCTGGTCGCCCGCTTCGAGGACCTCGACCGCGCACGCGAGGTCTCGCTGCTGCTGACCGTGATGGCGATGGGCGACGCGCAGATCGGCGGTCGGCTGTCCGCCTCGCTCGCCCTGCCGCGCGACACCGCGCGCGATTCGGCCGAGCGCATCCTGCGCGGCGCGCTCGAACGGACACGCGCCGATCGAGGATAGCGCTTAGGCCACCTCGACCTCCTCGGTCTCCTCGCCGGCGGCTTCGAGCAGGCGCTTCTCCACCGCCTTGAGTCGCGACGCCGAATCGACCTTCTCGCCGAGCAGGTCGGTGACGTAGAACGTGTCCGCCGCCCGCTCGCCATAGGTGGCGATGTGCGCGGAGTGGACGATCAGCCGTGCCTCGAACAGCGCGCGGGCCAGGCGGTTGAGCAGTGCCGGGCGGTCGCGGGCGTTGATCTCGACCACGGTGAAGCGGTTCGACGCCTTGTTGTCGAACTCCACGCGCGGGCGCACCTCGAAGGCGTCGGCGCGCGGGCGGGCGAGCGGCCGGGCGGCGAGCTGCGGCACCAGCTTGACCCGGTTGGCCAGCGCATCCTCGATCGCACTTTTCAGACGGGCGAGCTGGCTTTCCTCCATGAACGGGCGGCCGAGCGGGTCCTGGACGAGGAAGTTGTCGACCGCCATGCCGTTCCGGGCGGTGTGGATGCGCGCGTCGATGATGTTGCCGCCCGCCAGGTGGATGCCGCCGGCGATGCGGTAGAACAATCCCGGGTGGTCGGCGGCGATGACCATGACCAGCGTCGCCCCGCGCGCGGCGTAGTATTCGGTGGCGATGGCCAGCGGCGCGCCCCGCACGGCGGCGAGCTGGACGAGGTTCATCGCGATGATGTCCTCGGGCTCGGCGATCCAGTAGGCGTCGGCGAGCTGCTTGCCGATCTCCCGCACCAAGTGGCCCTGCGCGCCCAGCCGCTCGGTCACCGCCCTCTTCTTGGTCTCGGTCCGTTCCGCCCGGCCGTGCTGCGCGTGGCCCAGCCGCAGCCGTTCCGCGGAGGCCTCGTAAAGTTCCGCGAGAAGCTGGCGCTTCCAGCTGTTCCAGGTGCCTGGCCCGACCGCGCGGATATCGACGATGGTCAGAAGCATAAGCTGGCGCAGCCGCTCCACCGACTGCACGACCTTGACGAAATCGCCGATGGTCTTCCAGTCGGCGAGGTCGCGCTTGAAGGCGGTGGCGCTCATCAGCAGGTGGGTGCGTACCAGCCAGGCCACCAGCTCGGTCTCGTCGGGCGTCAGCCCCAGCCGCGGACACAGCTTCATCGCCACTTCCGCGCCCAGCACCGAATGGTCGCCGCCGCGCCCCTTGGCGATGTCGTGCAGCAGCACCGCGACATAGAGCGCCGCGCGCGACTGGATCTTGTGAACGATGTGGTGCGCCAACGGATGGTCGCCCTTGAGCTCACCCTTCTCGATCCGCGCGAGTAGGCCGATGGCGCGGATCGTGTGCTCGTCCACCGTATAGTGATGGTACATGTCGAACTGCATCTGCGCGTTGACCCGGCCGAAATCCGGAATGAAGCGGCCGAACACGCCCGCCTCGTTCAGCCAGCGCAGCACTTTCTCGGGATCGTTGCGGCTGGTCAGCAGGTCCATGAACAGCGCATTGGCGCGCGGGTCCTTGCGCACCCCGGCGTCAATCAGGCGGGCGTCGCGGGTGATCAGCCGCAGCGCATCGGGGTGGATTTCCAGCCCTTCGGCATCGGCAACGGTGAAGATCTCGAGCAGCCGGACCGGGTCCTTCTCGAACCAGTCGTCCGCCGTGACGCCGACCTTGCCGCCGAACACCCGATAGCCGCGAACCGTGCGGGCGCGCGCGCGAAACCCGGCGAGCAGCCCGCGCGGCTGCTTCTTGGCGAACTGCTCGTCGAGCTGGCCCAGGAACACCGCGGTCAGGCTACCGACGACTTTGGCCTGCAGGAAGAAGAACTGCATGAACCGCTCGACCCCGCGGCGCCCCGGTCGGTCGACGAAGTTCATGCGCGCCGCGACTTCGCGCTGCAAATCGAAGGTCAGCCGATCTTCGGCGCGGCGGGTGATGGTATGGAGGTGGCAGCGCACCGCCCAGAAGAAGTTCTCCGCCTTGCGGAAGGCGCGGTATTCCTGGCTGGTCAGCAACCCGACCGAGACCAGCTCGCTCGCGTCGCGTACTTTGTGGATGTACTTGCCGATCCAGTAGAGCGCGTGGAGATCGCGCAGCCCGCCCTTGCCCTCCTTGACGTTGGGCTCGACCACATAGCGGCTGTCGCCGAGGCGGCGGTGGCGGTCGTTGCGCTCGACGAGCTTCTCCGAGACGAACTGCCGCTCGGTTCCCTTCACCACATCGGCCCAGAACCGCCGCTGCGCCTCGTCGTAAAGCGCCTGGTCGCCCCAGACGTAACGGCCTTCGAGCATGGCGGTGCGGATCGTCAGGTCGCTTCGCCCCATGCGCACCATGTCATCGAGCGAACGGCTCGAATGGCCGACCTTGAGGCCGAGGTCCCAGAGGAAATAGAGCGTCGCCTCGATCACCTGCTCGCACCAGGCGGTCTGCTTGCTCGGCGTGATGAAGGCGATATCGACATCGGAATGCGGCGCCATCTCCCCGCGACCGTAGCCGCCGACCGCCATGATCGTCAGCCGCTCGCCGGTCGAGCGGTTGCTAGCCGGATAGACGTCGGCGACGACGTGATCGTGGATGATCCGCACGAGCTGGTCGATCAGGAAAGCCTGCGCCTCGGCGACGTCGTGGCCGGCGGAGGGCCTCTCGGCCAGCCGCCGGGCGATCTCCGCGCGCCCATCCGCCAGCGCGGTGCGCAACAGCTCGACCACCTGGAGCCGCGCCTTGCCGCCATGCTCGGCGAAGAGATCGGACACCGTCGAGGCGATCGTCCGCCGGTCGATGATGGCGCGCTGGTTGGAAATTCGGGCCGAGGTCAT
>DASVMK010000051.1:0-8430 GCA_036384395.1 Novosphingobium sp.
GCCAGGCAGAAGGCCCAGGCTGCTTGCCAAAGAATCTATAAACGCAGTTCCGGGATCGTCGAGACCGGCGAGAGCCTTCCCCGGTAGGAAGGCGGAGACCGGTGCTGAAAACCCGCCGATTTCTATCCCCCGATAGCCGAGTTCCCTACGCCCGCCGAACAAGGCTTCCCTCTCCCCCAATCGTGCTGCATCGATCTCCGTGCAGCAGCGTGAGCCGCCGGAAACCGGCAAGCCCAGCGGTGATGCTGAGTGACAGTGCCACTCAGAGGAGAACCTCACGCTCATCTATCACCCCATGATCGGCTACGCTACGCCGAAGCGCGGCCGGGTGCAGGAGGCAGCATTGTCAGAGACAAAATTTCTCACTCCGGAAGAAGTCACAGACCGCTATCGCGGGGGTGTGTCTATGGGCACTCTTCGTAATTGGCGCGCCATGAAAATTGGACCGTCGTTCGTCAAGATCGGCAAGGCCGTCCTATATCCGATTGATGAGCTTGAAGCATGGGACGAAAGGAATAGAGTGCAGTGCCGTGCTTCAAAGCGACTCGATGAGCCGGTCGGTGATCAGGCGTGACGATCACGAGCGATCATTGTGAACCTGCCCCACTCCCCGGCACCAGCTCCCGATGAAATCTCATAAAACCAAGCGATTTCATGCCGTTATGAGACATGTCAGAGTCGTGCACAACCACCCCTCCGGCTCCCCCCAGCCCAGCCGCGCCGACATCCAGATCACCAACCGCATCGCCGAGGCCGGGCGGCTGCTCGGCATCGTCGTCCACGACCACGTCGTCATCGGGCGCGAGGGGCATGTCTCGCTGAAGGCCAAGGGGCTGATTTGATGGACGGGGTTCGCCCATGTGCGTAGCCGCGATCGCGTGGGATGCGCATCCGCGCTGGCGGCTGGTGGCGATCGGCAACCGCGACGAGTTCCACGCGCGGCCGGCGGCGGGGCTGGCGGAATGGGACGATGGCAGCGGCATACTCGCCGGGCGGGACTTGCAGGGCGGCGGGACGTGGCTCGGGGTCTCGAACGCCGGGCGCTTCGTGCTCGTCACCAACTTTCGCGTGCCCGGCTATCCGCAGCCCGGCCGCCCTTCGCGTGGGGGCCTGGTGACCGACCTGCTGACCGGCACGGTGCGCGCGGCGGAGGTGGAGATCGCCGCGTTCAATCCGTTCAATCTGTTCGTGGTCGAAGGCGGCGAGGCACGGGTGCTGACCAATCACCCGTTCGAGGCGCGCCAGCCGCTGACGCCCGGCGTCCACGGGCTGTCTAACGGGCCGTTCGAAGGATCGTGGCCCAAGACGCGGCAGCTCAATGTCGGCCTGGCCGACTGGCTTGGCGGGCCGGCGGAGGACTTCGCCCCGCTGCTGACCGCGCTGCGCGCCGAAACGCCGCACCCGGCCGATGCCCCCGACGATGCGCCGCCCGGCAGCCAGCCCGAGGCGCGGTACGCCCCGGTGTTCATCCGCGATTCACTCTACGGCACGCGCTGCTCCACCGTGGTCGCGGTCGACCGCGCCGGCGGGGGCACGATCCTCGAGCGCCGCTATGCGCCCGATGGCAAGGCGACGGGCGAGACCGCGTTGCGTTTCGCCTGGCCGGCCGCGTAGCTGGCTCACCCCACCGCAGCGTTAACCCGCCGTCAAGAGCGCCGGCCCCACCGCGGAGGGATGCGATCCTCCAAGTCCGCCAAGCCCTTGCACGTCGTTCCCGGCCACGCGCCGCTTCCCTCGGGGCATGCCTGCCTGTGGCGGCGGCTCGACACGATGGGGCACGACGCCTGCCGCTACGTCGCCGACGAGCTCGGCTGGCTGATCGAGGGCTGCGCGGTCTATGCCGAGCACGACCGGGTGGCGACGCTGTCGTACCGCGTCCGCTGCGACGAAGCCTGGCGCAGCCGCTCGGCCAGCGTCAGCGGCTGGGTCGGCAGCGAGGCGCTGACGATCGACGTGGTGCACACGCCCGGCGACCGCTGGACGGTCAACGGCCGCGACGTGCCAGAACTGGCCGGCCTGATCGACATCGACCTCGGCTTCACCCCCGCGACCAATATGAGCGCCATCCGGCGGCTCGACCTCGCGGTGGGCGAGCGGGCCGAGATCGGCACCGTCTGGCTCGACGACGCGGACTGGCAGATCAAGCCGCTGCGCCAGATCTATGCGCGCGCCGAGCCGCAGGCCTACGACTACGAATCGCCCGCGCACCACTTCCATGCGCGGCTGGTGACCGACGAGGCCGGGGCGATCGCCGAGTACCCGGGGCTCTGGCATCGCGAGTGATTTGGTTCACGCAAAGCCGTGGGGGCCTGCACGCATACAATTGAAGCACCTCCCTTTACCGTCGCCCCGGGGATGACGAGATCAATGGGGCGGCCTTTGCGACACTTGCCTTCCGTGCCCCCGCCCCGTAGCGGCTCCGGCGTCTTTGCAAGGAGTCGCACATGGTCCCCCGCTACGCCCGCCCCGCGATGACCGCGATCTGGGAGCCCGAAGCGCGCTATCGCATCTGGTTCGAGATCGAGGCCCACGCCACCGAGAAGCTGGGCGAGCTCGGCGTGGTGCCGGCCAGCGGCGCCAAGGCGCTGTGGGACTGGTGGGCGACCAATCCGACGATCGACGTCGCCGCGATCGACGCGATCGAGGCGGTGACCAAGCACGACGTCATCGCCTTCCTCGACTGGGTGGCGCAGCAGGTCGGCCCCGAGGCGCGGTTCATGCACCAGGGCATGACCAGCTCGGACGTGCTCGACACCACGCTGTCGGTGCAGTTCGCCAAGGCGGCCGACATCCTGCTGGCCGACCTCGACGCGCTGCTCGCCGCGATCAAGCGCCGCGCCGAGGAGCACAAGTACACGCCGACTATCGGCCGCAGCCACGGCATCCACGCCGAGCCGACCACTTTCGGCAAGAAGCTGGCCGAAGCCTATGCCGAATTCGCCCGCTGCAAGACGCGGCTGATCGCGGCGCGCGCCGAGATCGCCACTTGCGCCATCTCGGGCGCGGTCGGCACCTTCGCCAACATCGATCCGGCGGTCGAGGAATACGTCGCGGAGAAGCTGGGCCTGGCGGTGGAGCCGGTCTCCACCCAGGTCATCCCGCGCGATCGCCACGCGATGTTCTTCGCGACGCTGGGCGTCATCGCCAGCTCGATCGAGCGCCTCGCCACCGAGATCCGCCACCTGCAGCGCACCGAAGTGCTGGAGGCGGAGGAATACTTCTCGCCCGGCCAGAAGGGCTCGTCGGCGATGCCGCACAAGCGCAACCCGGTGTTGACCGAGAACCTCACGGGCCTCGCCCGCGTCGTCCGCTCGGCGGTGACCCCGGCGCTGGAGAACGTGGCGCTGTGGCACGAGCGCGACATATCGCATTCCTCGGTCGAGCGCTACATCGGCCCGGACGCGACGATCACGCTCGACTTCGCGCTCGCCCGGCTGACCGGGGTGGTCGACAAGCTGGTGATCTATCCCGAGCGGATGCAGAAGAACCTCGACCGCATGGGCGGCCTGGTCCACTCGCAGCGCGTGCTGCTGGCGCTCACGCAAGCCGGGCTGACGCGCGACGACAGCTATCGCCTGGTCCAGCGCAACGCGATGAAGGTGTGGGAGAGCGACGGCCAGCTCTCGCTGCTCGAACTGCTCAAGGCCGATCCCGAAGTGAGCGCCGCGCTTTCGGCGCAGGAGCTGGAGGAGCGGTTCAACCTCGACTACCACTTCAAGGCGGTGGACCGGATCTTCGAGCGGGTGTTCGGCTGACCAACTAAAGATCCTCCCTGTGCCCAAGGCATGGGGAGGATCTTAGTGGCCCAAACCCTTCACTTCGCCGCAAAAGCCGCCTAGCATCGCCGTCAGCCACGGGTGAGAGGAGTCCATCCCCATGCAGCTTGTCCGTACGGTGGTCTGGGTCCTGGTGCTGGTCGCCCTGCTGCTGTTCTCGCTCAACAACTGGGAGCCGGTGAACGTCCGGATCTGGGAAGGGCTGCTGCTGGAGACCAAGCTGCCGATGCTTGTGCTCGCCTCGTTCCTGCTTGGGCTGGTGCCGATGTGGCTGCTGCACAAGGCCGGCCGCTGGCGGCTCAACCGGCGGATCAACGCGCTGGAGAACACCGTGAAGGCCACCGCGACCGCACCCCTGCCCCCGCTCGCCACGTCCAGCCAGCTCGAAAGCCACGATGATCCTCACCATGCCGAACGCAGTCCGAGCTGACATGTCGACCAACCCGATCTACCTCGCGCTCGATGTTCCCCGGCTCGACGCGGCCGAAGCGCTGGCGCGCAAGGTCGCCGGCCATGTCGGCGGACTCAAGCTCGGGCTCGAGTTCTTCTGCGCCCACGGTCACCACGGCGTCCACGAGATCGCCAAGCTCGGCCTGCCGATCTTCCTCGACCTCAAGCTGCACGACATTCCCAACACCGTCGCCGCCGCGATGCAGGCGATCCGTGTGCTGGAACCCGCCATCGTCACTATCCACGCCAGCGGCGGGCGGGCGATGATGGAGGACGCGAAGGCCGCCGCCGGGGAGCGCTGCAAGGTCGTCGCCGTCACCGTCCTCACCAGCCTCGACGAGCGCGACCTCGCGCGCACCGGCATTTCGGGCACTCCGCACGACCAGGCGCTGCGCCTGGCCGAACTGGCGCAGGCGGCCGGGCTCGACGGCATCGTCTGCTCGGGCCAGGAAGTCGCGGCCGTGCACCGCCAGTGGAAGGACGGCTTCCTCGTCGTCCCCGGCCTGCGCCCGGCGGACAGCAACGGCGGCGGCAGCGGCGACCAGAAGCGCACCGTCACCCCGCGCGCGGCGCGCGACGCGGGCGCCAGCGTGCTGGTCATCGGCCGCCCGATCAGCCGCGCCGAAGACCCCGTCGCCGCCGCGCGGGCGATCGAGGCGACACTCTGAGGATATGTCTCTGACATCGTGAGGCAATTCAGGTTCCAGAAAGCTGCTGCGGCCCAGACCGCATTCAGCAAATGAGGAGATTTCCTGAATGAGGACTGCCGCTCTCGCACTCGCCGCCACGATGATGGCTGTGCCGTTCGCCGCTTCGGCGCAGGAGATCGCGGTGCGCCCCACGGTCGCCGCGGGCAACACGCTACTCACGGTCCAAGCCGAGGGCCGCACGACGCGCAGGCCCGACCTCGCGAGCTTCAGCGCCGGCGTCGCCACCGCGGGCAAGACCGCGGGCGAGGCGATGGCGGCCAATGCCGCGCAGATGAGCAAGGTGGTCGCCGCGCTGCGCCGCGCCGGCATCGCCGAGCGCGACATCCAGACGAGCAATCTCAACCTCAACCCGGTTTACGCGCCGCAGCAGCCGCGCCCCGACGGCACGATCGAGCCGGTCGAGCCGCGCATCATCGGCTATCAGGCGAACAATTCGGTAACGGTGCGCCAGCGCGACCTCGCCGCGTTCGGCAAGGTCATCGACACGCTGATCGCGGCCGGCGCCAACCAGGTCAACGGCCCGAACTTCGAGATGGACGACGCCGACGCCGCGCTCGACCAGGCGCGCGCCGACGCGATGAAGAAGGCCCGCGCCCGCGCCCAGCTCTACGCCACCGCCGCCGGACTGAAGGTGGTGCGGGTGGTCTCGATCGCCGAAAGCGGCGGCTACATGCCGCGCCAGGCGATGGCCTACAAGCTCGAAGCAGCGCCGGCCGGCGCCGACACCCCGGTGCTTGCGGGCGAAGTCGCGCTGCAAGCGAGTGTCACCGTGCAATACGAACTGGCGCCGTAAACCGCCCGCTGGCCGGCGGAGACTTGACCTGCGCGGGGAGGCCATTACCTCCCCGCGCATGCCCGTTCCCGCCATCAAGATCTGCGGCCTCAGCACGCCCGCGGCGCTCGACGCCGCCATCGCCGCGCGCGCGGACTATGCCGGCTTCGTGTTCTATCCGCCCTCGCCGCGCCATGTCGCGCTGCCCGACGCGGCGGCGCTGTCCGCGCGCGCGGACGGGCGCATCGCGCGGGTCGGTCTGTTCGTCGATGCCGATGACACGACGGTGGCCGGAGCGCTCGCCGCCGCGCGCCTCGACGTCCTGCAACTGCACGGGCAGGAAAGCCCCGAGCGCGCCGCGCAGTTGAAGGCGCGCTTCGGCTTGCCGGTGTGGAAGGCGCTCTCGGTCGCCTCCGCAGCCGACGTGGCGCGCGCCGCGAGCTATGCTGGCGGGGCCGATCTCGTGCTGTTCGACGCCAAGACCCCCAAGGGCACGCTACCCGGCGGCATGGGGCTGGCCTTCGACTGGAGTCTGGTCGCCGGCTTCAAGGGGCCGATCGCCTGGGGCCTGGCCGGCGGACTGACGCCGGGCACCGTCGGCGAGGCCATCGCCCGCACCGGAACGCCGCTGGTCGACACGTCCTCGGGCGTCGAGACCGCGCCGGGCGTCAAGGACACCGGCCTGATCGCCGCCTTCTGCGCGGCGGCGCGCGGCGGTTAAGGCGCATGGAAAAAGGGCGGCCCGCTGCCGGACCGCCCCACCTTTCGATCTCGTGAAAGATCAGAACTTCACGCCGAGACCGGCAGCCGCGCCATTGTAGTCGCGGACGCCGTTACCGACGAGGAAGCGGCGATACTCGACCTTGCCGTAGAGATTGCCACCGAAGTTGTGCTGGTAGCCGGCGCCCACGCTGACCGAGTCCTCGCAACCGCTGCAGGGCTTGGTCTGATAGCTGGCAGCGGCATAAAGCTTGCCAGTTTCCGAAAGTTTGGCACCGACGCGACCGCCGAAGCCGAACGACACGCGGGTGTTGTCGGTCAGAACCTTGTCGGCCGACACTTCGGCGCCGACAAAGCTGCTGGTGCCCAGATCCCAGTCGTGACCGGCAGCGACGCCAGCGATCGCGTCGCTCTCGCCCGAACCCCAGACCACACCGCCACGCACTTCGACGCGGCTCTCGTCAGCCAGTGCCGGCGAGGCGGCGGCGAGCGAAGCGATGAGCGAAAGAGCAACAAGACGCATAGTAAACTCCTGAAATCAAACCCCTTATTCGCGGGGTCGGGCTCTGGCTAGGCCCCTCAAGATTGCCGCGTCATGAACGAATGAGGGCATTCTTGCAGAAGGGCCACGCAGTTGTGATATTCTCGCAACAGTCGCGCGAGCCTTTGGAAACGTGAGTTGCAGGATCGCTTCGCCCATAGAAAAAGGGCGGCCCGTTGCCGGACCGCCCCCAATCTTTCGATCCGACGAAGGATCAGAACTTCATACCGAGGCCGGCCACGACGGCGTCGTAGTCGGGCACCGAGTTACCGACGAAGAAGTGGCGGTACTCGACCTTACCGTAGATGTTGCCACGGAATGCGTGCTGATAGCCAGCACCGGCCGTGATCGATTCCTCGCAAACGCGGCACGGCTTGGTCTGATAGCTCGAAGCGACATACAGCTTGCCGGCTTCCGAAACCTTCACGCCGAGACGGCCACCGAAACCGGCCGAAATGCGGGTGTCGTCGGTGAGAATCTTGTCGGCCGAAACTTCCGCGCCAACAAAGACGTGCTCGCCCAGGTCAAAGTCATAACCGGCAGCGACGCCCGCGATCGCTTCGCTTTCGCCCTGCGACCAAACAACACCGCCGCGGGCTTCGACGCGCGCTTCGTTGGCCAGCGCGGGGGTAGCGACCAGGGCGGCCGCGAGTGAGAGAGCAACAAGACGCATAGTAAACTCCTGAAAACAAACCCCTTATTCGCGGGATCGAGACCGAGCTAGGCTCCCCAAGATTGTCGCGTCAAGAACGAACGACAGCATTCGTGCATAATGGCCACGCAACTGTTGCGCCTGAGTAACACACCTTAGACTCACGCATTAAAGCGGCAAGACCACCATCGCCGCTGCGAGACACAGAAAACGAGACACAGAAAAAGGGCGACCCGTTTCCGGGCCGCCCTTCATTCTGTCCGATCCGTAGGGATCAGAAGCCGTACGACAGGGTCAGAGCGCCCTGGTTGTTGATCAGATCGTCCTCGAAGTTGATCTGGGTAACTTCGGCGCGCAGCGACAGCTGCTCGGTCAGCCCGGTCTGCAGACCAACGCCGTAGCGCACGCCGTCCAGCCACTGGTGAGTACCGCCGCTCGACAGACGGGTGCGAGCATAACCAACGCGGCCATAAAGAGCGGTGCTCTCGTTCAGCTTGTAGCCGAGACGGGCGCCAGCGCCCCAGGCCCAATCGGCGTCGATGGCACCGTCGAGGTCGGCCGAGTTCACGTCGGCGTTGGCTTCGACGCCAGCGAAAGCGGACTCGCCGAGCGGCATGTCGTAGCCGGCGAACACGGTGCCGCCCAGGCCCGAGAAGCCGATGCCTTCAAGCGACCCCGAACCCTGGAAGTTGTCGAGGGTCACACCCGCACCGACGTAGGGGCCGGCGAAATCTTCGGCCATGGCGGGGGTGGCAACCAGAGCGGCCGCGAGCGAGAGAGCAACAAGACGCATAGTAAACTCCTGAAAT
>DASVMK010000052.1:0-8946 GCA_036384395.1 Novosphingobium sp.
GGCGTCGCGCTGAACGGCGAGGCGATGAGCCCGGCGACGCTGCTGACCGCGCTCAACGAACTGGGCCGCAAGCACGGCATCGGCCGGCTCGACCTCGTGGAGAACCGCTTCGTCGGCATGAAGAGCCGCGGCATGTACGAGACTCCGGGCGGCGAGATCTATGCCCGCGCCCACCGCGGCATCGAGCAGATCACGCTCGACCGCGGCGCCGCGCACCTCAAGGACGAGCTGATGCCGAAGTACGCGGAGCTCATCTACAACGGCTTCTGGTTCGCCCCCGAACGCGAGATGCTGCAAGCCGCGATCGACCACAGCCAGGAGAAGGTCGCGGGCACCGTCCGCCTCAAGCTCTACAAGGGGCTGGCGCAAGTGGTTGGCCGCAAGTCGCCCAACTCGCTCTACTCGGAACGCCACGTCACCTTCGAGGACGACGCCGGCGCCTACGACCAGAAGGACGCAGCGGGCTTCATCAAGCTCAATGCGCTCCGGCTGCGGCTTTTGGCGCAGCGCGGCGGCTGATCCGCGGCGGCGCGATTCGCACGAACGCGCGCCGCCGAACAGGTTATCCAGCCTTGTCCACTGCCGAATCGCCGATCTGTGGAAAACCTCCACAGATTCGTCTTGCACGACTCGGTCACCGGGCGCAGGCTCAAGCCATCGAGACGGAAGAATACACCTTCACTTGACGGCCTAACCGCCTGAAAGAGAACGGTAAAATTCAACCAGAACGATGGCGGCAGCGACGCCCGCAGCAGTATCGGAAAACACGCGAGGTAGATTTTCGGATCGGCCCCGCGAACCGCAGATGCAGCGAATGGCAAGCAGTCGTCGCCGATAAGCGGCAAGCCTCGAAAGGCAAAGGAAGCCTCGCTTCGGCGAAGTGACCGGCGCCGGACAAGGAGGAAAGGCAGTCCGCCCGCGAGGGAGCCCTGCCCCTTCCAGCCAAGGATCGGCTTTGGAACCGCCAGGCGAAGCGGAAAGGCTCTTCGGAACCGATCCGTCCGCCTGACGGGACCACAGACGCCGGCACGATTTGGCCGGTGATCGTTGCCAAGCCAAAGGCCGCGAGGCTGTAGGCAGTCGAGACCGCAACGGCGATCCGGAGCTTGTCTCCGAGGAGCCAGGCCCGATGCGACGAGCATCACGATGCGGCAGCACCCCCGGTGCGGAATGCACTCTCGGTGCTCGTCATAAGCATCACCGCGGCTGTCGGTTCGACACCAGGCGACACGGGACCATCTGGGCCCGATCATCGGAAAAACCGCAAGGCGGGAATGGGGCTGGCAGCGATGCCGGCCCCATTTGCCGTTAGAAACGCCTCGCGCTTATGCCCGCCGCGAACCCAAGAAGCCCGAGACGCGATCGGCCGCGGTGCGTAGGCTTTCGCCCATCACGGCGATCCGCGCTCCGGTATGCTCGCCGGTGAAGCCGACCAGCGCCAACACGAAGGCGACATCGCCGTCCGGACCGAACACCGGCGCGGCGACGCTGGCGAGGTGATAGGTCGCCGTGTCGACCAGTTCATTCGACGGCGCCACCGGGCGGCCCTCGCTGGCCTCGATGAACAGCCAGTCGGACCCGGTGGAATCGGCCATCGGCGCGCGCGTGCGGATGTTGAACTGGAACCCGCGGTCGCGCACGAAGGCGATGCCGGCGTTCATTTCCTCGCGCTGCGCGGCGCTCGGCGGCGGGTCGAGCTGGGCAAGCCATTCCTCGACCACAGGCGGCGGCGAGGCGGCGAAGTAGATGCTGCCGAACGGCGGGCGCAGCGGCAACCGCGCACCGCGCGGCAATGCATAACCGAGGTTCGAGTGCGAGGTCGCCCGCTCGCGCACGACGATGTCGTTGCGCTCGCGGAAGATCGCCGAGCAGACCGCGTCGAACTCGTCCGCCAGCCGGCGGATCTCGGGCTGGACGATCTGCAACGGCGAGAAGTGGCTCTTGGCGACATCGCCGATCGTCGCCAGCACCGGGCCGAGCACATAGCTCTTGTCGCTGGCGCGGTAGAGGTAGCCGGCGTCGGCCAGCGTCGTCAGGAAGGCATGCGCGGTGGCGCGGCTCAATCGCAGCGAGCGCACGAGGTCGGTCAGGGTGAAGGCCTGTCCGGGGTGATCGGCGAAGAAATTGAGGATCGCGATCACGCGCTGCGCACTGGGAGAGCCGTGGGGCATGCCGCTATTCCGTATTTCGAACCGACGTGGTCCTAAGGCGCGGGGAAGCGGTGGTCAAGCCGGTCAGTCTCGCCGCAGCAGCATGGCGCCATAGCCATAGCCGCCATTGGCCACGAGGCAGGTCTTGGCACCCGGCACCTGCCGCCCGCCACCGCGCCCCCAGAGCTGGACGCAGGCCTCGTAGCTGTGCCCATAGCCGTGGAAGCGCCCGGCCGAGAGCTGGCCGCCGCCGGTATTGAGCGGCAGCTCGCCGTCGATCGCGATGCGGGTGCCCCCGTCCACAAAAGCCGCCGCCTCGCCCCGGCCGACGAGCCCCAGCGCCTCCAACCACAGCAGCGTGTGGATCGAGAACCCGTCGTAGATCTGCGCGCAGTCGATCTCGCCGGGCTTCAGGTCGGTGCGGCTCCAGAGCTGATCGGCGGCGCGGTCGGCCTCGATCGTGGTGAAGTCGCCGCTGTGCCGCCCGACCCACAGCCCGCCCATCGCCATGCCTACCGCCTCGATATGCAGCGGCGGATTGCGCAAGTTCCTCGCCGCATCCGTGTGCGACAGCACCAGCGCGGTGGCGCCGTCGATGTGGCTGTCGCAATCGTAGAGCCGCAGCGGCGAAGAGATCACGCGCGAGGCGAGGTAGTCGTCGAGGGTCAGCGGCTTGCGGTAGATCGCGTTGGGATTGTGCATGGCATTGCGCCGGCCGTTGACCGCGATCCAGCCGAGCTGCTCGGACGTGGCGCCGTACTTGTCGAAATAGGCCTGCGCATAGAGCGCGAAGAGGTTGATCGGCGAGTGCGCGTGAAACGGCACGGTCCAGGCGTTGTTGCCCTCCACCCGCGCGTCGCGCTGGCCGCCGAGCAAGGTCGATTGCCGCGAGTGGAGTCGCGCCTGCGCCTGCGCGACGGTGCGGAAGATCAGGACGTGGCGGGCAAGCCCCGCGGCGATCGCCATCGCGCCGTGGAACAGCGGCGAAAGGTGCGAGAACCCCTCGCCCGAGGCGAGCACCCAGCTGGGCCGCAGCCCCAGCATCTCGGCCGCCTCGGCGGTGCCGACCGGGGCGATGCCGCCGCCCTCGCTCGACTTGCCCGGATAAGTCGCGATGCCGTCGATCTTGGCCATCGTCAGCCCGGCGTCGGCCACTGCGGCCAGGCAGGCGTCGGCGGTGAGCTGAAGCGGGCTGCGGAGCGACGGCCGGCCGACCTCGGACTGGGCGGCGCCGGTTATGCAGACCTGCTTTTCGAAATGCGGCTCAGCCATCGGCGCCCTCCGCCGGCACGAACATCGGCAGCCAAACGTCCTCGTGCCGCTCGAACGCGACGCGCACCGGCAACCCGATCCGCACCGTCTCGGGCGGCGCGAGCAGGTTGGTGAAGACGTGCAGCTCGGCCTGCTCGGCCAGTTCGACCGCGGCGAAGACGAAGGGCACTTCGAGGCCGGGCAGCCAGGGTTCGTGGTTGACCGTGTAGCTGGCCACGCGCCCCTGCCCAGAGACCGGCGCGGGCGCGACCGCCTCGCCGTGGCACTTGGGGCAACGCGGCAGCGGCGGGTGCTGGTAATGGCCGCAATCGCCGCAGCGCTGGATGCGCAGGCGCCCGTCCTCGCCCGAGGTCCAGAAGAACGCGGTGTCGGGCTCGAGCGCGGGCAGCTTGCGCGCCGCGCTCAAAACACCACCCCCTGGACCTTGAGGTCGATGATCGCGTCCTCATCATAGCCCAGGCTTGCGAGGATCGCATCGCTGTCGGCGCCCAGCTCGGGTGAACGGCGGGCGGCGAGCGCCTGCCCGTCGAACTGCATCGGCACGCTGACCAGCGGGATCGTCGTGCCGTCGCCGTAATCGACTTGCTGGACATAGGAGTTGGCCTGGACTTGCACGTCGTCCTTCATCTCGCCGACGTGCTGGACCACGTCCCACTGGCCCTCCTGCCGACCGAGAATTGCGCGCCACTCGGCCAGCGGCTTGGAGGCGAACAGCGCCTTGAGATCGGCCACACAGGCGTCCAGGTTCTCGGTCCGCGCGCGGTCGTCGGCATAGCGCGGGTCGGTGGCGAGATCGGGCCGCCCCGCCACCTCGCAGAACCGCGCCCAGTACTTGTCCGCCTGGAGCATGCACAGCGCGACGAAGCGCCCGTCGCTGGTGCGGTAGCTGTTGACCAGCACGTTGCGCGGACGGCCGCCCTTGGGCCGGGGAAAGCGCTCGATGCCGGCGTCCGTCGCGTGGGCGATGAAGCGCTGCATCCCCCACATCGCCGCGCCGAGCAGCGAAACATCGACGCTCGACGCCTCGCCGGTCAGCGCGCGCTTGGCCACCGCCGCGCAAACCCCGCCCGCCAGCATCGAGCCCGACAGCGCATCGCCGAACGCCGGGCCGGGGGCATTCACCGGATGCTCGGCATCGGCATCGGTCATTGCCGAGGCGATGCCGCCGCGCGCCCAGAAGGTGATCGCGTCGAAGCCGCCCTTCTCCTTCTCGGGCCCGTTCTGGCCGACGCCGCTGCCGGTGGCGTAGATCAGCCGCGGAAAGCGCGCGCGGATCGTCTCCTCGTCGATGCCCATTGCCCGCCGCGCGCGGGGCAGCAGGTTTGTGATCAGCACGTCGGCATCCTCGAGCAGCTTCATCAGCACCGCGCGACCCGCGTCCATCTTGAGGTCAAGCGTGATCGAGCGCTTGCCGCGATTGTAGCTTTCCCACGAAAAGTCGATCGCGCGGCCCACATCGGTGCCCCCGATGCGCAAGCCACGGATCGGATCGCCGCTCGGCGGCTCGACCTTGATGACGTCGGCGCCCATGTCGGACAGGATGCCGCCGGTGACGGGCACAAATGCCCACATCGCCACTTCGACGACCTTGATCCCTTCAAGCGGCTTGCTCACGGCACTCCCCAAGACGACGGGCCGGCTTGGCCCTTTCACCTGCCAACCTAGTCGGGGGCGCCCCGTGCTGTCCAGATTTTTCTAAATATCGTCCGATTGTTCTAAATAGCGAACTATCTATCCGTGCGCGCCGAAGTGGTTGCTGATCGCCGCGCCGATGCGGAGTATCAGCTCGTAGCTCTCGGCGATCGGCTCGATATAGGCGGCGCGGATACCGGCATAGGCTTGGCCCTCGTCGCCCGGATAGTCGGCGGGTTCGGTCACCGTGAAGTCCGCGATCGACGGCGCGTGAATCGGATAGGCGTGGCGCAGCTGGGCCAGCGCGTCCTCGACGCGCAGGCTGAACACCATCTGCAGCACATCGTCGCGGCTGATGTCGTTGGAGCGCGAAAAGGCCGGGATCTGCACCGCCTTGAGGAACATGTGCTGCATCAACGCCAGGCGCAGCGCTTGCAGCGCGCCCAGCGAACGGCGCAGGTCCTCGCGCTCGCGCATGCCCTTCCCCTCGTCGGGCAGCAATTCCAGCAGGCGGTGCAGCTTGACTCCGTCGACGCGCAGCCGCGAGGTCAAGGTGCGGAAGCCGCTGTTGCGGTCGTCGGTCGTGAGCTGGTCGGCGAGCGCCAGGCAGGCCCTCTCCATCTGCCGCTCGGTGCCGCGATACGGCCGGCTCGCCCAGAACGCCGAGTTGAACAGCTCGCCATAGGCGGCGACCGACTTGATGCTGGCGAGCCAGTTCGCCGAGCGCAGAAGCCGCAGAATCTGGCGCCCGCGCGCCGATTCGCGGATCAGGTCGGCGATCGCCTCCATGTCCTCGACCGCAGCGGTGCCGACCCCGGCGATCAGGTTCACCGGATAGCCGAGCTGCTGGAGCACCGCGTTGTGCGGGATCGCGCGGATCTGCCGGAGGCTCATCTCGCGGTCGGCGGCAAGGTCCGACTGGCGCCGCGATTTGCGGCTGCCGGTCTCGTTGAGCAGGCCGAGCCCGAAAGCGGTCACCGCGCGGGCGTATGTCCGCGAGCCCATGAAATCCCGCTGCACCTGCTTGATGCCGCGATAGAAATCGAGGCTGACGTCGGTGCGGCTGTAGAACGGGTCGTCCTCGTCGGGCAACGGCCGGGTCTCGACCTCGGCGATCCGGGCGAGCGTCGCCAGCGCGAGCTCCGGCGTGCGGAAGAACAAGTAGCCGTCACCGCCCTGGAACGAGGATTCGAGCTCGGTCCGGATCCCTTCTCGCGCGAACTGGCGGCGCGACCATATGCTCATCGGCCAGGTCTGGCGGTCCTCGACGCTGGCGGGGTGCTCGCCGCGCCCCATCGACTGGCCGTGGGTGTTGAAGATCAGCGCCGCGACATCGGTGAGGCCGTGCCTGGCCATACCGCGCGCGAGGCTGCCCTGCAGCCGCTCGATCGCCAGCGCCGCCGGGATCTGGCCGAGGAAGCGCCCCGCATCGGAAAAGCCACACTGGATCGCCACCCGCCCGCGGGTGCGGGCGTAGTCCTGATAGGCCGGCTCGGTGAGCAGCGCGTCAAGGAAGCGGCCACCGTGTTCCAACGCGGTCTCGGTCTCGAACAGCGGCGAGACATCGACCTTGTCGGCGATGCCGAACAATCGCGCGAAATAGAGCGCGGCGAGCACCGTCTGCGGATCCTCGCACTCGGCGATCAGCATGCGGATCGGCGTGTCGGCGTCGATGTGTTGAAGGATCTGCGCCATCGCCAGGAACTGGCGGACGGCGGTGGTGTTCTCGATCGCCAGCGCGGCGAAGTTCGACCGCCGTGGCCGCGCCTGGTCCAACAGCTTGCGCAAGCGGATCAGCGCGGTCTTGCTGGCGATGTCGAGCCGGTCGTCGGGATCGATGCGGCGGGCGATGGCGTTGTGGAGCTGCGAGGCGTTCACCCGGAAATGGATGCCCCCCATGCCGAGCCCGTCGGCATGCATCGAGCCGGCCAGCACCAGCAACGCGCGGGCGGGGGCTTCGTCGGTCGCCTGCGCGCTTTCCTCGATCGCCGCGATCACTGGCGCCAACGAGACGAGCTTGCCCGCCGCGTCGGCGGTCAGCCGGTTGGCGGCGGCGGACAGCGCCTCGGGGCTCGACAGGTCCTCGGCGAACAGCGTCGCCATCTCGGACGTATGCGCCTCGGCGGCGCGCAGCACCGCGAGCTGGGCATGGCCCGGGTCGATCGCCGCCAAGCGCGCGGCATAGCGCGCCAGCCGCCGCGCCTTCTCCTGCAGGCGGTAGCGGATGCTGGTCGACCAGCCGATATCGGTCCGCCCGTCCATGTCGTAGCCGACCCAAGTGGCGAAACGGTAGGGCACCGGCCGCAACGCCCGCCAGCGATCGGGCCAGCGCCGCGCGGCGGTTTCCAGCAGGATGTCGGCGATCGCGTCGCGCGCGTCCTGCGCGCGGCCGAGCGCGGCGAGCACCTCGTCGTGCTCATGGTCGAGCGTGATCGGCGGGCGCGCGGCATCGACCACGCAGACGGTCTCGTCCGAAACCTCGCCGCTGCTGGCCGCTGCCGCCACCGCGTCGCTCTGGACCGGGGTGAGCAGGAAGGTCGGGTGCGCGGTGAACACGACGTGGAACAGGGGCGCCTGCCAGCGCGCGGCGAAGGCCGCGAAATCCTCCTCGCGCTCGGCCAGCGTCCGGATCGCCGCGCGGTTGTCGGCCAGGTCGATCGGCGACAGCAGCCGGACCAGGCGGTTCGCCCGGCTCAGCAGGCCTTTGCATTCGAGCTCGGCCGCCATGCCGCCGACCTGGCGCATCGACAGCGCCCCCGATTCGAGCGCGCGCGACAGTTCGAGGCTGAGCTGGAACACCGGATTGAACAGCGGCGATTCGGCGGTGCGCCGGTGCAGGTCCTGAAGGCGCGACGAGAGGTCCGCAGCGGTTTTCATGGCCGTATCGACTTTCTGCTCAAGGAGACGACCGCCGCTCCAGCGCCGCGAGGTCGTCGCGCGTGTTGACGTTGGCCGGCGCGACCGCCAGCTCGACCCGCCGCGCGCCGATGGCCTCGGCGAAGCGGTACATCGAATGCTTGTCCGGCCCGGTCAGGATCGTTTCCAGCGCCGGCAAGGTCGCCGCGGGCCAAAGTCCGACCACCGGCTGGGCGGCGAGGCAGGCGGGCGCGGGGCGCAGCAGCGCGAGCAGGTCGTCCGGCAAGTCCAAGGAATCGACGCCGCAGCTCAGCACCGCCTCGTAGCCCTCGTCGACCGCAAGGTGGAGCGCGGCGGCCAGCCCGCCGAGCGGGCCCATGTCGGGGTGCGGCCAATCGGGCAGCGTCTGCGCCGGCGCGGTGGCGCGGCCGACGACGACGACCTGCTCGCACCAACCCGACAGGGTATCGACCGCGCGCGCAAGCAGCGTGCGTCCGTGCAGCTCGGCAAGCGCCTTGTCGCTGCCGAAACGGGTCGAATGCCCGCCCGCGAGAACCGCTCCGAGGATCATGCTGGAAGAACCGTCATTCGCGGCGAATGTTGCAGCCAGAGCGGCATCGCGCAACCGCCAATGCGAATGCCTTCACGCGCCGATGGCGACGATCGTGGTGGCCAGCCGCTCGACCTCGGCGCGGTCGTGCGAGACGTGGAGGATCGGCAGCTTGAGCTCGTCGCGGATGCGCAGGATCACCGCCTCGATCTCCGTCCGCCGCGCCGTGTCGAGCGAGGACAATGGCTCGTCGAGCAGCAGGAAGCGCGGCCCCGCCAGCAGCGCCCGGCCGATGGCGACCCGCTGCGCCTCGCCGCCCGAGAGGCCCCGCGGCCAGCGGTCGAGCAAGTGGCCGATCCCGAGGAAGTCGGTCGCCTCGGCAAGCGACATCCAGCGATGCGCTCGTTCGGCCAGGCGGCAGCCATAGAGCAGGTTGTCGCGCACCCGGCGGTGCGGGAACAGCCGGTGATCCTGGAACACGTAGCC
>DASVMK010000053.1:0-9092 GCA_036384395.1 Novosphingobium sp.
GCCACCGTCGAGCGCGGGTTGCGGCTGGTGGTCTTCTGCTCGATCGAGATCGCCGGCGACAGCCCGTCGATATGCTCGACATCCGGCTTCTGCATCATCTCGAGGAACTGGCGCGCATAGGCCGACAGGCTCTCGACGTAGCGGCGCTGCCCCTCGGCATAGATCGTGTCGAACGCCAGGCTCGACTTGCCCGACCCCGACAGCCCGGTGATGACGATCAGCTTCTCGCGCGGCAGCGAGACGTCGATGCCCTTGAGATTATGCTCGCGCGCGCCGCGAACGGTGATGTGGGTCAGACTCATGGCCGGCGTTTGTTCCAGATTTGTTCGATCGAGGCAAGCGCCGGGGCGCCGCAGCGCAATGTGGGGAGAGCGGGCGCGGATGCAACGCGCCGGAATGCATCCGAAATGCACTTGGCTGGCGCGCGACAGTCAGGCGCGCGCCGCGTTCGAAGCGGGCGGGCGCGGTTGAGGTGGCAAGCGCGGAACCCGCGTCGCCGCTCGGCGTTTCCCCGGTATGAACGGTAGGCGGCTCTTGTCCGGCGCCGGGTCCTCTCCCTCCCCCGTCACTTGGCGCCGGGGAAGAGCCGCCGTTCTCTGGAGGAGGACTTTATGGCTTACGGCTATCTCACCCCCGCCACCTGGCAGCGCAAGCTGGCCGAACGCGGGCACGGCACCGGGTCGCTGCTGTTCGATCAGGAGCGCCGCGCGATAGGCGGGTTCGCGGATCGGGCGGGCGACCGGTCCGCGATGCCGGCGAAAGGCGGTGGCAAGCCGCGCCGCGCGGACTAGCCATTTTCGCGCAGGGTCCGCAGAGGACGCAGAGAGTTTCACGGCGCAACGCCTGCGGCGCGCCGAAAATCTTTGCGGGCTCTGCGCGAAAAATCAGGCGGTCGGAAATCAGGGCGGTCGCAACTTCCCAAGAACGGCGCCCCTTCCCGCTGGTTAACCCCTCTCCTCGCCCCAGTCCCGCACCGGGACGCGGAGCAAATCCCAAGGTGCGCGACTTCGGGAAATGGCGTATTCAGGCGCGATGGCGTCCTTATCCGACCTCCCCTTCGAGCAGAGGCCGAGCGATTTCGCCGCGCGCTTCTCGCGCCGGGGTGCGCGCGGGATCGGCGCGCGGGCGCGGCGGCGGCATGCCGGGCGGCGGGCGGGCGTGCTGCTCGCGGCGGTGGCCGTCCCCGCCATCGCCGCGCCGGAGCAATGGCCGGGCGCCTTCACCATCGGCGATGCCGGCGCCAGCGGCGCGGTGCAGCCCATGCCGTTCGAACGAGCGGGCGACAGCTTCCCGGGCTCCGCCTTCTATTACCTGGCCCCCGACGATCCGCGCGCGCCCGCGCCGCCGCTCGAGACCGGCGCGCATTGGGACAGCGAGGACGCGGTCGGCCCCGGCCCGGCGGCGCGCTCGATGTTCGTCGACAACAGCGGCGTCGATCGGACCCGCGCGCTGCAATGCATGACCGCGGCGATCTATTACGAGGCTGCCAGCGAATCCGATTCGGGCCAGCGCGCGGTGGCGCAAGTCGTGCTCAACCGGGTCGCGCACCCCAGCTATCCCAAGACCGTCTGCGGCGTCGTCTTCCAGGGCTCGGAACGACGCACCGGCTGCCAGTTCAGCTTCACCTGCGACGGCTCGATGGCGCGGCGGCCGATGTCGCTGTTCTGGCAGCGCGCCGAAGCGGTCGCGCGCGCCGCGCTCTCGGGCTACGTTCACACCCCCGTCGGCCTCGCGACGCATTACCACACGATCGCCGTGCATCCCTACTGGGCGCCCAGCCTGGCGTTCATCGGCACGATCGGCGCGCACCGCTTCTACCGCTTCGCCGGCGCCGCCGGGCAGCCGGGCACGTTCCGTTTCGCCTATGCCGGCGGCGAGCCGGTCGCCGTGCCCCATCGCCCGAGCGCGGTGCCAGAGCTGGGCGAGGATCCGGCGCTCGATCCGCTGGCGGTGCAGCGCGCTTACGCCTCCGGGCTGGCCAGCGCGCAAACCAGCGCGGCGGCGAGCGTTCCTGGCGCGTTCCGTCCCGCCACGCACGCCGCTCCGATCTACGCCGCCGAACTCCAGGCGCGCGGCGGCGAGGCGCTCTATCGCGGCGAGAAGCTGCCCCAGGGCGGCGCGGTGCGTCCGGAATACGCCGAAAGCGGCAAGTGGATCGGCCAGCCGGGCACCTGAGGCGGGCCGCTGGAGCGGGTCGCGCGATATCCGAATCGTCCAGCCCGCTCTGAGTTTTGGTTGTCGCATCGCTTTTTGCGGAGCCGAGACGCGGAGAGAAACTGAAAATTCTGGGGCCTGCGGCGCCCGAAGCCCCTTCCCCGTCTCCGCCCGAAACCCACCGCCTCCGCGCGTTCCTCCCGCCATCGCTAACAGCTTGGCAACCAATCCGCGTCATCAAGCCTTAGGCCCGGTTCGCTAGGCTCGTCCCTGTCCCTCTCGCGGAGAGCCTCGCGCATGAAATCCGAGCTGCCGGCGTCGCGTGCGCATTTCCATCCGCCCCTGGCCGCGACCGCGGGCCGCCAGTCCGTGCCGCGCGCGGCCAACGACAACCACCACGGCTTCACCGAGGACGCGCTGCTGCGCGCCGCGCTGCGCCACTTCGCCGAGCATGGCCTGGGCGCCGCCGAGCAGGCGCGCCGGAACGCCGAGCGCGCGTTCTTCGCGGGCGACCGTGCCGATTACGACTGGTGGCTGGCGATCTGCCGGACGCTGGATCGCCGCATGGCGGCCGCCGTCGCCGCGCGCGCCGCTCGGACCTAGTTCCCTGCCCCGCCGCGCCCCGCCCTTTGCGCGCAACTCCCTGGCCCGAAGCCGCGCGTCCAAACGGGTCGTTAACCATTGAGTGATACCTGCAAGCTACGCAGGACCCACTTCTGGGGAGCATTTCGATAACGCGGTTTGGCAACCTGTTGCGGGTGCTGTTTCGCACCAACGCCATTGACGACAGGGTTCGCACGATCCTGGTCGATTCCCTGTACACGCAGCCCGCGAGCCTCGCGATCGGTGCGTTGTGCGGGGTCATCACCAGTGGCGCGGCCGCGTGGCTCTGCGGCGAACCGACGCTGACTCTGGCGGCGGGCATCCTCATCGCCATCGCGCTGCTGCGCGTCGCCTTCGCCTTCGTCTTCCCCCGCCCGCGCGACGGCAGCGCCCGCCGGCTGGAGATCCTTTTCGAGGTCGGCGCGTTCAGCTACGCGATCATGGTCGGCGTCGTCGCGGCGATCAGCATCGCCCTCGACGCGCCGGGCGAAGTCCAGCTCATCACCGTGTCCAACGCCATCGCCTATGGCGTCGGCATCGCCGCGCGCAACGCCGGCCGGCCGATGATCGCCATTGGCCAGCTCGTGCTGTCCCTGCTGCCGTCGATCGGCACCCTGCTGATGAACGGCTCGTTCGGCGCGGTGACGCTGGCCTTCAGCATGTTCATGCTGTTCCCGGCGATGACCTCGATCACGCTCAACGTGTTCCGCGTGCTGCGCAATTCGATCTCGTCGGCGGAAACCAGCGCGCGGCTGGCCGAAAAGATGCAGGCGATCGCCCGCAGCGACGTCGTCACCGGGCTGCTCAACCGCGCGGGCCTCAACTACCATCTCGTCGAGCGGCTGGCCAAGCGCGAGGGGCACGAGACGCTGGCGCTGTTCTGGCTCGATCTCGACAAGTTCAAGGAAGTGAACGACACGCTCGGCCACCCGGTCGGCGACGTGCTGCTGGCCGAAGTGGCCAGCCGGCTGCGCAAGGTGGCGCCCGCCGGCGCCACGGTCGCGCGCTTCGGCGGCGACGAGTTCATCATCGCCTGCGAGGCGGCCGACCGGCGCGAGGTGGAGAACCTGGCGCTGCGCGTGATGGAGGAGATCAGCCGCCCGGTGCGGGTCGACGATCATCGCCTGGAAGTCGCCACCTCGATGGGCATCGCGCTGCTGCCCGACGATGGCCAGGACCTCGAGACGCTGCTGCGCGGCGCCGATCTCGCGCTCTACCATTCGAAGGTCAACGGGCGGAAGCAGGTCAGCTTCTTCGACCCGTCGATGACCCGCGCGCTCGTCCGCCGCCGCGAGATCGAGGCCGAGCTGCGCCTCGCGCTCCAGCGCGACGAGCTGTCGATCTTCTTCCAGCCGATCGTCGATCTCGAAACCGGCCGCATCCGCGTGTTCGAGGCGCTGGTCCGCTGGTTCCACCCCGAGAAGGGCGAGCTGCGCCCCGACGAGTTCATCCCGGTGGCCGAGGAGACCGGCGCGATCGTCACGCTGGGCAACTGGATCACCGCGCAGGCGGCCAAGGCGGCGGCGCAGTGGCCCGAGGAAGTCACGCTCGCGGTCAACCTCTCGCCGCTGCAGATCAAGGCGCCGGGCGCGGCGCTGGGCATCCTCAACGCGCTGCGCGAGGCCAAGCTCTCACCCACCCGGCTCGAGCTGGAAATCACCGAGACGGTGCTGCTCGATCACAGCCAGAACACCGAGAACTTCATCGCCGAACTGTCGGACGCCGGCGTGCGCTTCGCGCTCGACGACTTCGGCACCGGCTATTCCTCGCTCAGCTACCTCAACAAGTACCCGTTCTCGAAGATCAAGGTCGATCGCAGCTTCGTCTCGGGCATCAACCAGGGCAAGAAGAGCGACGCGATCATCCGCGCGGTCTCGGGCATGGGCGCGACGCTGGGGATGGAGATCGTCGCCGAGGGGCTGGAGACGATCGAGCAGGTCAGCGCCGTGCGCGAGGCCGGTTGCTCGCTGGGCCAGGGCTTCTATTTCAGCCGCGCGGTGCCCGACTACCTCGCCGCCATGCTGCTCGCCAAGGAACGCGAGAAGGACGCCCCCCGCCACGCGCGCGTGGGCTGAGCCACCCTCGATCCGCTCCGGCGCGGCCGCCGTCGTCGAGGGCCGTCCCAGCCATCCCGTCCACCACCCCTTCCGCGACGGTCCCTCCCCATCCGGCTGCGCCGAACAGGCAGGGATCTGCCTGACGAAACCCCGCGCACACCCACTTAATTGCTAATAGTTCGCAATTGCGAAGATAGTTGCCGCGGCGCGGCTTTTGGCGGTTGCAATACGGGGGGAACAGGCATAGGGCACCGCCCGTTCAGGCCGGCATTGCGTCCTTGCGGGACGGCGCGAAGCGATAGCCGGAAGCATCCCCGCCCCCGTTGGAAGGACAGGATACCACATGGCTCGCAAGAAGATCGCCCTCATCGGCGCCGGCAACATCGGCGGCACCCTCGCGCACCTCGCCGCGCAGAAGGAACTGGGCGACGTCGTCCTGTTCGATATCGCCGAGGGCGTTCCCCAGGGCAAGGCGCTCGACCTGCAGCAGTGCGGCCCGGTCGAAGGCTTCGACGCCAAGGTCACCGGCACCAACGACTACAAGGACATCGCGGGCGCCGACGTGATCATCGTCACCGCCGGCGTGCCCCGCAAGCCGGGCATGAGCCGCGACGACCTGCTGGGCATCAACCTCAAGGTCATGAAGGCCGTCGGCGAAGGCATCAAGGCCAACGCCCCCAACGCCTTCGTCATCTGCATCACCAATCCCCTGGACGCGATGGTCTGGGCGCTGCGCGAATTCTCGGGGCTCCCGCACAACAAGGTCGTCGGCATGGCCGGCGTGCTCGATTCGGCCCGGTTCTCGACCTTCCTCGCCGAGGAATTCGGCGTCTCGGTCCGCGACGTCTCGAGCTTCGTGCTCGGCGGCCACGGCGACACGATGGTCCCGGTCGCCGCCTATTCGACCGTCAAGGGCATTCCGATCCCCGACCTCATCAAGATGGGCCGCTCGACGCAAGAGCGCATCGACGCGATCGTCAAGCGCACCGCGGTCGGCGGCGGCGAGATCGTCGGCCTGCTCGGCACCTCCGCGTTCTACGCCCCTGCGGCCAGCGCCATCGCGATGGCTGAATCGTACATCGGCGACCAGAAGCGCGTCCTGCCCTGCGCCGCCTACGTCGAAGGCCAGTACGGCGTCGACGGCCTCTACGTCGGCGTGCCGGTGGTGATCGGCAAGGACGGCGTCGAGCAGGTCATCGAGATCGCGCTGGACGACACCGCCAAGGCCGGTCTCCAGGTGTCGATCGACGCGGTCAAGGAACTGGTCGGCGCCTGCAAGGGCATCGACAGCACTCTGGCGTGATCGAGCGTCAGATATCCTAGCGAAATTAGGAGAATAAAGTGTCCATCCTCGTCAACAAGAACACCAAGGTGAGCGCCCACGGCGCGACCTTGCTGCTCGCGTTGACGGGGAAACGCAGGTCCACTATTTTACACATATCCTGTGTACCTGTGGAATCTGAACGATGACCAAGAACCTCACCCTCGCCATCGACGAAGGCTTGCTCGAACGCTTCCGCCTCCATGCGGCGGAGCGCAAGACCACGGTCAACGCCTTGCTGCGCAAGCATATGGAAGAGACCGTCGGGCTTGAAGAGCGGCGGCGGCAGGCAATCGCCGGCATGTTGGAGCTTGGCAAGACCACGCAGGCCAGGATCGACATGAGCCGGTGGGATCGCGCCGCCACCTACGCTCGCGACGGAAAGGCTTGAGCGTGGCCGAGCGCTTCCTCGACACCAACGTGCTGCTTTACGCGGCGTCGCAGCAGGCCCTGCCCGCCGACCAGGGAAAGCACGAGGTCGCGCTCGAGGTGATCGGCGAAGGCGGATTCGCGATCTCGGCCCAAGTACTCCAGGAATTCTACGCCAACGCGGTAAAGCTCAAGCCGCAACCTTTGCCCGCTGCCGAGGCCGAGCGGTGGGTCGATCTCCTCGGCGAGATCGAATGCGTCTCGATCGACCATCGGCTCGTCAGCGAAGGCATTCGCCTGTCGCGGCGCTACGAGACCTCCTATTGGGACGGCGCGATCATCGCCGCCGCTCATGCCGCCGGGGCCACTGCGCTGATCAGCGAAGACCTCAACCACGGCCAGAAGTACGGCGACGTCACCGTCGTCAATCCCTTCCTCTCCCAGCATCACTGATCGGAACGCACTGATGTCCATCCTCGTCGACAAGAACACCAAGGTCATCACCCAGGGGATGACCGGCAAGACCGGCAGCTTCCACACCGAGGCGGCGATCGCCTATGGCACGCAGATGGTCGCAGGCGTCACCCCGGGCAAGGGCGGCACCAGCCACCTGAACGTGCCGCAGTACGACACCGTGCTCGAAGCCAAGCAGGCGACCGGCGCCACCGCCAGCTGCGTCTACGTGCCGCCCGCGGGCTGCGCCGACGCCATCCTGGAAGCGATCGACGCCGAGATCGAGCTGATCGTCGCCATCACCGAGGGCGCCCCGGTGCTCGACATGGTCCGCGTCAAGCGCGCGCTCCAGGGTTCCAAGTCGCGCCTGATCGGGCCGAACTGCCCCGGCGTGCTGACCCCGAACGAGTGCAAGATCGGCATCATGCCGGGCAATATCTTCTCGAAGGGCTCGGTCGGCGTCGTCTCGCGCTCGGGCACGCTCACCTATGAGGCGGTGTTCCAGACCACCAACGAGGGCCTGGGCCAGACCACCGCGGTCGGCATCGGCGGCGATCCGGTCAACGGCACCAACTTCATCGACGTGCTCGAGCTGTTCCTGGCCGACGAGGCGACCAAGTCGATCATCATGATCGGCGAGATCGGCGGCTCGGCCGAAGAGGAAGCCGCACAGTTCATCAAGGACGAGGCGAAGCGCGGCCGAAGCAAGCCGATGGTCGGCTTCATCGCCGGCCGCACCGCCCCTCCGGGCCGCCGCATGGGCCACGCCGGCGCGATCGTCTCGGGCGGCCAGGGCGGCGCCGAGGACAAGATCGCGGCGATGGAAGCCGCGGGCATCCGCGTCTCGCCCTCGCCCTCCGAGCTCGGCACCACGCTGACCGCGCTGCTGAAGGAAATCGCGTAACCCTCACCCTGCATCCCCGCGCTGCGATTGGACCGAGGCGCGGGGATCTCGGGGGCGAGGTTGGATCATCGCGGGGGACGTTCCCCTGGATAAAGCCTGAGGCCCCCGCGAGCGCGGGGGCGCAAAAGGATTTGGGCAATGGGTAACGAGAGCTTCGACTTCCTCCCCGACGCCGGCGACATGGGCCCGCAACCGGGCCCCAGCTGGCAGCGCGGCAACTGGCCGCTGGTCGGCGGGGCGGCCGAGGACGACCTGACCCAGGCGCTCGACCCGACCACGCTCAAGACCGCGATCAAGGCGGCCGGCGCCAAGAAGGGCGCCGCGCAGATGGACGAGGCGGCGGTCGAGGCCGCGGCGGCGGATTCGATCCGCGCGATGCTGCTGATCCGCACCTACCGCGTGCGCGGGCATCTTGCCGCCGATCTCGATCCGCTCGGGCTCCACCACAGCGAGCTGCCTGCCGACCTCACCCCCGAATACCACGGTTTCGTCGGCGCGGCGCAGGACCGCAAGGTCTATCTCGGCGGCACGCTGGGCCTCGAATGGGCGACCGTGCGCGAGATCGTGGCGATCCTGCGTGCCAACTACTGCGGCAAGGTCGGCCTGGAATTCATGCACATCTCGGACGTGGAGGAGCGCCGCTTCCTTCAGGACCGCATGGAAGGCGCCGACAAGTCGATCGACTTCACCCAGATCGGCAAGAAGGCGATTCTCTCGGCGGTGATCCGCGGCGAGCAGTACGAGAAGTTCCTCGGCAAGAAGTACGTCGGCACCAAGCGCTTCGGCCTCGACGGCGGTGAATCGATGATCCCGGCGCTCGAAGCGGTGATCAAGTACGGCGGCACGACCGGCGTGCGCGAAATCGTGCTGGGCATGGCCCACCGCGGCCGGCTGAACGTCCTCGCGAACGTGATGGCCAAGCCCTACAAGGTGATCTTCCACGAATTCTCGGGCGGCACTGCCAATCCCGAGGACGTCGGCGGATCGGGCGACGTCAAGTACCACCTCGGCACTTCGACCGACCGCGACTTCGACGGCATCAAGGTCCACATGAGCCTGGTGCCCAACCCGTCGCACCTCGAGACGGTCGATCCTGTTGTGCTCGGCAAGGTGCGCGCGACGCTGGCGATGCGCGACGACCTCGAGCACATGAACCAGGTCATGCCGGTGCTGATCCACGGCGACGCCGCCTTCGCCGGCCAGGGCATCGTCTGGGAATGCCTGGGTTTCC
>DASVMK010000054.1:0-34410 GCA_036384395.1 Novosphingobium sp.
CGCGCGCGGCGGTTTCCGCTTGCCCAGCGGGGGGCGAAAACCTAAGGCCCTGCGTGGTTCGGGGAGTGGCGCAGCCCGGTAGCGCGTCTGCTTTGGGAGCAGAGGGTCGCAGGTTCGAATCCTGTCTCCCCGACCATTTTCACCCTCAGCGCAGCCGTGCGCAGCCGATCGTGGCGGCGTCCATCGCGGTGGCGGCGCCGGGGAGGGGCCAGGTGTTGGAGAAGGGGTTGCCGCGTTCGTCGCGGGCGCTGACGGTCATGCGTGGGGCGGAGCGCATGGCGGCGACGATCGCCGCGTCCATCCGCCGGTCCGTCGCCCAGGCATCGCCGCCGCCGCCGGTAAGCTGGAAGCGCTGGCCGCCGATCGAGAGCGAGATGCGCGCGGTCGGCGCGGTCCTGCGCGAGAGGCGGATGTGGAGCTGCCCGCGCACCCCGCGGCGCGGCCAGGTGCCGACGCTGGCGTAAGGCTGGAAGTCGCGGCGCTTGAGGCTCGGCTCGGCCATCGCGATCGCATAGCAGCGCGGCTCGCCCGGATCGCGGAACGCGGCCCAGGCGCCGAACAGGCCGAGGCTGTCGCGGGCGAGGGCGGGGGCCGCCAGAGCCATCGCGAGGAGTACGGTGAGGGCGAAGTTGACACAGTTGACGGTGTTCAGGGGCAGGAAACACCAGTCCCGTAACGCACGGGTTTCGGCGGCGCGGGCATGGCCTGCGAGGGCGGGGAGGGTGAGGCGCATGATCCCGCGCTCATCGCAGAATTCGCGGGTGTAGGAAAGCGGCGGCGCCATGAGGCGGGCGTTCCTCGGCCGCCGTTCCGGCGGCGAGCGCTTGACCTGGTGTCGCGGCCGGGCCGTAATGGCGGGCATATCGCACGACACGGGACGAGGACACATGGACAAGCTGCGCGTCATCCAGTGGAACACGGGCAAGGTCGGCAAGCTGGCGCTGCGGGCGATCATCGACGATCCCCGGCTCGAGCTGGTGGGTGTCCATGCCCATTCGCGCGACAAGGTCGGCGCGGACGCGGGCGCGCTCTGCGGCCGGCCGGACACCGGCGTGCGCGCCACCGACGATATCGACGCGCTGGTCGCGCTGGGCGCCGACAGCGTGGTCTATACGCCCTTCACCGGCGACGTCGATCACGTCGTCCGCCTGCTCGAGAGCGGGGCGGACGTGGTCAGCACCAACTTGTTCTTCCACGTCGGCGGCGTGCAGGGCGCGGTGCGCGAGCGTATCGAGGCGGCTTGCCGCAAGGGCGACGCCTCGTTCACCGTCACCGGCATCAACCCGGGCTGGATCAACGCCATCGCCACCGCCATGACCGCGGTTTGCCGCGACGTGGACTCGGTGACACTGGTCGAATCGGCGGACTGCTCGGTTTACCAATCGGTCGAGACGTGGAGCTTCCTCGGCATGGGGCAGCCCCAGGCCTCGCCGGAAGTGCGCGAGGCGGCGAAGACCTGGCTGGTCATGTTCCGCGACGTTGTCGAGCGGATCGGCGCGGCGCTCGGTCACACGTTCGATGACATCGAGTTCTTCGTCGACCACGCCCACGCGGCCGAGCGGATCGATCTCGGCTGGTTCGTGATGGAGAAGGGCACCGTCGCGGCGCTCAGCGGGGGCTGGCACGGCAAAGTCGGCGGGCGCACCGTCGTGACCGCGCAAGTGATCTGGTATCTCACCCGCAAGCTCGCGGAGGGCTGGGCGATCGACGACGACCAGCACCGCATCCTGGTGAAGGGCGAGCCCACCGTCGACACCCGGGTCCGCTACATCCCGCCCGAGCACTGGGGCAACCACGACTGGGACACGATGACCGCGCTGCCGGCGGTCAACGCGCTGTTCGACATCAAGGCCGCGCGCGCCGGCGTGCTGGGCCTGCGCGACCTGCCGATGCCCGCGGCGCCAGTCGGGATCTGGGCGAAGGCGCGGGGAACGGGCGGTCAGGGATAGGCGATGTCCACCACTTCCCATTCCTTCTCGCCGCCGGGCAGGCGCACCTTGCGCAGGTCGCCCAGCGCCGCGCCGCGCAGCGCGCGGGCCAACGGCGCGCCCCAGCCGATGCGGCCGGCGGTGGCGTCCTGCTCGTCGTCGCCGACCAGCGTGAGCGTACGCTGCTCGTCGTTCTCATCCGCGATGGTGACGGTGGCGCCGAACCACACGCGGGCGCGGTCGGCCTGCGCGGCGGGATCGACCACGCGCACCGCCTTCATCCGCCGCGCGAGGTAGGCGAGTTCGCGGTCGATCTCGCGCATTCGCTTGCGGCCATAGAGGTAGTCGCCGTTCTCGCTGCGATCGCCGTTGCCGGCCGCCCAGCTGACGATCTCTACGATCGCCGGGCGTTCGCTGGACAGCAGGTGATCGTATCGCGCGCGCAGAGCGGACAGGCCGCTGGGGGTGATCGGGGGACCGTCGGGTTTCATGCCTTCGGCTCTTACGGCGCGGGCGGATGAAGGAAAGTAGGTTTTGGGGCCCTTCGGACCAAGACGCGAAGACGCGAAGGGTTGGCGCCCGGACGAAGGCCAGTCATCCTTTTCGCAGACGATGACTGTCAAAGCGGCTTCGCCGCGGGCTACATCTTCGCGTCTTCGCGCGATGCAAAACCCAACCTCGCCCGGTCAGCCCGGCGTCCGCTTGTTCAGCAGCCGGCTGAGCGGGTTGGCGCCCGCATAGCGCGCCTTGTCGGGGTTCATCGCCTCATAGACCACGGCGTTCTCCAGCACGCGCTGGACGTAGCCGCGGGTCTCGCTGAGCGGGATGCGCTCGATCCAGTCGACCCACTCGATGCTGCCGGTGCGCGGATCGCCGAGCGATTTGAGCCAGCGATTCACGTTGCCCGGCCCGGCGTTGTAGGCGGCGACGGCCAGCGGCACGTTGCCGCCGTAGTAATCGACCATCCGCGCGAAATAGCCGTTGCCGAGCTGGATGTTGTAGATGGCGTCGGTGGTGAGCGCGCCGGGGTTGTAGCTCAGCCCCAGCTTGCCCGCCTGCTCGCGCGCGGTGCCCGGCATCAGCTGCATCAGCCCTTGCGCGCCGGCGTGGCTGCGCGCGTTCATCGCGAACTGGCTTTCCTGCCGGGTGATGGCGTGGACCATCGTCCAATTGGCGCCGCCGGGCGTCGGGATCAGCGGGAAGGAGATCTTCTGGAAGGTGCCGAGGCCGTCGGTGTGCGCTTCTTGCCCCAGGATCACGCCGAGGTCGCGGCGGCCGAGCTGGCCGGCGAGCTCGGCCACCAGCAGATAATCGGTCTCGGTCTCGGCCTGCTCGGCGATCTCGCGGAAGAAGCGCACGGTGGTGCGCCACTCGTAGCCGCGCGCCACTTCGCGCACCGCCTGGGTGATCGGCTTGGCGTTGAACGCGGCGCGATCGGCGGCGGAAATCGCGCGCGACGGCATCGCGTCGAAGCGCGGCACCGGGCGGCCGAGCCGCTCCGCCGCCAGCATGCCGTAGAAGTAGTCGGGATAGGCGGCGGCCATCTCGAAAAAGCGGTTGGCGCCGCCGGTGTCGCCCTTGCGGGCCAGCGCGCGTCCCGCCCAGTAGAAGCCCTTCGATCGCGTCTGCGGCGTCTGCGCGGCAGCGCCGTAGCGATAGAACAGCGCCGCGGCGCGCGCGCCGTCGCCCAGCGACCATAGTGCCTTGGTGCCGCCCAGCCACATCAGCGAGGTGTAGTCGTCGCGCAGCTTGAACCCGCGCTTGGAAATATCCTCGGCGCGCGGGAACAGGTCATCGACCTTGGCGGCAATGCTTACCGCGCTCGCCGCGTCGGCGCCGCGCGCCACCGAGAGGATCTCGGCCAGCATCCGGGTCGGCTCGCGCGCGGGGCGCGACGCGGTCGGCCGACTGGCGAGGAGCTGCGTCGCGGCGGCGCCGTTGCTGGTGCGGCGGAGCTGGCGGACGCGGTTATAGACGTAGCCCGGATCGCGCAGCACTTCGCCGCTCACCGGGAGGCCGGCGGCGCTCGGGTCCTGGCCGTTGACCAGCGCCAGACGGGCGAGGAACGCCGGCCGCGCGTCGGGCGATACGTAAAGCACCTGGCGTTGTGCCTGGGTGGCGTCGCTGGCCCAGAGCAGCGCGTCCATGCGTTCGTCGTGGTCGCGGACGGTGATGTCGCGCGCATAGGTCGAGAAGATCGCGGCGTAGGCGGCGTCGCTCATCGAACCGCCGCGCCAGGCGTCGAGCGCGACCTGTCGCGCTTGCGGGCGGCGCAAGCTGGCCAGCGCCAGCGCGTATTGCGCGCGGGCCGGGTTGGTCACCGGCGGATAGCGATCGAAGAAGGCGACGAGGCGCGAGGCGTCCACCGATTCGCGCTGAAGCGCCAGTTCGGCATAGGCGCGGATCTTCTCCTCCTCGGGGAAACCGGGGTAGGACAGCAGGAAGCTGGCGTAGTCGCCGAAGCTCAGCCGGTCGGTGGCGGAGAGCGTCTGCCAGCGCTGAATCGCCCCGGCCACCGGGCCGCGTTGCGCCACGGGCGCGCGCAGGCGGGCCGCGTCCCACTCCTCGCCGTCGCGGATCGCGGGCTGTTGCGGCCCGCCCGAGCCGCGGACCACGCGGCCCGGCGGCGCCCAGTCCTCGCCCTCCTGTTGGGCAAAGGCCGGCGAGCCGGCGAGGGCGGTGCCCAGCACAAGAAGAGCGGCAGATCTGCGCAGCATGCTGGACATTGTCGGTAAAGGCTCCTTATCAGGCGCTGAACGACGCGCGCCGCGCTTGGTTGCATGGCGCATAAGCAAGGATAAAGTCCATGTTCTCGGGTTCGATTCCGGCTCTGGTGACTCCGTTCCGCGACGGAGCGTTCGACGAGGAGGCGTTCCGCCAGCTCGTCGAATGGCAGATTGCCGAGGGTTCCACCGCGCTCGTGCCTTGCGGCACCACCGGGGAGAACTCGACGCTGTCGAACGCCGAGCACCACCGCGTGATCGAGGTCTGCGTCGAGCAGGCGGCTGGCCGGGTGCCGGTGATCGCCGGCTGCGGCAGCAACGACACGATGAACGCGCTGCTGCACATGACCTTTTCCAAGAAGTGCGGCGCCCAGGCGGCGCTGCTGGTCGCGCCCTATTACAACCGGCCGGGCCAGGAAGGCTTGCTGGCGCACTTCGGCTACCTGGCCGAGCACAGCGACCTGCCGATCGTGCTCTACAACGTGCCCGGCCGCACGGTGACCGACCTCAAGCCCGAGACGGTCTGCGAACTGACCCGCCGCCACCCGGGCCGCTTCGTCGGCATCAAGGACGCCAGCGGCGACCTCAGCCGCGTGACCGACCACCGGATGGGCGTGACCGGGGATTTCGTCCAGCTTTCGGGCGACGACGAACTGGCGCTGCCGCACTTCGCGGCGGGCGGGGTCGGCTGCATCTCGGTGACGGCCAACGTCGCGCCGCGACTCTGCGCCGAGTTCCAGCAGGCCTGCAAGGACAACGACCTCGCCAAGGCGCGCGAGCTCAACGACCGGCTCTATCCGCTGCACTACGCGATGTTCGAGGATGCCTCGCCGGGGCCGTGCAAGTACGCGCTCAGCCGCGTCCATCCCTGGCTCAAGGAAGAGCTGCGCCTGCCGCTGGTGCCGTGCAACGCCGCCGCCAAGGCCGCGGTCGACGCGGCGCTGGAGCACGCCGGGCTGGTTTAAGGTCTTGTTGCCGCACCGTTCGGGGATATCGCGCAAGCGGGGCTTGCGGGACGGTCGCGGGCAGGGAACGCTCTTGAGCGCGTCGCCCGACGATCGATCCGCCCATGATTCCCGTATTTGTGTCGCCGGCACGTCTAAGCGACTTTCGTTCCGCGCGGATAGTCCCTACATGCCCCCACGATCATGGCCCGCCCGCAGCACGCAACGTTCGACAAGCAGAAAACCGTCGCCGAGAACCGGCGGGCGCGGTTCGATTATTACATCGACGACGTGTTCGAGGCGGGCATCGCGCTGACCGGCACCGAAGTGAAGTCGCTGCGCTTCGGTGAAGGCTCGATCGCCGAGAGCTATGCCGAGATTCGCGGCAACGAGGCCTGGCTGGTGAACAGCAACGTCCCCGAATTCAGCCACGGCAACCGCTTCAACCACGAGCCCAAGCGCCCGCGCAAGCTGCTGCTGCGCGAGCGCGAGATCGCCCGGCTGCAGGGCGCGGTAGAGCGCAAGGGCATGACGCTGGTCCCGCTGTCGATCTATTTCAACAGCCGGGGCCGCGCCAAAGTCGAGCTGGCGCTGGCCAAGGGCAAGAATGCCGCCGACAAGCGCCACACGATCAAGGAGCGCGACTGGAAGCGCGAACAGGGCCGGATCATGCGAGAGCACGGATGAACGAGCCCATGTCATGACTGGCCTCGTCGCCCGCATCGGCCGATGGGCCCATCGCAACATGCCCAAGCGCGAGGAGCTGGAGCATAACCGCTTCCTGGGGCCGTTCGCGCGGCGACAGGAATTGTGGCGCTTCACCCGCCGCTCGGTCCCGCGCGGGGTCGCCGTTGGCCTGCTGGTGGGCATCTTCGCGCTGATTCCGGGCGTGCAGATCATCGGCGCGACGCTGCTCTGCGTGCCGTGCCGCGGCAACATCCCGCTCGCCGCGCTGATGACCTTCCTGTCCAACCCGGCGACGACCCCGCTGATCCTCGCCGCGTCGATCTGGGTCGGCAACCAGGTCGGCTACCGCGCCGATCTCTCGACGTTCTACAGCCTTTACGAGCGCGGCGCGGCGCTGGGCGAATGGGCGTACTGGCTGGTGTCCGACGCGGCGCCGGCGCTGCTGTTCGGCCTCTTCGTCATTTCCACGGTGACCGCGGCGGTCGGATATGTCGCCTCGGCTTTCGCCTGGCGTCGCTGGATCGGGCACAAGCACCGCGCGCGGCTGGCCCGCCAGGCCAAGCGGTGCGGCGGCGCATGAGCGCGGCGGCGCCGGTCCGGGAGCGCGACAGGCGCGACGGGCTGCTCGTCGCCGCGGCGTTGCTCCTCAGCTTGGCGACGGTCTGGCTCGCCTCGGGCGAGGTGCTGGTGGCCGGCGGCTTCGCCGCGGGGCTCATCGCGTTGGGGGCGCTGGCCTTCACGCTCACCCGCCGGCAGCCCGCCGAGGCCGAGGCCGAGTTCGCGCTGCCCGACTGGTCGGTCACCGTTACCGCGATCAGCCGGCCCGACGCCGGCGTCGCGGTGACCGATCGCGCCAACCGGCTGGTCTGCGCCAACCCGCGCTATACCGAATGGTTCGGCGCCGACGACGCGCCGCCGCGCCTCGCGGTCGATGCCGCTTCGCTCGACCGGCTGGCCGCCGCCGCGCGCACGGCCTGGCGGGACGGGCTGGGCCGCGCCGACCTGGTCGACGGCGGCGGCGCCCGCTGGCAGGCCGAGGCCGAGCGCAGCGGCCGCGGCGAGGATTTCCTGGTCTGGCGCTTCACCCCGATCGTCGCCGCCGATCCGGTCGCCGAGATCGTGCGCCAGCTCGACGGCAAGCTCGGCCGGGCGCTGGCCCGCGCTGGCATCGCCGCCGCCGTCGTCGACCCCGACGGCGCGATTCGTGCCGCGAGCGCCGGCTTCGCGCTGCGCGCCACCGGTGATTCGCGCGGCTCGCTGGTGGGCCGGGAGTTCGTCTCGTTCCTGCGCCAGGAAGAAGGCGACCGGATCAGCTGGGCGCGCGAGGGTCGCCAGGGCGGACCGCTGACCCTCTACTATCTGCCCGTCGCCGATCCCGACGCGCCGGGAGAGCCCGACCCGGAGACCACACCCTCGCTGATGCTGCTCGCCGAGTCCGGCAGCGGGATCGGTGGCGGCGCGCCCGAGACGGCCGCCGCCGCGCCGCACCTGGAAGCGCTGCTCGCACAGCTTCCGCTCGGGCTGGCGATGGCCGATCGCGACGGCCGCCTGCTGTTCGCCAACGCCGCCTTCCTGCGCGCCGCCGGGCGCGAGGGCGAGGCGGTGCCGACCTATCCCACCGATCTCGTCGTGCGCGAGGACAAGGGCCCGCTGTCCGACGCGATCCGCCGCTTCGGGCAAGGGCCGGCCTCGTCGGGCGATATCGCCATCCGGCTCGCCAGCCAGGCCGACGAGCCGGTCTCGCTGAGCCTTGCCGGCGTGCGCGGGCTAGGCGACGCGGCGGTGCTGCTGGGCCTGACCGATTCCTCGGAGGAGACGCGGCTCAAGCGGCAGATCGCGCAAGCCTCGAAGATGCAGGCGGTGGGGCAACTCGCCGGCGGCGTCGCGCACGATTTCAACAACGTGCTGACCGCGATCCTCGGCACCTGCGATCTGATGTTGCTGCGCCACACGCCCGGCGATTCCGATTACGACGACATCCAGCAGATCCGCGCCAACTCGACTCGCGCCGCGTCGCTGACCCGTCAGCTCCTCGCCTTCTCGCGCCAGCAGACGCTGCGGCCCGAGGTGCTCCAGCTGCCCGACGTCGTCGCCGACATCTCGCAGATGCTCAAGCGGCTGATCGGCGAGAAGATCCAGCTCGTCGTCCGGCACGACCGCGACCTCGGCGCGGTGCGCGCGGACCCGACGCAGCTCGAGCAGGTGATCGTCAACCTGGTGGTCAACGCGCGCGACGCGATGCAGGCGAAAACGGTCGACGGCAGCGGCAGGCTGTCGCTCACCACCAAGCGAGTCACCGCCGCCGACGTGCGCGCCGAGCGCAGCGACGTGTTGCCGGTGGGCGAATATACCGGCCTGGTGGTCGAGGACACGGGCAGCGGCATCCCGCCCGAGCACCTCGCCAAGATCTTCGAGCCGTTCTTCACCACCAAGGAGCAGGGGAAGGGCACGGGCCTCGGTCTCTCGACCGTCTATGGCATCGTCAAACAGTCGGGCGGCTTCATCTTCGCCGAGAGCGAGCCCGGGCGGGGGACGCGCTTCTCCGTTTACTTCCCGGTCCATCAGCCGACTCCCGGCGAAGACAGCGCGCCGGCCAAGGCGGCCCCGGCTCCGGCGGTGCAATGGGCCGGCGGCGGGCGGGTGCTGCTGGTGGAGGACGAGGACACCGTCCGCATGGTCGCCGAACGCGCGCTCACCCGCGCCGGCTACGAGGTCAACACCGCGCGCGACGGTGAGGAGGGCCTCGACCTCGTCAAGCTCGGCCGCAAGTACGACCTCGTCGTCAGCGACGTCGTCATGCCCAACATGGACGGCCCGGCGATGGCCCGCGAAATCCGCAAGCTGATGCCGGCGCTGCCGGTGCTGTTCATGTCGGGCTATGCCGAGGAGCAGCTTCGCAAGGAGATCGACATCGCCGACGTCCACTTCCTGCCCAAGCCGTTCTCGGTGCAGCAGATCGCGGACAAAGTCGCGGCGGTGCTGGGGGCGGCCAAGGCCTGACGCGATCGCGCGGCACGCACCGCCCTTGCCGAACGGCCCCGCCCGAATTATCTGCGCCTTATGGCCATTCGTGAGATCATCGAGATTCCCGACCCGCTGCTCAAGCAGGTCTCCGCCCCCGTCGAACGCTTCGACGACGAGCTGAAGTCGCTCGTCGCCGATATGTTCGAGACGATGTACGACGCGCCGGGCATCGGCCTCGCGGCGATCCAGGTCGGCGTGCCGCTGCGGGTGCTGGTGATCGATCTCCAGCCCGAGGATCCCGACGCCGAACCCGAAGTCTGCACCGCCCACGGCGGCGAGGCGCATTCGCACCAGCCGGTCAAGCGCGAGCCGCAGGTTTTCATCAATCCTGAAATTCTCGAGCCTTCGCAGGAGCTTTCGGTCTATAGCGAAGGCTGTCTCTCGGTTCCCGAAATCTATGCCGAGGTTGAACGCCCGGCCCGCATCCGCGCGCGCTGGCAGGACCTCGAGGGCCAGGTCCACGAGGCCGAGATGGACGGCCTGATGGCCACCTGCCTGCAGCACGAGATGGACCATCTCGAGGGCGTGCTGTTCATCGACCACCTCTCGCGCCTCAAGCGCCAGATGGCGGTGAAGAAGCTGGAGAAGCTGCGCAAGGCGGCTTGATCCCGGCTGGGGAAAAGCGCGCCAGAGGGCTAGCGTTCTCTCTACGTTCCAGATAATCTCGCGCGATGGACATCGTCATCGCCCTGGTTTCGCTCGTCGTCGGTCTCGCGATCGGCTGGTTCCTCGGAGGCCGGCCGGTGGCCGAATGGCAGGCGCGTTTCGCGCAGCGGGACGGTGAAGCCAAGGAACTCGACGGCCGCTTCCGCGAGGCGATCGTCAACCTCGCCGCCGAGGAAGCGCGCGCCCGGCGGGCCGACGAACTGGCGCGTGAGCTGGCGCAAGCGCGCGAGGACCGCGAGGCCATCCGCGCCGAACTCGCGACGCTCAAGGCCAACGCCGCGCATTTCGACGAGCAGAAGCGGCTGCTGGTCGAAGCGCAGGAGAGCTTGCGCAAGGAGTTCGAGAACGCCGGCAACAAAGTGCTCGAACGCGCGCAGGAGACCTTCCTCGCCCGGGCGCAGGAGCGTTTCGTCCAGTCGGAAGAGACCAGCGCGGAGCGCATTCGCACGTTGCTGGCCCCGGTCGGCGAGCGGCTCAAGAGCTACGAGGAGCAAGTGGCGACGCTGGAGAAGCAGCGCGTCGACGCGTTCGGCCAGCTCGCGGGCGTGATCGAGGGCCTGCGTGCCGGGCAGGAGGACGTGCGGCGCGAGGCGCAGCGACTGGGCAATTCGCTGACCAATGCGCCCAAGGCCCGCGGCCGTTGGGGTGAGCGCGCTTTGCAGAACGTGCTAGAGCAATGCGGGCTGACCGAACATACCGATTTCTTCCTCGAACACTCGCTCGACACCGATGAAGGCCGCCTGCGACCCGACGCCGTGGTGCGCATTCCCGGCAACAAGCAACTGGTGATCGACGCCAAAGTCTCGCTCAACGCCTACCAGGCGGCGTTCGAGGCCGACGACGACGCGGTGCGCAAGGCGGCGCTCGACCAGCATGCCAAGTCGATGCGCGGGCACGTTCAGACGCTCGGCGCCAAGAGCTATCAGTCGCAGTTCGAGGATGCGCCCGACTACGTGGTGATGTTCGTGCCCGGCGAGCATTTCGTCGCCGCCGCGCTCGAACACGATCCCGAGCTGTGGGATTTTGCGTTCCGCAACAAGGTCTTGCTGGCGACTCCTACCAACCTGGTCGCTATCGCCCGCACCGTCGCCCAGGTCTGGCGCCAGGACGGCCTCGCGCGTGAGGCGAAGGATATCGGCCGGATGGGTGGCGAGCTCTACGATCGCCTGGCGACCGCTGCCGACCACCTCAAGGGCGTCGGTGCCGGGCTCGACCGGGCGGTGCGCAAGTACAACGATTTCGTCGGCAGCTTCGAACGCAACGTGCTGTCCTCGGGCCGCCGGCTGCGCGACAAGCACATCGAGATCGGCAAGCGCGAGATCGAGGAAGTGCCGCTGGTCGAAGCCGCGCCGCGCTATGGCGAGGCCGAGCCGCGGGCACTGGTCCCGGCCGAGGCGGCGGACGCGGCGGAATGATCGCGCGCTGGGTCTCGGCGTTCGTCGTGGCCCTGGCGGCGGTGCCCGTGGCGGCGGCGGTTCCGGCCGCGACTCCGGCGCCGGTCGTGTCCGGCCGCTTCGCCCCGCGCGACGACTGCCGGGCGCAGCCGGGGGCGGAGGCGTTTCTCGCCAGCCTGGCCGAGGCGGTCGCGCGCCGCGATGCCACGGCGCTGGCCGCGCTGGCGGAGCCTGAGGTCGAGCTCGATTTTGGCGGCGGCGCCGGGCGCGACGAACTGCGCCAGCGCCTGGCGGGCACCCGCGGCGAGGAACTGTGGCGCGCGCTCGCCGCGTTGCCGCCGCTCGGCTGCGCGGTGCAGGGCGGCGAACTGGTGCTGCCGTGGTTCTTCGCCCAGGACCTGGGCAGCGACGACGCCTACGACCGGATGCTGGTGACCGGCGCCGACCTGTCGCTCCGCGCCGAGCCGCGTGACAACGCCACGGTAGTCGCACGCCTGTCTTGGACGTTGGTCGAGCCGCTTGGCGGCTACGACGCCGAGGCGCGGTTCCAGCACGTGCGCGTGGCGGACGAGCGGGGCGGTGCCAGCCTCACCGGCTTCGTCGAGACGGCGAACTTGCGCAGCCCGATCGACTACCGCCTGGTCGCGGCCCGCGACGGCGAGGGCTGGCGCATCACCGCGTTCATTGCCGGGGACTAATTCGGCGCCCGTATCAGCTCGGCCGAATGCGCGGTGGATTTCAGCGTCATCCGGTCGCCCGCGACGCTGAGCGTGGGGCCGCCCGACAGCAGCGCGCTCACCGCGCGTTCCTGTTCCATGCGGCCTTCGCAGTACATCTGGGTGGAGATCAGCGGACCGGCGATCAGGCGGCCGCCGTCGATCCGCCAGGCGCCGCCCATGCCGTTGCAGCCGACGCGCGCGCCCAGGCGGTCGGCGTGGAATTCCAGGTGCGCGTCGTCCGCCACCGGCGCGGCGCCGTCGATCGCAGTGAACCGCCAGCGCGAATCGGCGAGCGAGGAGCCGCCCGCCGCGGGCGCGGCGCAGCCGGCCAGCAGGACGAGCGAGGCGAGCGGGATCGAGGTCTTGCGCATGACGGCAGGTTAACCCCGCCGCGCCGATCACGCAATCAACCGGGTAGGTTCAGCCGTCCAGGTGGGCCAGCGCTTCGTAGGCCAGCACCGCTGCGGCGACCGCGGCGTTGAGGCTGTCGGCGCGGCCGCGCATCGGCATGGTGACGCGCAGATCGCAGGCCATTTCGTAGGTTTCGGGCAGTCCGCGCGATTCGTTGCCGACCATCAGGAAACAGGGCGCGGCATAAGGCGCGTGGCGGTAATCCTGGGCGTCGCGCAGCGAAGCGGCGACGAGTTGTCCCTCAGCTTCCCTCAACCACCCCTCAAACTCCTCCCAGCGGGCCTGAACCACCGCCTGGGTGAACACCGCGCCCATGCTGGCGCGCACCGCCTCCACCGAGAAGGGATCGGCGCAGTCGTCGAGCAGGATCAGCCCGCCGGCGCCGACCGCGTCGCCGGTGCGCAGCATCGTGCCGAGGTTGCCGGGATCGCGTAGCGCTTGCGCCACCAGCCAGATCTTCGCGCTGCTCCGGTCGATCGTCGCCAGGCGGGTGTCGAACTCGGCGAAGACGCCGGCGACCGCCTGGGGATTGTCCTTGCCGGTGACCTTGGCGAGGATCGCCTCGTCCATCTCGATGACCTCGCCGCCTGCGGCGAGCACGTCCGTCTCGAGCGCGGCGAGCAGCGGATGGCTTTCGCGGCCGGTCGCCATCACCAGCGTTTCGGGCAGCTTGCCGCTTGTCCGCGCGTCGGTCAGCAGCCGCAGCCCTTCGGCGAGGAAGCGTTTCTCCTGCCGGCGGTGCTTCTTGTCGCGCAGCGAGCGCAGGAACTTGACCGTGGGATTGGAGAACCCGGTGATGGTGCGGCGCATCAGTCCTCGCCGAAGCCGTCCTTGACGAGGCCGGCGATCTTGGCGAGCGCGCTGGCGGCGCCTTCGCCGCTGACGTGGATGTCGATCGTGTCGCCCTTGGCGGCGCCGAGCATCATCAGGCCGAGGATCGACCCCCCCGCCGCCTCGACGCCGTCCTTGTACACCGCGACGTTCAGCGTGGCGGGCAGCATCGCCACCATGTTGACGAACTTGGCGCTGGCCCGCGCGTGCAGGCCTCTGTTGTTGACGATCTCGACGGTCTCGCTCGCAGTGCCGTCCATCCCCTCGCTCACCCCCACGTTCATGCTTCCTGTCCCAGATATTCGGATGCGACGGTGATGTAGTTGCGTCCGGCGTCGCGCGCGGCGAACGCGGCGTCGCGCACCGACATGCAGCCGCGCGCCTTGGCCAGGCGGATCAGCATCGGCAGGTTGATGCCGGCGATCACCTCGACCTTGCCCGCCTTCATCAGCGAGATGGCGAGGTTCGACGGGGTGCCGCCGAACAAGTCGGTGAGGATCACCGCGCCGTCGCCGCTGTCGACGCAGGCGATGGCCTCGGCGATTTCGCGCCGGCGCTTCTCCATGTCGTCGTTGGGGCCGATGCAGACGGTCGCCACCGCCTCCTGACGGCCGACGACATGCTGCATGGCGTGGACGAATTCCTCGGCCAGCTTGCCGTGGGTGACCAGGATCATGCCGATCATGTGGTAAGAACGCTCCGATAGTCCTGCGACCGCGCCTGGGTAGGTTCTATTGTCATCGCGGCTGCGCGCCTTCGAGCACGTCCGCCGCACGCGAACCCAGGTTGCGGTGTAACAAGTTGGGGGAAAATCCGGCGGCGCGCAAGGCCGCGGCGATCTGTTCGGCCATGAATACCGAGCGGTGACGGCCGCCGGTGCAGCCGAAGGCGATGTTGACGTAAGCCTTGCCCTGCGCGGCGTAGCGCGGGAGCAGGAACAGGATGAGGTCGCGCATCCGGATGAACGCTTCCTCGAAGGCCGGGTCCTTGCGGACGTGCGCGCCGACTGGCGCGTCCTGCCCGGTCAGCGGCTTGAGCTCCGGGTCCCAGTGCGGGTTGTCGAGGAAGCGGACGTCGAACACCAGATCGGCCACGGGCGGCATGCCGCGGGCGAAGCCGAAGCTGGAGACGGTGACGGTGAGCGGCTGGCCCGTGGTGGGTGCGAAGCGCTCGCGCACCAGTTGCTGCAGGTCGTTGGTCGACATCTCGGTGGTGGAGATGACCATGTCGGCCCATTGCCGCAGCGGATCGAGCAACTCGCGCTCGGCGGCGATGCCCGAGGCGGCGGGCATGCCGGCGGCGAGCGGATGGCGGTGGCGCGTCTCGTTGTAGCGGCGCTCCAGCTCCTTGCCGCCGCAGTCGATGAACAGCGTGGCGAGCTCCATGTCGTCGCGCGCGGAGAGCTTCTTGACCCGCGCGATCGTGCCGTGGACGTCGAAGCCGCGCGTGCGCGTGTCGAAGCCGATCGCCAGCGGGCCGCGGATATCGCCGCCGCCATCGGCCGCCGCCGAGGCCGGGCTGTCGATCAGCCGTTCGAGCAGGCGGATCGGGAAGTTGTCGATCGTCTCCCAGCCGAGGTCCTCGAGCGCCTTCAGCACCGTGGTCTTGCCGGCGCCCGCGAGGCCGGTGACGAGCAGCACCCGCTGGCGCGGGGAGGGAGAAACGGACTCGCTGGCCATCGTCCTAGCCTTGCGCCGGGGCGGCGCGAAAGGGAAGGGGCCGGCAGCGGATATCCGGGGATCGCCGCGTCAAATCAGGACAGGGTCTGGGGATGGGCGCCAAGGGATGATGCCCCCGAAAGGGAAGGCGATCGCATAAGAAGCGTCACGCGGGGAGGCGAGCTTCCTTGGTTCGCGCAGAGACCGCAGAGAACGCAGAGAGGTCGCACTGCGGCGAAGCCGCACGTTCCGCAATATCGGCCTGACGAAGACGCGCGACGCCTGCGGCGCGCGGGACATCTCCGCGCCCTCTGCGGTCTCTGCGCGAAATCACTTCTTCCTCTCCGCGTCTCCGCATGAAAATTCCAAATGCGATTCCCCTGCCCTTCCAGGGAAGGAACATGACGGCACCGATTACGCATCGCCAGGTGAGACGACGGAGTCCGTTGTACGACCGTCGCCCCGGGTCAAGCCCGGGATGACGAGGCGGACGGAATTCACTTCGGTTCCAGATGCAAATCTCTAGTCGAGTGGCAACCCGTAGCGTTGCAGCGCCAGCTCGGCGCGCAGGGGCAGGACCGGGCTGTCGGGCCAGAGGCGGATCAGCGGCAGCGCGATGTCCAGCAGCGTGAGCGTTTCGGGCTCCTCGATGAAGCGCGGGGCCGCCGCGTCGAGCCGCAGGGCCAGCGCGACCGGCGCGGCTTCGCACACCGGCAGCGGGACGAGGCCGAGGTTGCGGACCTCGATCAGACCCTTGGTGTTGGGATGCGGCCGTGCGATCAGCGCGCCGCCGTGCGCTTCCAGCAGCACGCCGTCGTCGCCGATCAGCCGCCCGCCGCGATCGATCAGCGCCAGGGCGAGGCTCGACTTGCCGCTACCCGGCGCGCCTTCGATCAGCAGCGCGCGCGGGCCGATCGCCACGCAGGTCGCTTGATGCGGCGTGCCTGCGGAGGCCTCGCTCATCGCGGCGCCAGGCACGGCAGGTCGATCGCCAGCACCGCGCCGCTGCCGCCGTCGGACCGGTCGCGCACGGTCAGCGTGCCTTCGTGCGCCTCGACGATGGTGCGCGCGATGGCGAGGCCGAGGCCGCTGTGGTGGCCGAAGTCCTCGTCGTCGGGGCGCAGCGAATGGAAGCGCTCGAACACCCGCTCGCGCGCTTCGTCCGGGATGCCGGGGCCGTGATCGGCGACGGTGAGCACGATGCGGCCCTCGGCCTGCGACAGCGCCACCTCGATGATCCCCGCCGGCGGCGAGAACGACACCGCGTTGTCGAACAGGTTTTCCAGCACGCGCTCGAGCCGGGGGGCGTCGCCCGCCACCATCCATTCGCTGCCGCCGCCGCGCGAGATGATCAGCCGGCAATCGCGGTTGACGCCGCGCCGCTCGCGCTCGGCGGCGACGACGTGGACCAGCTTCGACAGGTCGACCGGCGCGAAGGCGGTGCGGCTGAGTTCGGCGTCGATGCGGCTGGCGTCAGCGATCTCGGTGACCAGCCGGTCGATCCGCTGGACGTCGTGCTTGGCGATCCCGGCGAGCTGGCGGCGCAGTTCGGGGTCCTCGACCTTGTCGAGCGATTCGAGCGCGCTGCGCAAGCTCGCCAGCGGGTTCTTGATCTCGTGCGCGACGTCGGCGGCGAAGCTTTCGACCGCGTCGATGCGGTGGCGCAGCGCGCTGGTCATGTCGGAGATCGCTCGGGCGAGCAGGCCGATCTCGTCGCCGCGCTCGGGCAGGCGGGGCACCACCACCTCGCGCTCGCGGCCCAGGCGCACGCGCACCGCGGCGCGCACCAGCGTGCGCAGCGGCTGGATGATCGTGCGCGCGAGGAACAGCGAGAGCAGGATCGAGATCAGCAGCGCCGCGCCGACCACCAGCGCCAGCGTCTGGCGGGCATCGCGCACCTGCTGGGTGATGTCGGTGGCGTTGCGCGTGGTCAGCAGCACTTCGCCGCGCGAGCCGGCGGGGACGGCGGCGGTGATCACCGGCGTGCGATCGGGCGCCAGCCGCTGGCGGATCACCGTGCCGCCGGTGACGCGCGCGTCCTGGACCTCGGGCCAGCTGTCGGCGTCGGCGGGCTCCTTCGCCGGGTAGTCGGGGATCGGCGGGGTGCCGACGACGAAGTCCATGCCGCGATCGAGCGCGCGGCCGACCTGCTGGTACCAGGGTTCGTCGACCGGATCGATCAGGGTGAACGCGGGCTCGCCCAGCGCGAAGCTGTCGGCGATCAGCTTGCCCCGGCCGTCGTAGAGCCGCAGGCGCAGCCCTTGCTCGGCGCCGATGCGGGCGACGAGCTGGCGCCGTTTCGACCGGGTGGAAACCGCCATCGCCTGCGCGGCGATCTGCGCTTCGGCGCGGGCGAGGATGAAGCGCTCGGCCATCAGCCGGTTGCGGTAGCTGTCGAGGTAGAAGAGGCTGCCCGCCAGCAGCGCCAGCGCGACGACGTTGACCGCCAGGATGCGCGCGGTGAGCGAGAGCCCGCGGGCCCACGGCCGCCCGCGCTCCGCGTCCTCAGGCATCGATGAAGGCGTAGCCCGCGCCGTAGAGCGTGTCGATCGCCGAGAAGCCGGGGTCGGCCTCGCGGAACTTGCGGCGCAGGCGCTTGATGTGGCTGTCGATCGTGCGGTCGTCGACGAAGACGTCGTCGCTGTAGGCCGCATCGAGCAACTGGTTGCGGGTCTTCACCACGCCCGGCCGCGCGGCCAGCGCCTCGAGGATCAGGAACTCCGTCACCGTCAGCGACACCGGCTTGTCGTCCCAGGTGACTTGGTGGCGGGCGGGGTCCATCGTCAGCCGGCCCCGGCGGATCGGCTCGGGCGGCTCTTCCTCTGCCTCGCCGCCGCCGGCGCCGCGCCCGACTTCGCTGCGGCGCAGGATCGCGCGGATGCGGGCGATCAGCAGGCGCTGGCTGAACGGCTTGGCGATATAGTCGTCGGCGCCGAGCGCGAGGCCCAGCGCCTCGTCGGCCTCGCTGTCCTTCGAGGTGAGGAAGATCACCGGCAGCAAGCTCTTCTCGCGCAGCCGCCGCAGCAGCTCCACCCCGTCCATGCGCGGCATCTTGATGTCGAACACGGCGATGTCGGGCGGATTTTCGAGCAGCGCCTTCAGCGCCGTCGCGCCGTCGGAATAGACGCGCGTGGCGAATCCCTCGGCCTGGAGCGCGATCGAGACGGTGGTGAGGATGTTGCGATCATCGTCCACCAGCGCGACGACGCGGCGGTCCGGGGGAGACGCCGAAGGTTCGGCGGATGGGGGCGACACTTCGGTCATCGCAATGGGTTAGCCGCTCGCGCCGTGCAAGACAACGCGGGGCGCGGCAAGGGGCGATTGACTCACGCCGCGCCGGGGTATTTGACGAAAATCGGATGCGCCGCTATTCGCGGCTCGATTCCTTGCATACCTATGCATTGCGTACTTCTGCATTGCGTACCTGCCCATTTCTAGGAGACGACGTTGACCGCCGCCACGCTGAGCCATTCGCTTGACCGCCAGGGTATCGCCACGCAGGCGACCATCTTCGCCAACCTCGGCACCGCGCCCCTGGTCGAGCACGCGGTCTCGAACGGCGAGGGGCTGCTGGCCAAGGACGGGCCGTTCGTCGTCGCCACCGGCAAGCACACCGGCCGCTCGGCCAAGGACAAGTTCATTGTCAAGGACGCCGAGACCGCCGACACTGTGTGGTGGGGCAAGACCAACGTGCCGATGAGGCCCGAGCACTTCGCCAACCTGAAGGAAGATTTCCTCGCGGCGGTGGCCGGCAAGGACAAGCTCTACGTTGCCGACCTGTTCGGCGGCTCGCAGCCCGAGCACCGCGTCAAGGTGCGCGTGATCAACGAGCTGGCCTGGCACAACCTGTTCATCCGCACGCTGCTGGTCCGCCCGGACGCTGACGAGCTCGACGGCTTCGTGCCCGAATATACGATCATCGACCTGCCGAGCTTCAGCGCCGACCCCGCGCGCCACGGCACTCGCAGCGAGACGGTGGTCGCGGTCAACCTCACCGAGAAGCTGATCCTCATCGGCGGCACCGCCTATGCCGGCGAGATGAAGAAATCGGTGTTCGGCATCCTCAACTATCTGCTGCCGGTGAAGGGCGTGATGCCGATGCACTGCTCGGCCAACATCGGCCCGAACGGCGACACCGCGGTGTTCTTCGGCCTGTCGGGCACCGGCAAGACCACGCTCTCGGCCGATGCCAGCCGCACGCTGATCGGCGACGACGAGCACGGCTGGTCGGACACCGCCGTGTTCAACTTCGAGGGCGGCTGCTACGCCAAGATGATCCGCCTCTCGCCCGAGGCCGAGCCCGAGATCTTCGCCACCACCAAGCGTTTCGGCACGGTGCTGGAGAACGTGGTGATCGATCCGGCCACGCGCGAGATCGACCTCGACGACGCGTCGCTGGCCGAGAACAGCCGCGGTTCGTACCCGATCGACTTCATCCCGAACTGCTCGGAGAAGAACCTCGGCCCGGTGCCCAAGAACCTCATTTTCCTCACCGCCGATGCCTATGGCGTGCTGCCGCCGATCGCGCGGCTGACGCCCGAGCAGGCGATGTACCACTTCCTGTCGGGCTACACCGCGCGCGTCGCCGGCACCGAGATCGGCGTGACCGAGCCCGAGGCGACGTTCTCGACCTGCTTCGGCGCGCCGTTCATGCCGCGCCACCCGTCGGTCTATGGCAACCTGCTCAAGGAGCGGATCGCCAAGGGCGGGGTCAAGTGCTGGCTGGTCAACACCGGCTGGTCGGGCGGCAAGGCGACGATGCCGGGGATCAAGCGCATGCCGATCAAGGCGACCCGCGCGTTGCTCAACGCCGCGCTCGACGGCAGCCTGAACACGGTCGAGTTCCGCAAGGACCCGAACTTCGGCTTCGAGGTTCCGGTCGCGGTGCCGGGCGTCGACACCGCGCTGCTCGATCCGCGCGGCGCCTGGGCCGATGCCGAGGACTATGACCGCACCGCCCACGAACTGGTGCGCAAGTTCGTCGAGAACTTCGCCGAGTTCGAGGCGCACGTCGACGAGGGCGTACGCAACGCGGCGCCGGTGCTGGCGCCGGTCGCGGCCTGACCGCAACACACAGTAAAGGCTTGCCAACTCCGGGAGAGAGCGCATCATCGCGCTTTCTCCAAGGGAGTCGTGCGCATGAGCTTGTTGGATAGTATTCTCGGGCAGCTCGACGGCCCCGCCGATGTCGCCAACCTGGCGGCCAAGCTCGGGATCGATAAAGGCGTCGCCGAAAAAGCGATCGCCGCGCTCGGCCAGGCGCATGGCGAGCCGGGCGACACGATCGCCGGCGCCGCCGCCAAGACCGGGCTGGACGGCGGCACGCTTGGCAAGATCGTCGAACAGATCGGCGGCGAGGGCTCGCTCGCCGAGTTCGCGCGCATGCTGAAGGACCATCCGCAAGCCTCGGGTATTTTCGGGATGCTCGACCGGGACGGCGATGGAAATCCGCTCAACGATATCGCCGGCATGGCCAAGGGCTTGTTCGGCAAGGGGTAATTTTCCGCCTCGGCGCCGGCGGGGGAGTGTGGCGGGCGTCGTGGGCGAGAAGCGCGGATTCGCGGGGCTTTACACCGCCCCAGTCCTCCGGCAGGCCCGGCTCTGCGGGGACCGCGATCGCGGCGCTTCGGGTTCAAAGAAGGGGCACGCCGAAACGGCGGCCGGGAGTAATGTGATGGATTTGCTGACCACGCTGCACCGCAGCGGCGGTATCGTTGCGCTCGCGCGCCAATTGGGCGCGGAGCCACAGGCGGCCGCGGCCGCGGCCGAGCGCCTCTTGCCGATCCTGTGCGGTGCGTTTCGCGCGGTCCAGGCGCGCGCGGGTATCGACGGGCTGCTGGCGCTGCTGGTCGAACGCGGCGGCGTGGACCTCGCCGCCGAGGTGATGGGCGTCGATCAGCCCGATCCCGCCAGGGGCACCGCGCTGCTCGCCCGGCTGGGTGTCGATCGCGCCGAGTACGCCACTGTCCTGGGCGACGACCAGCCGGCCGATCCGCTGCTGCTCGCGCGCATGCTGCCGCTGCTGGCGATGCTGGCGGGCGGCTACCTCGCCGGGCTGGAACTGAGCCGCGATGACGCCCGCGCGGTGCTGGCCGACCTGCTCGACGGCGGCGGCGACGCGGCCTCCTCCGAGGAACGCTGACGCATGGCGCTGGTGCTGTCGATCCTGGTGCTGGCGATGTTCGCGCTGGTGCTCGGCGCGGCGGCGCTGTGGCGCCGCGGCGGCTCGCGCAAGCAAGTCGCGCTGATGCTGGTGCTCGCCGGGGTGATGGCGGTCAACATCGCGATTTGGACGCTGCCGGGCCGAGGCGGCGAGGCGCCGATCGCGCAGGAGCTGAAGTAAACGCCCTGCGTCCCCCGCCTTCCGGCCTTCGGCCGGAAGTTTATCCCGAGCCTGTCGAGGGGCGCGGGGGCCCAGCGCTATCTCATCCTCAGCGGATCGGGCAGTCGGGCGACAGGCGCATGTCGAGATAGTTGTCGACCGAGCGCATCATCTCGTCGAGCTCGTTCTCGAAGAAGTGGTTGGCGCGCGGGATCTCGTCGTGGTGGATGGTGATGTGGCGCTGGGTGCGCAGCTTGTCGACCAGCTTCTGCACCGCGTTCGGCGTCACCACCGTGTCGGCCACGCCCTGGACGATGATGCCCGAGGCGGGGCAGGGGGCGAGGAAGCTGAAATCGTACATGTTGGCCGGCGGCGCCACCGAGATGAAGCCGCGGATTTCCGGACGGCGCATCAGCAGTTGCATCCCGATCAGCGCGCCGAAGCTGTAGCCGGCGATCCAGGTGGTCGTCGCCTCGGGATGGATCGACTGCACCCAGTCGAGCGCGGCGGCCGCGTCGGACAGTTCGCCGATGCCGTTGTCGAAGCTGCCCTGGCTGCGGCCGACGCCGCGGAAGTTGAAGCGCAGCGTCGCGAAGCCGCGGTTGACGAAGGTCTTGTACATCGCCTGGGTGATGCGGTCGTTCATCGTCCCCCCGGCCTGCGGGTGCGGGTGCAGGATCATGGCGACCGGCGCGCGCGGGCGGCTGGCGGGCTGGAAACGACCTTCGAGGCGACCTTCGGGTCCGGGGAAAATGACTGCTGGCATCGTGCGACCTAGGTTCTGCGGCGCCCGTCCGCGGCGCCGTGGGAAGCGGAGCCGGACCGGTAGGGGCTGTGATCGGAAGGAGAGCGCTATATAGAAAGCCCCGCCCCGAAAGCAACGAAAACGAAAATGCCCGCCGCACGCCTCTATCTCGACCATGCCGCGACGACGCCGCTGCTGCCGGCGGCGCGCGATGCGATGCTCGAAGGCTTCGCTTTCTGGGCCAATCCGTCGAGCCCGCATCACGCCGGCCGTGCCGCCCGCGCCGCGCTGGAAGACGCGCGCACGCGGATTTCCGCCGCGCTCGGCTGGACCGGCGAGGTGGTGCTGACTTCGGGCGCCAGCGAGGCGCTGGCCATCGCGCTGACCCGCGCAGCGCTGCCGGCGGTGGCAGTCTCGGCGGTCGAACACGACGCGGTGCTGCGGCTCGCCGAAGGCCTGCGGCGCCTCGCAGTCGACCATTGCGGCCGCGTCGATCCCGCCGACGCGGCGCGCCCCGGCCTCGTCGCCGTGCAGCACGCCAACAGCGAAACCGGCGTCGTCCAGCCGCTGGCCGACGTCGCGGCGGCGGTGCGCGGCGCGGACGGCCTGCTGCTGGCGGACTGCGCGCAGAGCGCCGGCAAGCTGCCGCTGCCCGACGCCGACCTGATCGTGCTGTCGGCGCACAAGTTCGGCGGTCCGATCGGTGTGGGCGCGCTGCTGGTCCGCGATTTCGCTATGCTGCGCCCCGCCGGCGGGCAGGAGCGTGGCTATCGCGGCGGCACCGAGAATCTTCCCGGCGCGCTGGCGATGGCGGCCGCGCTGGAGGCGGGGGCTGGCTGGCTGGAGCAGGCCGCGAGCTTCCGGGCCCGGCTCGATGACGCGATCACCGCGTTAGGGGGCACGGTGGTCGCCGGTCTGACCGCGCGCATCCCGACGATCGCCGCCTACCGCATGCCCGGCATCTCGGCCAACGCCCAGCTCATCCGCTTCGACGCGGCCGGCATCGCCGTCTCGGCGGGCAGCGCTTGCGCCTCGGGCAGCCTCAAGCCGAGCCATGTCCTCGCCGCGATGGCGGTCGAGGGCGCGGGCGAGGTCATTCGCGTCAGCCTGGGACGCGAGACGCGCGCCGCCGACGTGGAGCGGTTTATCGAAACATGGCAGGCGATTGCCACAAGATCATGACACAGCGCTTCATCTATCTCGACAACCAGGCGACCACCCCGCTCGCGCCCGAAGCGCGCGACGCGATGCTGCCGTGGCTGGCCGGTCCCGAGGAGCCGGGATTCGCTAACCCGCACAGCCCGCACCGCCTCGGCCGCGCCGCCGCAGCGGCGGTGGAGGTGGCGCGCGAACACGTCGCCGCGTTGCTGCCGCCGGGCGGCCGGGTGGTATTCACCTCGGGCGCGACCGAGGCGATCAACCTGGCGATCCACGGCACGCCGGCCGGCATCGCTCGCTCGACCATCGAGCACGCCGCGGTGATCGATGCCGCGGCGGCGAGCGGCGCGGCGGTGCAGGAACTGCCGGTCGGGCCGGACGGCCTGGTCGATCCCGAAGCGCCCTTCGCGCCGGGCACCGGGCTTGTCACGGTGATGCAGGTCAACAACGAGATCGGCACGGTGCAGCCGGTCGCCCGTCTGGCGGCGCGGGCCCGAGAGGCGGGCGCGCTGTTCCTGTGCGACGCGGTGCAGGGCGCGGGTAAGCTCGCGCCGCCCGAGGGCGCCGATCTGATCGCGGTCTCGGCGCACAAGCTCTATGGTCCCAAAGGCATCGGCGCGTTGTGGATCCGCGACGGGGTCGTGCTGCGGCCGCTGATCCACGGCGGCGGGCAGGAGCAGGGGCTGCGCTCGGGCACGCTTTCGCCCGCGCTCTGCGCCGGTTTCGGCGCGGCGGCGGCGCTGGCGGGCGAGCGCATGGAGGTGGACCGCGCGCACCTCGCCGACCTGTTCGCGCTCGCGCGCGGCGCGTTGTCGCGCTGGACGCTCAACGGCAGCGCTACTGAGCGCTGGCCGGGCAACCTCAATCTGCGGCTGGACGGGCTGGACGTGGCCCGGCTGATGTCGGACTTGCGCGACCTGGCGTTTTCCGCCGGTTCGGCCTGCGCCAGCGGCTCGGGGCGGCCCAGCCATGTGCTCAAGGCGCTGGGCCTGACGGACCGACAGGCGCGCGCGTCGATCCGCTTGGGTTTCGGACGCTATACGACTAAGGCCGAGGTCGAAGAGGCCTGCCGCCGGATCGAAGCGGCAGCCGGGTCGCAAGGAGTTTAGGCATGGTCGAGGTCACTTTCGTGACGGCGGAAGGCGCGCGCGTGCGCGCCGAGGCGGCGGTGGGCGCGCGGCTGCTCGAGGTGGCGCAAGGGGCGGGCATGCCGCTCGAAGGGACGTGCGAAGGGCAGATGGCCTGCTCGACCTGCCACGTCATCGTCGCGCCCGACTGGTTCCCCCGACTGCCCGAAGCTTCGCCCGACGAGGAGGACATGCTCGACCTCGCCGCCGGCGTCACCCGCACCAGCCGCCTGTCGTGCCAGATCGCGCTGAGCGAGGGGCTCGACGGGCTGGAAGTGCGGATTCCGGGCGAGAGCTACGACATGCAGCGGAGCTGACGACTTTTTCGGCGAGGGCTGACATTATTTTGTTCGCGCAAAGGCGCAAAGGGGAAGCGCCCAAGGCGAAGCCTCCATCATCCCAGCGCCCTATGAAACGGCTGATGGAATTGAAAGCGCCTGCGGCGCGCGCAACCTCTTTGCGCCTTTGCGCGAATCAACTCAGCCGTCTCCGCTGCGCAAAACCTCGCCGCCCTGGTGGAATCGCGAGCCTCGCGTTGCTAGGCCCGCACGATGGCCACCGACATCACCGAACCCGATCCTTTCGACGCGATCGTCGATGCGCCGTTCGACAGCGCGCTGAGCGAGCGTTATCTCGTCTATGCGCTGTCGACGATCACCGCGCGGTCGCTGCCCGATCTGCGCGACGGGTTGAAGCCGGTCCACCGCCGGCTGCTCTGGGCGATGCGGGGGCTGAAGCTCGATCCGACCGGCGCCTTCAAGAAATCGGCGCGCGTCGTCGGCGACGTGATCGGCAAGTACCACCCGCACGGCGACGCCTCGGTCTATGACGCGATGGTGCGGCTCGCGCAGGACTTCTCGCTGCGCTATCCGCTGGTCGAGGGGCAGGGCAACTTCGGCAATATCGACGGCGATAACGCCGCCGCTTATCGTTACACCGAAGCGCGACTGACCAAGACCGCGATGCAACTGATGGCCGGGCTCGACGAGGGCACGGTCGACTTCCAGCCGACCTACAACGGTGAGGAGGAAGAGCCCGAGATCTTCCCCGGCCTGTTCCCCAACTTGCTGGCCAACGGCGCCACCGGCATCGCGGTGGGCATGGCGACCTCGATCCCCAGCCACAACGTCGCGGAGGTGATCGACGCGACGCTGCTGATGATCGACAACCCGCATACCGAGCATGCGCAGCTCATGGAGGTATTCCAGGGGCCGGACTTCGCCACGGGCGGCGTCATCGTCGACAGCCCGGCGGCGATCAGCCACGCCTACGAAACCGGCAAGGGCGCCTTCCGCGTCCGTGCGCGCTTCCATGCGGCCGAGGCCAAGACCGAGGAGGACCGCGACGCCGGCATCGAGCGGCTGGGCAACGGCATGTGGCAGCTCGTCGTCTCCGAGATCCCCTACATGGTCCAGAAGGGCAAGCTGATCGAGCAGATCGCCGCGCTCATCGCCGACCGCAAGCTGCCGATCCTCGAGGACGTGCGCGACGAGAGCGATGAGAATATCCGCCTCGTCCTGGTGCCCAGGAACCGCAACGTCGATCCCGAGCTGCTCAAGGAATCGCTCTACCGGCTGAGCGACCTCGAAAGCCGCTTCGGACTCAACCTCAATGTGCTCGACGCGCACCGGACGCCGGGCGTGCTTGGGCTGAAGGACCTGCTCAAGGAGTGGGTCATCAGCCAGATCGACATCCTCCTGCGCCGCAGCCGCCACCGGCTCGACAAGATCGCGGCCCGGCTGGAGCTGCTCGACGGCTATATCATCGCCTACCTCAACCTCGACCGGATCATCGAGATCATCCGCACCGAGGACGAGCCCAAGCCTGTGATGATGGCCGAGTTCGAGCTGACCGACCGCCAGGCCGAGGCGATCCTCAACATGCGCCTGCGCAGCTTGCGCAAGCTGGAGGAGATGGAGCTGCGGCGTGAGCGCGACGAGCTGCTGGCCGAGCAGGACGAGCTGCAGAAGCTGCTGGACAGCCCGGCGCGCCAGCGCACGCGGCTGAAGCGCGATCTCGCCACGCTGCGCAAGGACTATGCCGAGGACACCGCGCTCGGCCGGCGCCGCACGACGATCGCCGAAGCCGCGCCGACGCGCGAGTTCAGCATGGACGCGATGATCGAGAAGGAGCCGGTGACGGTGATCCTCTCGGCGCGGGGCTGGGTGCGCGGCGCGAAGGGCCACGAGCCGCTCGACCGCGACTTCAAGTTCAAGGAAGGCGATGGCCCGGCTTTCGCGCTCCACGCGCAGACCACCGACAAGCTGCTGATCGCCGCCGACAACGGCCGCTTCTATACGCTGGGCGCGGACAAGCTGCCCGGCGCGCGCGGCTTCGGCGAACCGATCCGGACGATGCTCGACATCGATGCCGATGCGCAGATCGTCGCGGTAATGGCCTACAAGCCCAAGGCGCAGCTCCTGCTCGCCTCCACCGCCGGCCGCGGCTTCGCCGCCGAGGCGGACGAGCTCCTGGCCGAGACGCGCAAGGGGCGCGGGGTGATGACCACCAAGCCCGGGATCAAGCTGGCGCTGGTGCGCGAGATCCCGCCGGAGCACGATCACGTCGCGGTGGTCGGCGACAACCGCAAGCTGCTGATCTTCAGCCTGGAGGAACTGCCGATCCTCGCCAAGGGCCAGGGCGTGACGCTGCAACGCTATCGCGACGGCGGACTATCGGATGCGGTGACGCTCAAGCTGGAGGAGGGGCTGAGCTGGAAGATGGGCGGCGACACCGGCCGCATGCGCACCGAGCCCGACATGCGCCAATGGAAGGTCGCGCGCGGGGCTGCGGGCCGCCTGCCGCCGAACGGGTTTCCGCGGGATAACAAGTTTTAGGGCGGTCTATACTCCCGTCGCTGCCTGCGGGTGTTTCGGCACCAGGATCAGCGTCCGCCCTTCGACCCGCCAGCTCGCCAGGCGCGAGAGCAGGTTCATGCCGATGACGTTGGTCTCGCCGATGCCGGGCGCCACCACCGCGTCGAGATCGCGGGCGACGACGTTGCCGAAGCGCAGCTCGGCGATCGTCACGAGGTCGGCGGTGACGGTGCCGTTTGCGGTGCGCAGCAAGACCGGCTGGCGCAGCGTGCTGGGGGCGAGCGCGGCGGCATCGGCGGTTGCGGGCGAGACCGCGGTGAGCGTCGCGCCGGTATCGACCATGAAACGCCGCGCCTCGCCATTGATCGTGGCCTCGATCCAGAAATGGCCATCGCGCCCGATCGGCACCCGCGTCTCGCCGCCCTGGACGGTCTGGCGCGGCAGGCCGACTTGCGGCAGCGCGACGTCGGTGTCGGTGGTGAAGCGCGCGACTTGCGCGATCGTCAGCAGCAGCGCGGCGACGAGGCCGAGCGTGCCCACGCCGTGGAGCAGATGCGACAGGCGCGGGAGCGGACGGCGGATCGTGCCCGCCAGCGTGGTCACGAAGATCGCCGCCATCGCCAGCGACAAGAGTGGCTGCTGCGCCAGGAATTCGACCAGGTCGGGAAAGTCCATACCGCCCTTGTAGCACGCCCCGGCTTGCTGCGCGCTGACCTGATCAGTCCAGCGCCTCGTCCAGCAGGGCCCGCGCGCGCGCGGCGTCGGGGAAGCCCTCGGCGATCCAGCGGTCCTCGACCGCGCGTAGCGTCCGTGCCACTTCCGGCCCGGCCTTGACCCCGCGCGCGACAATGTCGCCGCCCTTGAGCGGGAACTGCGGGATATCCCAGCCTTCGAGCGCGGAGACGTCCGCCCCGGCGATCAGCAACCGGTCGAGCGCCTGTTCGCGGCCGAGGCGATAGGCGAGCGCGCGCGGCTCGCCCGCCGCGTCCCCACGCTTTCCCGCACTGGCCAGGCGGCGCTTTTGCGCGCCCGACAGGCGGAAACGGGCGGCGATCTGTTCGGCGAGCGTCGCATCGGCGGGCAGCAGCGCGGCGAGGCGGCGAATCGCGTCGGGCGCGATGTGCTGGCGTTGCTCCTGTGCCACCAGCGCGGCCAGCGCCTCCGGCCGCGCCTCGGGCAGGATCACCGGAAGCACCCCGAGCTCGGCCATGCGCGCCACCGTGGGTGCGGGATCGGGCAGGGCGAGAAGGTTCATCGTCTCCATGCCGACCCGCTCGCGCGACAGGCCCTTGAGCGTGGCGGCAAGATCGGCGCAGGCGCTTTCCGCTTCCTCGTCGGCGGGTTGCGTGCCGAACCTGGCCTGGAAGCGGAAGTAGCGCAGGATGCGCAAGTGGTCCTCGCGGATGCGCTGGCGGGCGTCGCCGATGAACCGCACGCGCCGCGCGGCGAGGTCGTCGAGGCCGCCGAACCAGTCGAACACCTCGAGGCTCGACGGATCGGCGTAGAGCGCGTTGATCGTGAAGTCGCGCCGGGCGGCGTCCTCGCGCCAGTCATCGGCGAAGGCTACCGTCGCGCGGCGGCCATCGGTCGAGACGTCGTGGCGCAGCGTCGTGATCTCGACCGGGCCCTCGCGCAGGATTGCGGTGACGGTGCCGTGCGCGATCCCGGTGGGAACGTGGCCGATATGCGCCTTGTCGAGCCGAGCCATGACCTCGGCCGGCGGCAGCAGCGTCGCCATGTCGATGTCCTTGACCGGCAGGCCCATCAGCGTGTCGCGCACCGCGCCGCCGACGTAGCGCGCGTTGCCGGGCCCTAGCGACCTGACCAGCCCGGCCAGGTCCTTGCGCTGCGTCCAGAGCGCGGCGGGCAGCGTCTCAGCCATGCCAGCGCAGTCGCCGCGAGAGATTGACTAGGATGCCCGCGGTCACGCCCCAGATGTCGTGCCCTTCCCAGGAGATGCCCCAGTAAGGATGCATTTCGCCCTCCCAGTCGATCAGGCCCTGCTGCTGGTTGGCCGGATCGAGCAGGAATTCGAGCGGCGCCTCGAACCACTGCGCCACTTCCTGGGGGTTGGGGTCGATGGCGATGTCGGCCGGGACGACGCCGATCACTGGGGTGATCTCATAGCCCGAGGCGGTGCGATAGAGGTCGCCCTCGCCAATCAGCCGGACTTTGGCGGGATCGATGCCGAGCTCCTCCCAGGCCTCGCGCAGTGCCGCGTCGACCGGGCTTTCGCCGGCGTCGATCTTGCCGCCGGGCAGCGCGATCTGCCCCGGATGGGCGCGCATGTTCGAGGGGCGGTGAAGCAGCAGCACGCCCGGCGTCGGCCGGTCGGTGATCGCCGCGAGCACCGCCGCCGGGCGGAAATCGATGGCGTCGGCCGGGATGCGCGTGTCGTGGTGGAGGTCGAGCTCGCCGAGCGCCAGGCCGGCGTCATAGAGCTCGGAAATCCGCGAGAACAGTGCGCTCATGCCGGCACCAGCGGGAAACGCGCGCCCTGGCTGGACACGGCGAGTTCGCCGCCTTCCAGCGCGATCTCGACGAGCTGCGCATACGTGCTGCGGTTGAGCCGCGCCTCGGCGCCGTGGCGCACGCCGAGGTAGAGCGCGGGGGTGTCGGGATCGCCGCGCGCGACGATCGGGTGGTCGGGGCCGGCGATGACGAGATCGTCGGTGTTGAGCCGGAACGCCAGCGCGTCGCCCTCGCGCTTGAGGTCGATGGCGAGGAAAGCCGCGTCGTCCACGACGATTTCCAGCTTCTCGGTCGGCGTGACCAGCCAGTGCCGGCCGTCCGGTTCGCGGGTCAGCAGCGTCGAGAAGGCGCGAACCATCGCCGGGCGGGTGATTTCGCCGCCCTGGTGATACCAGCGGCCGTCGGCGGCGATCCGCATCTCGCTGTCGCCCGCCGTCGCCGGCCACCACTGGTCGACCGGCGGAAGCTTGCGCGCGGCCGCCAGTGCGGCGATCTCGGCAAGCGACAGTCCGGCGATCTCGGGGGGCGGCTCGTAAGGCATCCGCGCCCCGATGCCAGATCAGGCTACCCGCGCCAAGGCCCCAGCATGCCTTGCTTGGGCAGCACCGCGGGATTGTCGCAGCGGACCAGCAGGCGGCGCTGCTCGAACGGGCCGGGCAGGCTCCAGCCTCCGGTGAACTCGTTGGTGAAGCCCCAGAACCGGCCGTAGTACTCGGGATCGCCGATCATCACTTGCGGCAAGGGCGCCTGCGGGTTGAGCGCGGCGAGGCTCGCCACCACCAGCGCCTTGCCGAAGCCGCGGTTCTGCTGCTCGGGTAGGACGGCCACCGGGCCGACCATGATCATCGGGTGCGCGCGGCCGTTGGGATCGGTCAGCGCCACCGGCCAGCACTGGATCGTGCCAGCCAGATGCCGCTGCTCGTCCACCAGCGCGAAGCTCAGCGCCGGCAGCCAGTCGGTGCCTTCGCGCACCTTGTAGGCGGTGCGCGTGTGGCGCTCGGGCTCGAACGCGCGATCGAGCAGTGCTTCGACAAGCGCGGGATCGACGTTGTCGAGCGGGATGATGTCGGTGGTCGCGACCATAGGCGCGCGCCGATACGGGGCGGGGGGGCGATTGTCGATCATTTTTGGCTTGCTCGCCGGCTTCGGGCTCGATCGGCCCGGCAGGTTGTTCCGAGCCCGGCGGCCGCTCGGCACGATCTGTCGTCAGGGAGGCGTCAGCTTCAGCAGGCGTCCCCCGCCGGCTTCCTTGCCGTCCTCGAGCAGCCAGACCGAGCCGTCCTCGCGCTCGGCGATGTCGCGGATGCGGTGTTCCATCGGCACGCGGGCGACCTCGCGCGCGGTCTCGCCGTCGATCGCGACCCGGACCAGCACGTTGGGCCTCATGCCGCCGATCACCGCCTGGCCGCGCCAGCCGGGAAACTGGTTGCCGCGATAGAAGATGAAGTCGCCCGGCGCGATCACCGGGTTCCAGCTGATCGCCGGCGCGGCGAACTCGGGCCGGGTGGCGTGGCGGGGGATCGGCCTGCCGTCGTAGTGATCGCCGTTCGACACCAGCGGCCAGCCGTAGTTCCGTCCGCGCTTGACCAGGTTGAGCTCGTCGCCGCCGCGCGGGCCATGTTCGAGATCCCACAGCCGCCCTTGCGCGTCGAACTTGAGCCCCAGCAGGTTGCGGTGGCCCAGACTCCACACTTCCGCCGCGACGCCGCCCTTTTCGGCGAAGGGATTGCCCGGGGCGGGCGTGCCGTCGGGCAGCAGGCGCAGCACTTTGCCGAGATTGGTGTCCATCGCCTGCGCCGGCGCCATCTTCTGCCGCTCGCCCGAGGAGAGGAACAAGTACCGGCCGTCGGGCGAGAAGGCCACGCGGTGCGAATAGTGGCCGCCGCCAGTCACCTTGGGCACCTGCCGCCAGATCACCCGCAGCCCTTCGAGCTGCGGCGCGCCGTCCAGCACCAGCCGCGCGCGCCCAAGCGCCGCGCCGCGGGTTTCGCCATCGCCCGCCTCGGCCCAGGTCAGATAGACGGTGCCGGTGCTGGCGAAATCGGGCGCGAGGACGATATCGCCGAGACCGCCCTGGCCGCCGTAAGCGACCGCCGGTACGCCCGCGACGTCGCGCACCGCGCCGCCGTCTTCCCACAGCTTGAGCTTGCCCTTGCGCTCGGTGACGAGCGCGAGCGGCGTGCCCGGCAGGAAGGCGATGGCCCAGGGCTCGTCGAAGCGGGCGATCTCGGTCACGGTGAAATCGCGACGGACTGCGGCGTTTTCCCCGGCCGGCGCCGCGCCGCAGCTTGCGAGGCCGAGGGTGACCGGCGATAGGGCGAACAGGATCGACGTGATGCGCATGGACGGATTAACGCACAATCCCCGGCCCGGTGCCACCCCACTGGTGATCGGCGTGGACGAGGCCGGGCGCGGGCCGCTCGCCGGGCCGGTGGTCGCGGCCGCCGTCGTGCTGTGCAAGCCGCGCCCGGCCGGGCTCGACGATTCCAAGAAGCTGTCTCGCGAAAGGCGCGCGGCGCTGGAAGGGACGATCAAGCGTCGCTGCCGCTGGGCGGTCGGCGTGGTCGACGTCGCGGAGATCGATCGGCTCAATATCTTCGGCGCGACGATGCTGGCGATGACGCTGGCGGTCGAGGCGCTCTGCGCGCAGCTCGACGGGCATCCCGACGAAGTGCTGATCGACGGCAACCTCACCCCCGCGGGCCGGCGCCCCGAATGGCGCTGGAACGCGCGGCCGATCGTCGGCGGCGACGCGATCGAACCGTGCATCTCGGCCGCCTCGATCATCGCCAAGGAACACCGCGACCGCCTGATGCGCGAATATGCACTGGCGCACCCGCACTACGGCTGGGAAACCAACGCCGGCTACGGCACGCCGCAACACCTCGTGGCGCTGCGCCAGCACGGCGCGACCCCGCTCCACCGCCGCAGCTTCGCACCGGTGGCGCAGCTCGAGATGTTCCGGTGATCTCGATACCTGTCAGTCCGGATCGAATTTTTTTGCCGCGCATGCCGTGCCGCCCACACCACTAGATATCGAGTCTCGGGGAATCGCGAGGACTCAACATGCTGTGCCGGGGCTCCGCGTTGATCGCTCCGTAACCCTCTTCGCTTAGCATTTGCGACGAGTCGCGGGTTGACGCAGACTCCGCAAAGACTCACCCTAGGGCGCAAGCAAGGGGGTTCGCGAAGCGCGATGTCGAATGGTCTGGTCAAGGAACGGGCGCGTGCGCGTGTCCGGCAAGCGGCTGCGCCGCAGCACGATCTGCCGGTGGGGCGGATCCTGTCGGGCGACTGCATCGAGGCGATGCGCTCGCTGCCGACCGCCTCGGTCGACATGGTCTTCGCCGATCCGCCCTACAACCTCCAGCTTGGCGGTGATCTCAACCGGCCGGACGGCAGCCATGTCGATGCGGTAACCGATCACTGGGACAAGTTCGACAGCTTCGCCGCCTATGACGCCTTCTCGCGCGCCTGGCTGACGGAGGCGCGCCGGGTGCTGAAGCCCAACGGCTCGCTGTGGGTTATCGGGTCGTACCACAACATCTTCCGCCTTGGCGCGATGCTCCAGGACATGGGGTTCTGGATCCTCAACGACATCGTCTGGCGCAAGGCGAACCCGATGCCCAACTTCAAGGGCACGCGCTTCACCAACGCGCACGAGACGCTGATCTGGGCCTCGACTGGCGAGAAGGCGAAGTACACCTTCAACTACCGCGCGATGAAGACGCTCAACGACGAGTTGCAGATGCGCTCGGACTGGGTGCTGCCGATCTGCGGCGGGCAGGAGCGGTTGAAGAAGGGCGGGGCCAAGGTCCACCCGACGCAGAAGCCCGAGGCGCTGCTCTACCGCGTGATGCTGGCGACCACCAACAAGGGCGATGTCGTGCTGGACCCGTTCTTCGGCACCGGGACCACCGGCGCGGTCGCCAAGCGCCTGGGCCGCCAATGGATCGGCTGCGAGCGCGAGAGCGGTTACCGCGACGCCGCGCTCGAACGCATCGAACTGGCGCTGCCGCTCGACGAAAGCGCGCTGACGACGATGCAGAGCCCCAAGGCGGCGCCCAAGGTGGCGTTCGGCACGCTGATCGAGACCGGCTGGATCGCGCCCGGCACATCGCTCCACGACAAGAAGCGCCGCCTGACCGCGCAAGTGCGCGCCGACGGGTCGCTGGTCTCGGGCGCCGACACCGGCTCGATCCACGGCCTGGGCGCCAAGCTCCAGGGCGCGCCTTCGTGCAACGGCTGGAGCTTCTGGCACATTGAACACCAGGGCGAATTCAAGCCGATCGACGCGATCCGCCAGCTCTACCTGCTGGCGACCGAGCCCTGATTCCGGTGTGACGGAGTAGATGGACAGCCTTTACATCCGCCCAATCGCGCTGGCCGATAGCCCGCAGAGCGAGGAAGGCGACGCGGTGCGGCTGGGCGGGAGCCTGGCTTACGCCAGCCGTTTCGCGCTGATCGTGCGGCGCGGGGGCGAGGTGGTCTCGCGCCGGCGGCTGGCGGCGGCGGAGGTGCCCGGCGCGCTGGCGGACTTGCCCGGCGCGCTGGCGCAAGAGGGCGAAGCGCAATGGGCGGCGCTGCGGTGGGCGCATCCCCCGCTCCAGCTCGGCGCGCGGACGATCCGGCTCGACCAGCCGCAAGTCGTCGGCATCCTCAACATGACGCCCGACAGCTTTTCCGACGGCGGCGAATTCCTCGACAAGCCCGAGACCGCCGGCGCGCACGGCGCGGCGATGCTCGAGGCCGGCGCGGCGGTGATCGATGTCGGCGGGGAATCGA